>JAHQWE010000098.1 GCA_019633985.1 Acidiferrobacterales bacterium | reverse complement strand
CGTTACGCAAGCGCATTTCGCAAAGAGGCGAGCAAGTGGATGACCAAACTGGCGCAACACAATACCATTTCTCTTGCGCACAACAAAAAGCCCTAACACAAGAACTTCACTCCATCTCTTCGGCAAAAGAGAGCATCTCTGCCTGATGCTATGACTAGCTCTGTCTATGCAATTGGCATCATGTCTGGAACCAGTGTCGACGGCATCGACGTAGTGCTATTGGATATCACAACTCCTGAAAAACCGCGGACCGTATGCAACCACTTTGCGCCTTTCCCGGACGAAGTTGCTCGAGAAATTCAAACCTTGATGTCCCCGGGACCAAACGAAGTCGTTAAATCCGGTTCACTACATCGCAAGCTTGGCCGGCTTTATGCTGAAAGTGCCACCGCTCTTCTCACTAACAACCCCAACATCGATCGAGATGGTGTCGCAGTGATAGGTTGTCATGGGCAAACGATTCGTCATCATCCGGAGCAGCCACTGGGGTTTACAGTACAACTGGGTTGCGGCGCCACAATTGCCGGGGAAACAGGAATTCCGACAGTGACTGATTTTCGCAGCGCTGATATGGCAGCAGGCGGTGAAGGAGCTCCCTTTGCGCCATTTTTTCATCATGCCGTCTTTACCTCCGCAAGAAAGAACCGCGCAATTGTGAACATGGGGGGTATCGCCAATATCACTGTACTCCCAAAGGACGAGAACCAACCTATAGTCGGCTTCGATAGTGGGCCTGCTAATGGACTGATGGATGCCTGGATCAAAGATCAAAAGGGTCTGCCTTTTGATCGAGACGGGGAGTGGGCCGCAAGTGGTAATACGGATCACGAATTACTGACTGCACTCATTAGCGATGAGTACTTTCAACGTTCTGCTCCGAAAAGCACTGGCAGAGAACTGTTTAACCTTGATTGGCTCAAACAACATTTATCTCACACCGGCAACGATATCCGCGCTGAAGATGTTCAGCACACGCTGGCAATGCTCACTGTTAAAAGCGTGATTGAGTCACCATACCTACAAAAGGTTGACGAGATTTACGTGTGTGGTGGCGGCGCCAAAAACACCTGGCTGATGCAGCAACTATCTACTCATGCCTCAGTTCCGGTGGCTTCTACGGCTGCTCTTGGAATTCTGCCTGATTTAGTGGAAGGTGCAGCATTCGCGTGGATGGCTTACGGAACGCTACAAAAAAAACCAACTTCGTTACCGTCTGTCACAGGCGCCTCGCGAGCCGTAGTCAACGGCGCGATCTACTATCCATAATCTCTCTACTAGTTCGAGAGTACTCGCCGACGATTGAATGTATCTGAAAGCGTCTCAGCTTTTCGAATACGCTCCGCAGAAACCGGATGAGTAGAAATATAATCTGTCAGCTTCTTTTGCCGAGTCACGCTTGTGTCGGACTCATTATGATCTTCATTTCCTTGTGCACCAGCTTGTTGAGTAGCGCCCTCCATTTTTTCCATGATCCGTGCAAAGTGGATCGGATCAACGTCCATTGCCATCATCTGTTCGAGAGCATATTCATCCGCTTCTGATTCATGGCTGCGTGAATACTGACTTTGCATTAAAAATACAGGAAGGCCGACCAAAAGCTCTTCCACCCCAGATGAATCTCCAACAACGAGGGCAATCGCAAACGACAGCACCGAAGATCTGACTAACTGCTGCAGGCCATGCTTTTGTTTAACATGACTGATTTCATGCAACACCACGCTCAGCAATTCTTCGTCACTCGCAATGTTGACGAGACGATCGGTTAGCACAATATCCCCAGACGGAAGCGCTATTGCATTGGGCAAGCCCATTTTTCGAAAGTGAATGGGGAAATTAGAGCCATCTAAATGCGCCAGTCGGTTCTGGATACGCTGCGCAATTTTTTTCTGTTCACTCTCCGATATTTCGCTTGGTTTAAACATAATATCGTCGAGCAACGAAAGCGACCCTTGTGATAACTGCTGCACAATCGGTTCCGGAATACTTTCCGCGACGGATACACTGGCCCAGGGGAGTCCCCATCTAAAACCCGCGAATACAAATAGCAACACCGCCAGCAAGGAGACACCGATCCAGCTCCACCTCGTCTCCAGAATATGTGCCCATCCTCGGCGCTTTACGATGGCCGATGACAACTGCAGCAATCTATCCACCGCTTCGTTATCGGTTGTTTCAAATACCGATTGATCGGGTAGCTGAATTTTTCTTGGGATGTTTCCAACCCGCGAACTTACAATGAGCTCATCAAACTGACCTTCCATGTATTCATCGTGTTTCACGATGACCTTAAATCTCCCCTCTGAGACCGAGAGTGCGGCTACGATTTTTTTCGCGCTCCCAGCGGGAAACCAAAACCCCTCAATCACCGGATGCTCCTTTAAATGCCGAGATCAAGATTAATATCAAAAGCTTCACCCAACTCTTCGCCAAGAGCAGATTGTTTATTCTGCATCTGAGAGAGATAGCCTTCGACATCTCCATAAATCCTTGCGCTCAGGGTTTCTATTCGATAACGCACCAAACGAATTCTAGTCCACGGCCATGCGATTCCTAGGGTAATCACAAGCAATAAAAAATTGGTGAACTGAATACTAAATAATCGGTTGTGATCCATTTGAGATTTAAACGTCGCAGCGCTTTGTAACTGCAGTCGTCCGTAGCCGTAGTTTCTAAACAGCGTTGTGATATATGCCTTGAGCCAGGAAAAGCCAAGGAGAAACGGAATCAATGCCAGCACTAAAACCATTGGTGGCAGCGCCGCCAGAGCGGCATCACGCGTACCGCCAGCACGAAGGAAAGAGAGATTATTCCCCACCAGTGTATTTGCGAGAAACACAATCGACCAACATACGGCCGTGATCACCGATAACAGTATGAACCATTTCAAATAAGACCAGTAGTAGAAAGAGCCATGCAACCTGGCGCGGAATCTTCCCTGACCAAACAATCGATGATTCAAAAAATAACTGGTGAGGTTTTTATGAATATAGGGAAACGATAAATACACACCTAAAATGCCCCCTATGATCGCTGCGTTTATTTGGTTTATGCCACGCAATCCGAATAAATCTATCGACCTTCCAAGAAAGCCAATCACCCAGCCCAATGTGGCGCCAGCGGAGGCAAACAGTAAAGGTATTACAAGCAGTATGTAGTAAAGCGTTAAACCTTTACCCATAAAACCAAATCGAACATTCCGGTAGCTCGTCATTCTTGCATTGAAAATAATGGAGCGCCAGATTACCCAGGGGGTCACAATAGCAATGACGATTGATGATATTGGGCCCGCTAAAGGGTGCAGAATCCCCAGACCAATCGCAATGGCGAGAAAAATTACCGCAATCACCCTGCCTTTTAAAATACCTAAAGGTTTAGCGTGATACTCGAACACAGCGCCATGCAATACCGTGTTACCGTAAAAATACCGCTTACTTCGAACTTTCGCCCACGCCGAGTAAATTCCTACTGTGATCACACTCAGAAAAATGTTCACTATCCAGATCTTGAAGTATTCCAAGCCCTTTCCATGAAATTCGAGTTTCTCCCATCGGGTCTCTGGCAGCTGGTCGATATTGGTATCCAGTCGCATTTGCGTTCCGCTAGTTTGAGTGAGGCGAATTGTATCGATTTCGTTTAGCGAATGTTCTGTTTCACAGCCTTTCAACAGAACAGATGACAATCTGTCGCCCAGACTCTACACTTCCATTTTTAAAAACCTGAGATCTCCCATGACCAACCGCACCGTCATATCCACCGAAAATGCCCCCAGTGCAATTGGCACCTACTCCCAGGCAGTGAAAGCTGGAAACACCGTATATATTTCTGGACAAATTCCGCTCGACCCCAATACGATGGAGCCCGACATGGAGACGTTTGAAACCGCTGCAAAACGGGTTTTTGAAAATCTCAAAGCAGTTGCCGAAGCATCCGGAGGATCTCTGAAGGATGCGGTTAAGTTGAATATTTCAATGACCGACCTCTCCAACTTTGCCACCGTGAACGAAGTGATGGCGACCTACTTCGACGAACCCTATCCTGCGCGCGCTGCAGTTGGGGTTGCGTCACTTCCCAAAGGAGTTCCGGTGGAGATAGAAGCGATTTTGGTGCTTGATGAGTAGATAAATCGATCCCTCCTCTTTGAACTGCGACTAGAAGAGTTAGCTGGCTTCTCATCCTCTACAAATTCTCACCGGGGTTGGCCCCCAGCTTGCTGCCAAGCTTGAGCGGCTGGGGATTTATCGACCTGAAGATCTACTGTTTCATCTGCCGCTGCGGTACCAGGACCGCACCAGAGTGACGCCAATCGGCAGCGTACAACCGGGAAGCGATGTGGTTATTGTCGGTGAGATAGAGGTGGCGGATGTGCAGTTTGGACGAAGGAGGAGCTTGCTGGTCAAGGTGAGCGATCATTCCGGTTTAATCACCTTACGTTTTTTCCATTTCAATCAGGCACAGCAAAAAGCGTTTGGAAGAGGCAAATGGATTAAATGCTTTGGTGAAGCACGACGCGGCCCCCGCTCTGTCGAAATGGTGCATCCAGAGTATCGTATTACCCAGGAAGAGCCAGAGTTGTCGCATGACCAATCGCTGACACCTGTCTACCCCGCGACCGAAGGTGTGGGACCAAACGTGGTTCGAAAACTGGTTGCGCAGGCATTAAAAGTCGCTTTACCCACGCTGCCAGAGCTTGTTCCAGAGTCGGTACGCGATGCCTTTTCTCTTTTGCCTCTGCAGCAGGCACTAGAAATTGCGCACTCGCCGCCAGCTAACGTTGCTACCGAGACTCTACTTGTTCACCAACATCCAGCCCAACAGAGACTCGCGCTGGAGGAAATGGTGGCCCATCATCTGGCGTTATTTCAGCTACGCCAGCAACGCATTGCCAACGAGGCACCCCGCTTTGCCATGGAGAGCCCGTCATGGCAAGAGCTCAAACCTCTGCTTGGTTTTACTCTAACCGGTGCGCAGGAACGCGTGATTTCTGAAACGGCCGAAGACCTGTCCAACAGTACACCTTCTCTGCGCATGATCCAGGGGGATGTCGGGTCGGGTAAAACCGTGGTGGCGGCAGCGGCCTCGCTGCAAGCAATAGACGCTGGCTTCCAGGCTGCCTTAATGGCGCCCACCGAATTACTCGCGGAACAGCATCGCAAGAACTTTACGGGCTGGTTTGAACAGCTTGGAATCCATGTCGCGTGGCTGACGGGGAAGCTGCCCGCCGCTGAACGGCGAACAGCCCTTGAAAACATTGCCGATGGCACTGCGAAAATGGTGGTTGGCACCCATGCCCTGTTTCAGGAACAGGTCGACTTTGCCCGTCTTGGATTAGTCATTGTGGACGAACAACACCGGTTTGGGGTAGATCAACGGCTTGCACTGAGAAACAAGGGCAGTAAGGAAAATCAGGTACCGCATCAGTTGATAATGAGTGCGACACCCATACCTCGATCATTGGCAATGGTCTTTTATGCCGATCTTGACGTCTCCAGCATCGACGAATTACCGCCCGGAAGAAAACTGGTCAATACGGTGGTTTTGCCGGACAGTCGTCGCGACGATATTATCGCGCGAATACGTCATGTTTGCGCCGAAGGTCAGCAGGTTTACTGGGTTTGCCCGCTTATCGAAGAATCAGATGCTCTTCAAGCCCAGGCGGCCACCGATACCTGGGCGTATTTAAAAGATGCCTTACCAGAACTTGCTGTAAACCTGGTACATGGCAAGATGAAAGGCAAAGAAAAAGATGCGGTGATGCAGCAATTTCGGGATGCCTCATCTCAAGTGCTGGTTGCTACTACCGTGATAGAAGTCGGCGTCGACGTGCCTAACGCCAACTTGATGATTATCGAAAATGCAGAGCGATTGGGGCTCGCACAACTGCATCAGCTTCGTGGGCGTGTTGGGCGAGGTGCCGATCAGGCGAATTGTGTTTTACTCTATAAGCCTCCTCTTGGACGGCTGGCGAAAGATCGACTCTCACTGCTCAGAGACAGTAATGATGGCTTTGAAATCGCTCAGAAAGACCTCGAACATCGTGGCCCGGGGGAAATGCTGGGAACACGTCAAACTGGATTACAGCAAATGCGAATCGCTGATTTGGGTCGAGATATTTCCCTGCTCCCCAAAGTCGAACAAATTGCAACAGAAATAAAAAACCACCATCCTCAAATTGTTCCGCTCCTTATAAAGCGATGGATTCATCAAAATGATATCTATGCCAACGTCTAGCTTTACCGACACTCGATTCTGGAAATCAGTCTTTCCTTATATTCGTCTCGTGCGAATGGATCGGCCGGTAGGCACGCTGTTACTGCTTTGGCCCACTCTTTGCGCATTGTGGTTAGCAACAGGCGGCAACCCGAACCCTAATATAGTTTTGATTTTTGTCGCAGGGACATTTGTGATGCGATCCGCTGGTTGTGCGATCAATGATTTTGCGGATCGGAAAGTTGATCTCCACGTAGAGCGAACCAAAGACCGCCCCATTCCTTCTGGTCAGATTTCTCCCAAAATGGCCATCGTTACTTTTTTTGGGTTGCTGTTGGTGGCACTAGGACTGGTTCTCATGTTGAACAAGGCAACGATTCAGCTTTCTCTGTTTGGCGCTCTGGTTGCCGCGGCCTATCCCTTTTTCAAACGGATCACCAACCTGCCACAACTCGTGCTGGGTGTGGCTTTCTCCTGGGGGATACCTATGGCGTATTCAGCCCACCTTGGCTACGTGCCAGCTGCTGCCTGGTTACTATTTTTGGCTAACTTCGTGTGGATTGTGGCCTACGATACGCAATACGCTATGGCAGATCGCGAGGATGATCTTCGCATCGGTGTAAAATCCACCGCCATCTTATTCGGCGAACATGATAACCGCATCGTTGGTGGGCTCCATTTCACCGCGCTGCTGTTATTTGCCTGGCTCGGATTGATGTACCAGCTTGGCTGGCATTACTACCTTTGTCTTTTCGCTGCGGGCGGATTCGCGATCTACCAGCAATGGTTATGCCGTGACTACGATCGGAAAAACTGCTTTCTCGCCTTTAAAAACAATATTTGGTTTGGCGCAATGATCTTCGCGGGCGTGCTGCTTGGGCAAGCAGGCGCGGCTTGAGAATCAATCATCAACTTCGTCCACCTTTCACTCAAAATCAAGATATGATCCTTTGATGGCAGCTTCAGCCCAAATCAAATTTTGTAATCTCTGCGGTCGCGGTGTGACACAGAAAATTCCTCCTGGTGATAATCGGCAGCGCTACGTTTGCGACCATTGCGGAGAGATACAGTATCAAAACCCCAAGATTGTTACGGGCTGCATTCCTGTATGGCAGGACCGGGTACTTCTCTGTCGAAGGGCGATCGAACCCAGATATGGATATTGGACGGTTCCCGCAGGGTTTATGGAAAATGGTGAATCCGTGCAGCAAGGTGCAGCCCGTGAAACCATGGAGGAAGCTTGTGCACCGGTGACAGACGTCAGCTTGTACGGTATCTATAATCTCCCGCACATCAGCCAGGTCTACATGCTTTTTCGGGCGCGACTTGAAAGTGAAGCTGGATACGGGGTGGGCGAAGAAAGTCTGGAAACTGCGCTGTTTCTGGAACAAGATATCCCTTGGGACAAGATGGCTTTTCGGGTAGTGAGCGCCGCATTGAAACGTTTTTTTATTGAACGACAAACCAACCAGTTCACCGTAGAGGTCACAGATATAGTGTGAACCGCTGGTCGCTGCCAGAATCAAGCGCACCAGTCCTTCTGGAGTATTTGTGCATCCTTTTCAATGTGGTCAATTTTGGTCATTGAGGTGTAAAAAATTGCCTTTCCCTCCGCGAACTGTCCCTACTTATGCACAACTGTCATCTACTTGTCATAAAAGTTCTAGTTTAGGACGAAATACTGGTTTTTGTGATGAAAAACAACCTATATGTTATTGAATTAATTAAATAATTTGAAAATTGCTCATTTTTTAATCAGATTTCACAAACATCCTGTTTTTTCGACTGGATTGTTCAATTTCTGGACTTTATGCACAGAGTTATCCACAGATTCTGTGTGTAAAAGCAGTGACAAATCATGACCACAAATATTGGGAAAATTTATCAGGTTGCTGTACCTGTTCCACTTAGGCGTTGTTTCGATTACTCCTCAGATTTGGATATTGCTACCGGAACCCGGGTTCTGGTGCCATTTGGTCAGCGAAATCTGGTAGGTGTTGTTCTCTCTCGGTCCACGACCAGTAGTGTGGACAAGATCCGTCCCATCGGAGATGTGCTGGATAATGGCATTGCAACTTCTGTTCGCATACAAGCTTTGTTACGTTGGGCCAGCCAGTACTATCACCACCCTATCGGCGAGGTGATTTCTGCCGCCCTCCCGGTGCTACTGCGTCAACCCCTGGGTATGCCCACCCCAAAATTCATCGAAATGTACTCAATTTCGCCATCAGCGACCTCTGTCGATGCCCTTGAAATTGCGACACAACTTCGCGCCGCCCCTTCTCAGACCAAACTTTTTAAGCTAATCCAGACACAGGGGAAACTTTCGGTAGACCAGCTCAATTCTTCATTTCCCGGATGGCGTCCCGCGATGAAGCAGCTCGTCCGCAAAGAACTGGTCATCAAGGAGGAGTTACTCCAGTTGCCGGTAGTTGATCAGCCCGCAGCAGCAAAAGTATCCCTCACCGAAGAACAACAGCATGCCGCGACAGGAATCATCAACAGCCTTGGAGGTTTTCGCTCGTTTGTTCTCCAAGGAATTACCGGTAGCGGAAAAACCGAGGTTTATCTGGAAGCCGCCAAACAGTGTATCGCTCAGGGTAAGCAGGTGCTCTTTCTGGTGCCAGAGATTTCCCTGACACCGCAGTTGGTTGGCCGGGTGCGCGCACAACTAGGACCCAGTGTTTACGCCATGCATTCTGGGATGACGGACAAGGAACGTTATCAAAGCTGGTGGATGGCGAAAGAAGGATATGCCACCGCAATATTGGGCACCCGTTCCGCGGTTTTTACCTGGTTAAAAGACCCAGGGCTCATTGTCGTGGATGAGGAGCATGACCAATCCTACAAACAACAGGACGGTTTTCGTTATCATGCGCGAGATCTGGCGATCAAGCGCGCCAGCATGGAAGATATTCCCGTAGTGCTCGGGTCAGCCACTCCGTCGCTCGAATCTCTGCACAATATTAAAAACAAGCGACATGTCCCTTTACAGCTCACACATAGAGTGGGCAAAGCGAAACTGCCAGCAATAGAAATTGTTGATACAACGCGCTACCCATTGGAAAACGGCGTATCGAGCCCGGTGCTCAATGAGATTGGTGTTGCGGTCGAACGTGGAGAACAGGTAATTGTTTATATTAATCGACGAGGATATGCGCCCGTCGTGCACTGCTATGAATGCGGATGGCAAGCGGCGTGCCAGCAGTGCTCGGCCCGATTGACTTATCACCATCATCGAAAACAGTTTCGTTGCCACCACTGTGGATACCGCGAGCGACTATCCGAGAATTGCCCACAATGCGACACCCCTCTCTACTTTGCTGGTGCAGGTACGCAGCGTGTGGAGCAGGCGTTACTGGGCAAATTCCCCACTGCACGTTTTTGCCGCCTGGACCGAGACCAGGCCAACACCACGCGAAAGCTCTACCAACAATTAGAGGCGATCCAAAACCGCCAGGTCGACATAATTGTCGGAACCCAGCTGATTACCAAGGGACATGACTTTCCCGGGGTTTCACTCGTGTGCGTCATTAATGCTGACCAAGGGTTGTTCTCCGCCGACTTCCGGGCGCCGGAGTTCATGTTTCAACAGTTACTGCAGGTCGCTGGCCGCGCCGGAAGAGCGGAAGACAACGGTAAAGTTCTGCTGCAAACCGCACACCCCGCCAATCCCTATATCCGGATGCTCACCAAGCACGATTACCCTGCATTTGCCCAAGCAAATATGGAGGAGAGACAGCATGCCGGCTATCCACCTGTGGGGTACTTTGCGTTGCTTCGTTCAGAATCTACAGATTTACACGCCGCTTCGAATATGCTGCAAAACACCGCAGCGATCGCTAGTGATCTTATTCGAAACCATAATCTATCGCATGTGGAAGTGTTTTCGCCCGTGCCTTCTCCAATGGAGAAGCTTGCCGGTCGATTTCGCATGCAGCTTTTAGTTCGCAGTCCGGTTCGTAAACAACTACATGAGTTGCTGGCACCCTTAGCGCTAGAAATGGAAAACCAGAAAGCCCCCCGATCCGTGAGATGGTCGATTGATGTTGATCCCATTGACATGGGGTGACGTTAGAGTGGCGATTTTTTTCGCTACGGAAGATAGATCTTCGGTTTTAGATGTGCAGATACTCGCATATGAAAGAGGCCTCAGAATTTTTTAGAAAACCGATTAGCTCAGAAAGGCTCGCAGGTTTCGACTATCGGGCATCTCCAATTTTTACCTTCCTTTGATAAAGTCGAAACAATTCGGGAAGCTCACTTAAGCAACATATAAAAGCAACCAGGAAAACTCGTTCGGCGAGTTATACTCCCCTCCATGAAAAACACGATTCAAATCACCCGCCCAGATGACTGGCATATTCACGTCCGCAATGGCGACATACTAAAAACCGTAGTACCTCATAGTGCCCGTTGCTTTGGCAGGATCATGGTGATGCCGAATTTGGTGCCCCCTGTTTGTAAAGCGAACCAGGCGGATCAGTATCGGGAAGAGATCGTACAAGCGGCTGGGGAACTGGCGCATTTCCGTCCAATGATGGCGCTTTACTTAACGGACAACACAACTGTTGAGGACGTGCGCGCAGCGGATGCAAACCCTCATATCGTTGGATTCAAACTCTACCCAGCTGGCGCGACGACCAATTCGGACTCCGGTGTCACCAGTGTGACTCGCATTATGCCTGTCCTCGAAGCGATCGCGTCCTCAACCTTGGTTTTGCAGATCCATGGCGAAGTGACTGACCCCAACGTAGATGTATTTGATCGAGAAGCAGAATTTATCGATCAAGTGTTATCTCCGTTGCGAAGAGAAATACCCGAGCTGCGGATTGTGTTTGAACATATTACAACCAAGCAGGGCGTCGATTTTGTGAAGGCCGCGGGAGAGAGTGTTGCCGCGACTATCACACCGCAACATTTACTGTTCAGCAGAAATGATCTATTTCGTGGTGGCATCCGGCCACACTATTACTGCCTACCCATTTTAAAGCGACATGAGCATCAGCTTGCTCTGCTCGATGCAGCGATCAGTGGAGACCCCTCTTTTTTTCTGGGTACCGACAGCGCTCCACATAGTCGATTAAAAAAAGAGACCAGCTGCGGATGTGCTGGTATTTACTCTGCTCATGCTGCAATCGAGTTATACGCCGAAGTTTTTGAAGCAATGGATGCGCTGCATCAGCTAGAGGCGTTTGCCAGCTTCCATGGTGCCGACTTCTACAGACAGCCCCGAAACCAGGATCAAATCACACTGGAGCGCATTGATTGGGAGGTACCGGCAAACTATCCCGTAGCGGGCAACCAAGAAGATGAGATTGTGCCGTTGAAAGCAGGTGAATTGATGCGGTGGCGATTGGTAGAGAATGAGTAGAACGTCTGTTACGGGGAATTCATTCACGTCGAATGAAACTTACACTCACTATTCTTTCCTTGGCCTTTATTGGTTCTTTTTCACTCGAACTGCTGGCCAGGCGTCGCCCTTGTGAGGGATAAAAGTTAACTCTTCACCTTCCGCAGTCATTTTGTAACAACTCCATATTGCAGATGGCGGCCATACTGAACAGTACTCGTTGTTGAGGGCTTTCCATTGCCCAAAGCTCGGGCGGAACCCATTGGTTTCCTCATAATAAGTCTCTCCATCGGCGGTAAACGTCTGCCGCCACTTGGTGCCCTTTTGGTTGCCCCTAATTTCGCTACCGCTCAAAAATTTCACAATTTCATCATCGGTTAGCGACACCTGCTCCGCAAAT
>JAHQWE010000011.1 GCA_019633985.1 Acidiferrobacterales bacterium | reverse complement strand
GTTCTATCTTTGCCATGCCGGCAACAAGTCTTCCCACAGCCGGCGCCCACTCTCCAGGGGATACATCAGTACTCACTTTGAGTTGGTTTTCTATCTGTCTTTCAAATGTCGAACCGGTGGCATTCGCAATATTTTGCAGCAACTCGTTCGCGGTTTTTGCTTGTCTCACCAAACCCTGCAATAGAATTTTTTCTTCCGTCACCCGCATATCGAGCCAAGGCGTTTGAAAGGGACGCAGCTCGACTTCCGCTAGATTTAATTGCCTGGTGTGCATCAGATAAGGTGCCTGAGCAGCTAGAGCGTCAAAATCTTGTTGCTCACGCACGATTCCTGCCACTTTGATCACACCGTCGCGGTAACTGATAGTAGGAGATTCCACGCCACCGGCATTGCCGACCACTCTTTCCAAATCAGACAGCCACTCGGCGGAAGAAAATTCACTATCAACCTGAATGCCAGTCACGTCATCCACACCCGCAAAGTCAGCGAATAACCGCTTTAGTCGAAATGACTCTCCAGCTGTGCTTACAGTACCTCTGACTGACCTGTCGCTCAATGCAAACCAGGAGGGATTAAAAGGTTTGAGTACGAGCCCGCTGATGTCCGCCGCTTGAATCCCTGGCAGATTGCTTACCGCCTTGAGTGCAGATTGATGAGAGGCTGAATCGCGACTGATACCCGCAATTCGGAGTTTTCTGTCTTTGATTTCAAAATCCAGGTCATCGATTGGCTCGAGAGCCGGGACACCCGTTGCCAGGCCAATCAACCAGGGAGGTGATTCCACATCGGGATCAATGCTTAACCCGTGATCCAAACGCCTACCCATCGCTTTTGTGATTTGACCGTTAAGCTGTTTCGCAACAGCATCGGAGGAAAGGGAGCCCAATAAAGTAATCGAAGCTTGGTTGGACTTCAGTGAAATGTTCGCCGGGGAATAGGGCTTGAGTTCGATAGAGTCGGTTTGCACCCGATGCACACCCTCAATTCCCGCCACCAGCGATGTCGCATGGTCGATGTTCTCAGTTGAACGCATGACGCCAGATAGAACTACCGTCCTTCCTTGATGGTCGGTATCTATTTCCAGCTGATCATATCCCGCCTGATCGAGGACCAAAGCAGAAGCATTTTTGAGTTCCGTTTCTATTCGATGCCAATTGAAAAAGAGCATCAACATCCAAAGCAGGATCAGGGCAACTAAACCCACGAAAAGCTTACCGATCTTTGTCATCTTTTTCCCCGAATCACAATCACCATCTGTCTGTAGACTTCAGCGTCCCGTCGAGAGAACACATCAAATTAATCGTACGCTACAGGAGAGAGCAAACACCACCATCAAATAGAGTTATGAAAGACCGCAATTTCGATCTCCGTCTTTCGCTTTTCTGATGCATTTTAATTACACTTTATTATTAATGCCAATTTCAGCTACGTTTAAGCTCAGTCTGATAGAGTATGGAGAAATATGGCGCCAAACCGTCGAATGCGCTGAATCTCTCGTTAACCGGTCACTTATCATATTTTGAAAAGGGAAGGTTTTCCCGTTAATTTCTTCAAACTCGCGCCGCACAACGCTTGCTTGGCCTTTTTGTCACAAATATTGGCACCCAATCACCCTCAGTTCTGATCAAACCTTGTCGCAAAACGCCTTAATATCTGAATCGGAGAGCACCCCGCCTAACGCCCATCTCGACCATGGTGCGGAAAGTGCGGGTATTGCGATATCGAAAGGATTTCGAGAAACCGTCTCTTTTCTGTATCAATTATTTGCTGACGGCGCCGGGATCTATCTTTTGACCGGGCAAGACGGCGTCGGAAAGTCTACCGCCTTACGATACGCCGAGCAGCACGCCCCAGATGACGTTGTCGTGATTATCTACTCCTTCCGACGCATCGACGTAGACAATCTCTCAGACCTCCTCGGTCACACTCTAGGCGTAAAAGTCCCGCAGGAGCTACCGCCGGAGGCACGAGCACTGAGATATTTCCTTAAGCTGGGAACCATTCGCTCCAAAGGGAAGCGTCTGATTTTGATGCTCGATGACGTCCAGGAACTGCATTCCAGCGGTGCTGAATTACTCAAGGCACTGGTCAATATGAAGGATAAGACCGGGCCACTCATCACCGTAGTCTTGTGTGGTAACACTTCTCTTAACGCCTTCCTTGACACCTCTTATCGTTGGGGTATTCAACGGTTGATCCGTAAAAATCACGAGATGCAGGGTTTTACCCAATCAGAATTACCCGATCTGGTTGAGCGGATTCGCGAATCCGGGGCCCAAAGAATACCGCCCGTAAAATCATCGGCACTGCAAACGCTATTCAGATTCAGTGCCGGGATTCCTGGAAAGGCAGTGGAGTTAATCGATTCAAGTTCTCAGATTGCGCAAAAGTACGGGTACCGCGCCATCTCTTCGAGAATGATCCGAGGAGCCAAGTACGGAGAATTCAAAACCTGGCCTGGCTTGTTGACACAGTTCACAGTAAAGAGCGCTTTGGCAATGTCTCTGCTATTGTTAGCGCCCGCCACGATATTCCATCAAAGCCTGCAACAGCAGCAGGCCGACATTCTGCCCGAGGCAGTGGTAACCAGCAGCCCGGAACCGACTTCAGCTCCATCGCCTGCGAACGACATTCCTGCGGAACCCGAAATAATTGAAGCTGGCTCGCCCACGACTCTTCCGGAACCGGTAATCGCTTCTATTGCCGACGATATCGCCCCGACCCCATCTCCGACCACTGTGGTGGAAGAAGAACCCTCCACCATAGCCTCAACCGAGGTTTCACTGGCGACAACAGCTTCTCCTTCAGCACTGGCGGGAGAATTTAGCTTCGCGAGTTTTTCAACCCGAATCGAGCCGGTGTTACCAGAAGATATAGGGGTTAAAACAGCATCATTTAATCAATCCATTCCAAGCAACCGTGAGAATGTGCGACGCCTACTCGGCGAATCGATGCTCATCATTCCGTCGGCAACCGATCAGAATTGAAGACCCAAAAAGCGCCCATATCCAGCACCCCGATTCTTGCTTCAACACCACGTTTCAGGTAATCTCCGCGCCCTCCCCGATGGCTACGTAGCTCAGCTGGTTAGAGCACATCACTCATAATGATGGGGTCCCCTGTTCGAATCAGGGCGTAGCCACCATTAAATCAAAGTATTTTTTGGGATCGACAAAAGCGTACTGACAACTACGGGCCATTGATATCAGTGCCCATTCGTGCGAAGGGTAATATTTAAATCCCCCAAGTCACGTAACAGCTGCGTCACTCTCTGCCAGGTCATCTCAAAGACTGGCGCGCAGTCTCTGCACAGCTTCTGAAAACAAGTCTGTATTTGTGTGACTGAAATTTAGTCTCAGATAATGACCACCTTTAGAATGATGCGGATAAAAAACATCACCCGGCACGACAGCAAGATTTCTTTTCATTGCCCGCCGGGAGACATCGACAGCGTTTTTGGTTCCAATGTGAATCCAGATAAACATTCCTCCCTCAACGTTTTGGTAATGCAATTCCGAACCTGAAATAGAACAAAGTGCGGAGCATAAAGCCTGATATCGGCGACGATATTCATCACAAACACGATGGAGATGGCTCGGGAAATGATCATCCATCAGGATATCGAGCAAGACTTTTTGCATGAGCGTACTGGTATGCAGGTCTGCTGCTTGCTTTACTTTCACCATCGTGTCGATAACGGACGGGTTTGCCATGGCAATCCCTAACCGCATTCCAGGGCATATCGATTTGGAGAACGAACGTAAGACAATCGAATTTTCAGGGCACAAAGTCGATACCATCGGTTGCTGTATTCCGCTGAAGCGGATATCACGATAGGGGGCATCCTCGATCAGTATCACACCGTATCTGTCGCATAGTTCAGCAACTCTGCTTCTTTTCTCTAAACTCCAAGTGACGCCAGTCGGGTTGTGAAAATCAGGTACCGCATAGAAGAACTTCACTGATTTTTTTTCGAACACCGATTCCAGTTTTCCAATATCGGGACCATCCGCCTCTTGCGCCACGGGTACAAGACGCGCTTGTGCAAGGTTAAAGATTTGCAGCGCTCCGAGGTACCCCGGGGTTTCCATCACCACCGCATCACCCGGATTGATGAAAGCTCTTGCCACTAGATCCAAAGCCTGTTGAGAGCCGTTGCAGACCAACACCCTATGATCTGTAGAGACGCGTAGATTCCTATCGACATGCTCAAGTAGTGGCGCGTACCCTCGGGTCGCTCCATATTGAAACAGTCCTGGCTCATCAACCAGAGTGTTTAACGACTTCTCGAATAATTGCAACGGAAAGCAACTTTCGGCAGGTAATCCACCGGCCAGCGAAATGACGTCTGGACGGACGGCTGCCGTTAATATCTCTCGAATAAACGAAGGTTTTAGATGGGCGACATGCCTGGCGGGCGCAATCATAAGCAAACTCCAGTTCAGTAGAAGGAACAAACTATGATTGCCACTTATACACAAAGATTGTTTATTTGTGCGTTTATATTTGTTGATATATGCTCTTTAAATGACGTCATGTAGCCAAATCTCGCGGATTAACGATGTGCTTTACTGCATACACCAGGACATTGCAGCCGATCTCTCGGCGCATCGACTCAGCAAGGTTGCCTGCTTTAGCGAACAGCACTTTCACAGAGTGTTTCGCAAAATCACTGGAGAATCAGTACATCAATACGTCCGCCGAACCCGCCTTGAGCATGCAGCCAATCAGCTGACGTTCGATGTAGACAATCCCGTCGTTGAGATCGCTCAAAAGTGCGGGTTTCATTCTCTGTCGTCCTTCACCCATGCTTTTAAGAGACAGTTTCACGCGTCTCCTGGACAGTGGCGGAAACGGGAATATCAAACCGGGGTTCCGCAGTGGCACCGCGACCAGGATTTTGTGCGGGGTGAGAGAAGAATCAAAAATCTCGCGCTACCTGATCCGGTGATTCAACAACTGCCCGCCAGAACGGTCGCTTATATCCGGCATGTGGGATACGGGCGGAGCATTGCCAGTACCTGGCAGCTTCTTTCAGCCTGGTGCCAACAGGAATGTCGATCAACGTCGACTCAAATAGGTCTGCACCACTCTAACCCAGAATGGGTGCCGCTAAACCAATGCCGCTATGTTGCCTGTGTTGAGATTGATCGTCCAATGGTACGTAATGGCCGGGTTCATTGTCTGACGATCCCGGGAGGTTGGCACGCGTGTTTTGAGATCACAGGGCAATATGGTGATCTGCTGCCCTGGATAAGTCGGATATTGAATGAGTGGCTACCCAGCTCAGGGTTAAAAATGCAAACAACACCCGCATTCGCTGTTTATAATCGCAACCACTTTTTGGAACGCGATGAGAAATTCTCGCTTTCTTACTGCTTACCTGTGACGTTTTACTGAGGCACTCCATCAATGCACACAAGAAAAATAGGCCCTTTTGAAGTTTCTGCAATTGGTCTCGGCTGTATGAATATTTCCATGGGCTATGGCGATCTCCCCGACGAAACAACCGCAGCGAAATTATTAAACGCTGCCATTGATGCGGGCTATACCTTTATGGATACCGCTGCTATGTATGGAATGGGCCACAGTGAAACGATGATCGGAAAGCACATCATGCACAGACGCTCGGAATTCACTCTGGCAAGTAAATGCGGTATTTTTCGAAATTCGGAAAACCAGGTGGTGACCGACGGCCGACCAGAGATTATTGTTCAGACCTGCGAAGATAGCCTGAGGCGGTTGAACACCGAAGTCATCGATCTCTATTATCTTCATAGAGTCGATAAAAACGTGCCGGTCGAAGACAGTATTGGTACGCTAGGGCGACTGGCTGAACAAGGGAAAATACGTACTGTGGGCATGTCTGAAATTGCCTCTGATACCTTAAGAAAGGCGCATGCAACCTTTCCCATCACTGCGGTGCAATCCGAGTATTCTTTATGGACGAGAACACCCGAGAGAAAAATTATTGAAACATGTAGAGAGTTGGGCATTGCATTTGTTCCTTTCTCTCCCCTTGCCCGCCAGTTTCTAACCGGCAAGTGCAAAGATGTAACAGAATTAACCAAGAATGATATTCGCTGTACTAATTCCCGTCCTCGATTCGAACCAGAAAACTTCTCTGAGAACATCAAGTTATTAGGCCCCTATCGAGCCATTGCAGAACGCTGTGGCTGCACCATGGCGCAACTTGCGCTCGCCTGGGTACTGGCGCAAGGTGAGGATATGATCCCTATTCCCGGAACGAAGAACATCGAACATATGGAAGAAAATGCCGGCGCGGGCGATATCAAACTCGACAAGACAACAGTTAACGAGCTGGATCAGTTGATTAATGACAAAACGGTGAAAGGAGATCGCTACAACGAAGTTCTGATGAACACGATCGATTCAGAGCGCGATTAAATTAGAAGCAAATTCAGTTAAGACCGCCCCAATTAGGCAATCGAATGAGATGTCCATCTATTTCTGCTGCGCAGATCATCAAAGAAACGCACTGCGCTGAAATGCCCGTCACTCGAGGCTACCTGGACGAAATAGGTTTAACTTTCGTTCGTAGTCGTGTCAACAAACGCCGGCAGCGAACACCTGGTTCGCCTGATCGCTGAAGCCGAGTTTGTTTGCTAGTAGTCGAAACTGCTCGTGAAAAGTTTCTCGCGCTACGTTACAAATTTGCAGGTGACGACGGGGATCGCTGAAAGTCGAACGCCCATGTAACACACGGTGATTGTCAAACAACACGGCATCCCCAGCTTCCAATCGAAAGCGCAACTGATTTCCTATGTCAAAAATATGTTCGCATAGTCGTCGATGGGCAATATAGTATGGCTTAACAATTTCTTTTGGCAGATTGAGGGGGCCTGCAGCGCGCGTATGAAAACGAACACCAACCACAACGCCACGATCATCGAGCACAATCATCGGCTGACGGCTACGTTGATCCAGACTGTTAGGGTGTATCCGGTTGAAATCTTGAGCATGGCTACATAATAGATCGAACGATTTCGTATCGGCGGCAAGGAGCTCCGCAGCAGCGTGAAATCCATCGACCAGAATGGACTCTCCACCATCGTCTGCAGGTCTTACACAACCGAGAACATTGACTCCTGGCGGAGAGTACCGAAATGCCTCGTCGGTATGCGGGGGTACTTCCTTGAAGGTATTGCCCATGGTGCGTGTTTTACTCGACGGGGTGAGATCGAAAATGCGTGTATAGGCAGATTCACCAAGATTCCCAACCAGTTGGGCGACTCGCTCAACCGCACCCGGGCCCAGTGGGCCGTCGCGTACGATGACAAAGCCATAGTCATGGAGATAACTTAACAGCTGAAAACGGATTTTGTCATCCGCGTTGGCCTCGGGAAATCCTACGACTGGCAGTTCACAGGCAATTTTCGCATTCCAATAACACGGCTGATGGAAACGCAAACGTCGACTTTCATCATCATAGCAGTGGCGACGCAGCCAGTTCGCGCCATAATAAGATCGGTGACCATCTGATTGCCAAATGATTTCGAGGTTTCCCTGTTCATCGATACGTGCGGTGGAAGGGGTAACATCAATCGGAACGTCGGCCGGCGTAAAAAAACGCTTACTAGAATAGGTATCGCCGCAGATATCGCAGTAGCAGCAGTCACGTAACCATATTGAGTGGAAGAAACTTTCATGGCCATCCGTCCAGCTGATATCCAGCCCGTTTTCTTGTTGCTGCACATCGTAAATCTCGATCACAGCATGACCTTTGATTGTCGCGACATCTTGCATGGTTCAAACCCTCGGGAAGCGAATCAATTTCGATTATACTGTTTGTAAGATAGTCGGAGTTAGCACACTATAATAGTAGCGATGCAGAATGATATTTACTCCGATCCCGGCATCATGCCTGCACAAATTGAAGATATGAGGCCTGCGTCCGGAATGATGAAACCAAACACCCAGTTCAGGAAGCTTTGCAATGGAAGAGACTTCATTGCGGCGAATTTTTCAAATTCGTTCGATCTTGCCGCAGCAGCGAAGCATTCGAATCTCTCTCCCTATCACTTTTCTCGAAATTTCAAAAAAACATTTGACGAGTCACCCAGCGCTTTTCTTATTCGCCTGCGGATCGAAAAGGCAAAGGACATGCTGATCAAAGAGAACGGCAGTGTCTTGGAGATATGCGAGCGAGTTGGTTATACCAGTCTGGGCAGTTTTTCTTCTCTATTTCATCAACGAGTCGGCCTTTCGCCTTTGCAGTATCGCCGTAAACTGTGGAATTTATCGTCTGAACCTTTCCGTTACCCCCTGCAGGCAATTCCCTCCTGCTATGCGTTTCGTCTTTTAGGTGCACCGGTAAATGCGCAATATCGGAGAAATATAAAGGCCACTGAATCGATAGAATAGCCTTTCACAAATTACGAGGAGTAGAGAAATGATTCAATCCATTGCCCATGTCACAGCTTATGTCCTCAATCAGGACGAAGCGCTCGAGTTTTATCGAGACAAACTCGGGTTTGAAGTAGCCGCAGATATGACGGTTGAGGGCGGTTTTCGCTGGGTGACCGTGCGGACAAAAGCTCAACCGGACCTGGAGTTAGTGCTCGCTGAACCCAAGGAAGGCCCCATGTTTACCAAAGACGCAGCGGAAAAAATTCGTGGCCTGGTTTCAGAGGGCGCTTTTGGCGTGGGTGTCTTTAAAACTGAAAACTGCCAGAAAACTTACGAAGAGCTGGTAGCTCGTGGGGTGGAATTTATCTTCCCACCCACTGAGCAATTTTACGGCGTCGAAGCAATGGGTAAAGATAATTCCGGTAACTGGTTCAGTCTGACCCAACCTGCAAAATAACAACGATCCGAAATTGGTATTTACCCCTACAGTACTAGAATAGTCTGGTGGTAGTGCAAGAGTGCACATCCGAAACTGCGCAGTAGTGAGCCGGTTCGCGCAGAGAGTTTATGAGACAGTTTACGGTCAGAGTAACAATTTACGCCCTGTTTCGTCTTTCTTGGCTACATCGAGTAAATGTCGGAATCACGAAATTAGTTCCAGCTTTTTGTGGCACTGGAGAAGTCACGGTGAGTTTTTTGTTGGCATCGGTGCGAAACTTGCATCATTAAAACTCTAAGTCACTTCACTTATAATTTATAGGAAGAACTCGATTTATATGGCAAAACTAGACCCCCAAGCCCAAACGTTAGTCGACGCATGGGCAAACCATCCAAGCACACCGATTCATGACCTGACGGCGGCGATGGTTCGTGCGGATGATGCCAGTGTGCAAGCGTTAAGTGGTGAAGCTGAAGATGTTTATGATATTGAACCTATCGTTTTACCGCCTTCACTGAGTCAAGTTCATATCAGTTTCTATCGCCCCTCAGATCAACCACTACCCCTGCTTATCTATTTTCATGGAGGAGGTTTTGTCATTGGGCCTGAAAGCTACGACATTCCTTTACGTTCACTTGCGAATAAAACGGGATGCATCATTGCTCTAGTGACCTGTCGCTTAGCTCCCGAACACCCCTACCCAGCGGCTGTCGACGATGCGTATGCTGCTTATCTATGGCTTGTCAGCAACGCTCCGAAGCTCAATACCGACAGCACGCACATTGCCATTGGTGGTGACAGCTCAGGCGGAAATTTGGCTGCAGTTGTCTCTTATAAACTCAAAATTCAACAAGAACGTCAGCCTGATTTCCAATTGCTGATTTATCCTATGTTAGATGCCATGGCAAGCACAGCGTCTTACCAAACCTTCGCTCATGGTTTTGGGTTTAGTAAAGAAAAATCTCTTTGGTATTTTGACCAGTACCTTCCTGTGCACATAGACAAACGCTCAGCAGAAATCTCCCCCTACTGGCAAGTTGAGTATGCACAGCTGCCCGCTACATTTGTGGCAACGGCAGGCTGTGATCCTTTGCGAGACGAAGCTGAGGCATATGCAGAGCGACTCGAGCTCGCAGGGGTGACAGTCACCCTCAAACGTTATGAGGGCATGATTCATGGATTCTTTCAGATGGCAGGAGTGTTAGACAAAGGTCGTGTGCTGCACAAAGACATAGCTATCTATGTACGACAGAAATTTGGAATATTGCCGTAGGCACCATATCGCTTCACACTACTTTGTGGGGTGTTTCTGGAATGTCAACTTGATTTTTAGAAAACGGTAATAGTCCGAATTTTTAAAAACCGCGAGTAAATTCGTTTTTGCCCGCAGATTCGATCCATGAACAGTATCTGCCTATGCGGAAAAGATCACGAGCGAATGGCTGTTTTATCTAGTAAAACTGGGGTAGTTTGCATTGCAAAATCGATACCTTTTGCAATTCTGAATCTGAGATAGTTGAAACAATCACTTAAGATTTACAGAATCTTAGTGCAAAACGACTGTCTCACAGCATAACTCGGACGTTCGCTGTAAGGTGATATCTGAACCAGTCTATAGAATTTGTCACATCAACTTCCGACAATTACATATTACAAGAAGCCTTCTATTCTGACTCTAATCTCTCAATCTCTTAATCGCTAGAAACCCGCTGCTTTTCTATTATGATATCCCCCTCCGGTTTTCGGTGGTCCAGTGCGAATCACACCCGTGTTATAGGTACACCGCAATACGTCTTCACCAAAAAGTTCAGTCAGCCCATCCAGTAACTCCCCATGTGGGTGGACTTTCCACTCAGACCCCAAACGTAATACGCCCTTTTCTCCGCGGATGCGCTGGTAATGAATCACTACTTCAATGTTGCCACCTTGATGCTTCTTAAGCAGCGCCTTAAAGTCTTTCATGGTTTGACTGTTTAACGCATCCTCACGAACGTTCAAGGCAACCGCCAGCAAATGTTGTTGGCGCAAATCTTCTATTTGAAACGCAGATTCCGCCCGCATTTGAGCGTTTCCGGTGAACTCATCGGTACTAAGTTCGCCCTGGACGATCAGGATGTTGTCTTTCTGAAGAATCGCCGCGTACTCAATAAATTTCTTGGAATAGAAACTGGCCTCTATTCTAAATAGCCCATTATCTAGGGAAGCAAATGCCATCTTTCCGCGTCTCGTATTGATGACCCGCATAGCAACCACCAATCCGCCAACAACCCCATTCTTAGGTGTCGCCAAATTCATATTTGGCACGTCACTGTCGACCAGAGAGGCAAGCTCCGAGGCGTATCGATTGTAGGGGTGTCCAGTAAGATACAAACCTAATGTTTCTCGCTCCCCCTCCAATCGCTGCTCTTCGGTCCAGGGTTCCACATCGTTGGATGTTTGGCTTGCCGCTGGTGCGGCGACCACACCAAACATATCGAACTGTCCCGCTTCAGTATTTTTTTGTTCCTGGCCTGCGGCACGCAATGCGCTGTCAACATCCGCGATCAGCGCCGCACGATTTTCATTGAGCCCATCCATAGCGCCGCTTTTAATCAGCGCTTCGATCACACGCTTATTCACTTTCTTGTCATTCAGGCGCAAACAAAAATCAAACAAATCTTTGAAATCACCGTTGGCTTCTCTCTCCTCTACAATCGCTTCTATAACACCCTGTCCGACACCCTTCAGCGCCCCCAGTCCGTAGAGTACACGGCTGTTATCAATTGGTTCGAATCCATAACCGCACACGTTGATATCTGGTGGTAACACTTCCAGCCCCATATCAATCGAATCTGCACGTAACATGACTACTTTGTCCGTGTTATCGATATCTGCGCTCATCGTAGCGGCCATAAAAGCGGCGGGGAAATGTGTCTTTAACCAGGCCGTGTGGTAGGAAACTAGTGCATAAGCGGCTGAGTGAGATTTATTAAATCCATAGCCTGCGAATTTTTCCATCAGATCGAAAATATATTCGGCTACATCCTTGTCGACACCACGTTTTTCCGCCCCCGCGGCAAACAGCTCTCGTTGCTTTGCCATTTCCTCCGGCTTTTTCTTTCCCATGGCACGGCGCAGAAGATCAGCACCACCCAGAGTAAAACCGGCCAGGATTTGCGCAATCTGCATGACCTGCTCTTGATAGAGGATCACGCCATAAGTAGGTTGCAGTACCGGGCCAATATCTTCATGGGGAAAGGTCACTTTCTCGCGTCCATGCTTTCGATTAATGAAGTCGTCTACCATCCCAGATTGCAACGGCCCGGGGCGAAACAGAGCGACCAATGCGACAAGATCTTCGAAGCTGTCTGGCTGCAGTCGAATAATCAACTCTTTCATGCCACGAGATTCCAGCTGGAAGATCGCGGTGGTATTCCCCGCTTGCACCAGCTCAAATGTGGGCTGATCATCCAGTGGAAGCTTGTCATCGAGCACAACATGAGGTTCCCCCTCTTTCTCACGTTGCCGATTGATCATTTTCAGCGCATTGTCGATGATCGTGAGCGTTCGCAACCCCAGGAAGTCGAACTTAACCAATCCGATAGACTCGAGATCATCTTTGTCAAATTGCGTCACCGCCTGACTGAGATGCGCATCAGCAAACAGAGGAGTGAATTCAGTCAGCGGTCTGGGCGCAATAACCACTCCACCCGCGTGCTTACCCACATTACGCGCGATACCTTCAAGCTGTAACGCCATATCAATGAGCTCCTGGATCTCCGCCTCTTCTTCATAGCGATTACGCAGTGCTTCTTCCTGTTCAAGTGCTTTCTCCAAGGTCATACCTACTTCAAAGGGAATCATCTTGGAAATTTGATCGACAAATCCGTACGGCAAACTCATAACACGGCCGACATCTCGCACGACCGCCTTAGCGGCCAAGGTACCAAAGGTAATAATCTGCGCGACCTGATCACGGCCGTAGCGTTCCGCCACATACTCGATCACTCGGTCTCGACCATCGACACAAAAATCGATGTCGAAATCGGGCAGCGATACTCGATCTGGATTCAGAAAGCGCTCAAATAGCAAGCCGTATGGCAGAGGATCCAATTCGGTTATTCCCGTTGCCCAGGCTACCAGGGAGCCCGCACCTGAGCCCCGCCCCGGGCCAACTGGAATGCCATTTTCACGGGACCAACGAATAAAGTCTGCAACAATCAAGAAGTAACCAGGGAATCCCATCTGCTCGATGACACCGAGTTCAAAATCCATTCGCTCTATGTACTCTACATCTACTGCAGGATTCCCTTCTTTGTCTCGTAGTGCGGGTACTGCCAAACGCATCGCTAATCCTGCTTCGGTTTGTTCACGAAGCACATCAGATACCGGCTTGCCTCCCGCATCAGGGTAGTCGGGAAGATAGTCTTTATCAAAACCCAGGAATAGATTGCACCGCCGTGCTATTTCAACGGTATTCGCAATAGCTTCTGGATAATCTTCAAACAACTCTATCATCTGCTCGGTTGATCGCAGAGATTGTTGGTCGGTGTAATTCCTTGGTCGCCTGCTATCAATCAGCACTCGGCCATCATTGATGCAAACGCGAATTTCGTGAGCCTCAAACTGATCATCTGTTAGATAGACCACTCGATTTGTTGCTACCAGTC
Organism: Acidiferrobacterales bacterium; assembly: GCA_019633985.1. Classification (GTDB taxonomy): domain Bacteria; phylum Pseudomonadota; class Gammaproteobacteria; order Arenicellales; family Poriferihabitantaceae; genus VYFG01. The sequence continues at coordinate 95,006 of JAHQWE010000011.1, read as the reverse complement.
CAATACCGCGATCCGCGCTGAGTGCTGCAGCGCGTTGTATATAATTTTCTTCGCCGGCACGGCCAGTGCGACTTACCTCAAGATATACGCGGTTTCCCGGGAGAATCTGCTGGTATCTATCTAGCAGCGTCTCTGCCATATCCGAGTTTGATTGCAATGCATGTGCGACCGGCCCCTCTTCATCGTCCAATACCGCGATTAAGCCGGCACCAAAAAGACTAAAGTCCTCCCATGAAAGCACGATACGATTATTTTTTTGACCACGAAGGTAGGCTTCCGTAATCAGCTTGCTTAAATTTTGGTACCCCTGATTGTCTAGACAATAAAGCTTAAGCCGGTCTGGTTTGCTGCGATCGATGGGCCCTTTATCCAGGGGGTTTTCGATCCAAACATCTGCACCAATGAGTGGTTTTACACCCGCTCCCAGGCAAGCCTTATAAAACTTTACGGCTGCATAGAGATTCGATATATCAGTAATAGCGACAGCGGGTTGACGCAGCTCTGCGACTTTTGACGCCAATGGTTTAATTCTGACTATGCCATCCGCAATGGAGTATTCCGTATGAACATTCAGGTGAACAAACTGCTGGAGCGTATCGGTGGAAATCATTGCTCACCCATCGCTGCTCTGACCGGCGCGAAGCTGCGTCGATGATGAATGGTCACACCATGTTGCTGCAACGCCGCAACATGGGCTTTGGTTGGGTAGCCTTTATGTCTCTCGAAACCATAAGCTGGGTAGTCACGAGAGAGGGCGACCATTAATCGGTCACGCGCCTGTTTTGCCAATATCGATGCTGCAGAAATTTCGGGATGCAACGCATCGCCGCCTACCACTGTTTGAGTCTCGATAGACAGACCGTGGTCGCGATTGCCGTCCACTCGCGCCAGTTTTGGTAAAACTCCCAGCCCTGATACCGCGCGCCGCATCGCCAACATCGACGCATGCAATATATTCAGCTCGTCGATTTCCTCTACAGTTGCGTACGCAACCGACCAATACAGCGCTGTATCTTTGATTTGTTTTTCCAGCCGAATGCGCTTCGTTTCGCTCAACTTTTTTGAATCATCCAGACCCGCGAGCGAGAGCTGCGGATCAAGCACCACCGCCGCAGCGCTTACCGGCCCTGCCAACGGGCCCCTTCCTGCTTCATCCACCCCAGCGATGATTGGTTGTTGGTTAGTTGACTGCATCGCCAAATTTAATCATTGATACCACTACTTCCGCAGCCCGCCTATCTGCATCCAGTTTTAGCGACCAAAATATCTTTTCAAACTCTGAGCGGATTTTCCGCATACGCTCCGGGGAGTCAAGATATCCCTTTGCAGCCTGGTAGATATTGTCCCCTGTCGCGTCCTCCTGAATCAACTCTGGAACCATTGGCGACGGCAGTAAATGATTGGGCATAGCGTAGTGATCGACCTGCCGCAAACGACGCATCAGCCAGTAGCTCAACGCCGACAGCTTATAGACTACAACATGGGGGGTGCCGAGTAACGCGGCTTCCAAAGAGGCTGTGCCAGAAGCAAGAATAGCCAGATCAGCCGCTTCCAAAACTCGTCTCGACTGACCATTGACAAATGTTAAGGGCAGATCAGAATAATCTCGTGCCGCCTCTTCAAAAGTCTTTTTTACCCGATCGCTGGCAAAGGGGAGGATAAATTGAATCGTATCGTCATCACGAAAAAGTCTTCTTGCTGCATCGAGCAAAGGTTGAGTGAGTCGCTTCACTTCGCTTCTGCGGCTACCCGGAAGTAATGCGATCAGCGTATTCGCTGAAACATTCAACCGATCCCTGGCGATCTGTTTTTGTCCTCTCTCGATCTCATCTGCTAACGGGTGCCCGACGCACGTTACCGCAACTTGATGATGCTGATAAAATTTTTCTTCAAATGGAAATAGCGCAAGCATGTGATCGACAGCGCGTTTTATCTTGTGAATCCGATAACCGCGCCAGGCCCATACGGTCGGACTCACATAGTGAACAGTGGGTATTCCAGAAGAACGCAACTTTGCCTCGAGGCTGATGTTGAAGTCTGGAACATCAACACCCACAAAAACTGCAGGGGGGGTTGATTGCCATCTTGAAGCCAGAGACTTTCGAATGCGCAGAATGTCGAATAGCTTGTCCTTGAGTCCATCAAGCCCAATCACACCAATTCGATCCATTTGGTAGAGAATTTCGCAACCAGCCTGCTCCATTTTGGGGCCGCCGATACCTACAAAATGTGCATCGGGTAGTTGCGTCTTGAGCTGCGAAATCAATCCGGCACCCAGTCGATCCCCCGATGGCTCTCCCGCAACCAGGGCTATTTCCAGCGGAGAGAGCTTGGTTTGTGAATTTCTATCGGGCACAGACTAGCCCAAAAGTTTCACGATGGTAAAGGACCTGGAGCCGACCTGGCGGCTTTTTGATACTAGAAACAGCCTAACAAGCAGACTCAACCGAGTAGGCTTATTGAAAGTGGTTATAGACTTGTCAGACCTCATTCTTTCGAATACCTGCTTAAGTGTACGTAGATTTCGAACTAGCGCCGAATAATGCCGCGCTCTGATCGACGCAGAAATTCGCTGAAAGTAAGGACAGCACTGTTGTCGGGGGCCAACTTATCGATTTCTTCCAGTGCGGTTTTCAAATCCAGATTGTTTCGATAAACCAGTCGATACGCACGTTTAAGAAGAGAGATAGTGTCATCGCTAAAATCTCTTCGATGAAGTCCTTTGGTGTTGATACCATATGGCTGTGCCGAATTACCCGCGGCGACGATAAAAGGGGGAACATCCTGAAAACAAATGGCACCGATACCGGTGATGCAATGCGCTCCCACCTTACAAAATTGATGGACCAGTGAGAAACCTCCCATAATTGCGAAGTCCCCAACATCAACGTGTCCCGCCAAGCTCGATCCATTGGCGAAGATGATGTTGTTACCTAATGTACAATCATGGGCAATATGGACATAGGCCATGATAAAGTTGTCGTCGCCCAATCGGGTTTCACCGAGGTGGCCGGCCGTACCGCGATTTAGGGTGCAGTACTCTCTTATCACATTGCGATCACCCAGAATCAGACGAGTTGGTTCCCCGGCATATCCCTGATATTGCGGTTGCTCGCCAATCGAACTGAACTGGAAGATTTTATTGCCCTCGCCGATCGTCGTGTGATTGCGAATCACAACATGCGGACCAATCCAGGTGTCCTTACCGATCACTACATCTTTTTCGACGATGGAAAATGGGCCTATTTCTACCCCTTCCGCCAACTCTGCGGCTGGGTCAACGATCGCGCTGGGATGAATCTTTGGCATTGATCCAGGCGAACCAATTAATAATTGCGGTAGGTAAAAATGATATCTGCAGATGCGGCAAGGCTACCCTCAACCGACGCTACTGCGGAGTATTTCCATATTTTCCGTTTGTAATTCGTTTGCTTGACGTCAATTAATAGCTGATCGCCAGGCTCCACCGGTCTCTTAAATCGTGCCTTATCAATGCCCGCAAACAAAAATATAACATTTTCACCCGGGTCTTCCTCCAGGCTTTTACTTGCAAGTATTGCCGAAGCCTGGGCGACTGCTTCCAGAATAAGAACCCCAGGGAAAACCGGTCTACCAGGGAAATGCCCCTGAAAGAAGGGCTCGTTGATAGTGACATTTTTGATTGCCTGTAGCGACTCTCCGAGAGTGTAATCAAGCACCCGGTCTATCAATAAAAATGGATACCTGTGGGGCAAAATCTCCATAATCTTATGGATATCTTCTACATTATTCGCACTCATTTGTGATCCCAGTTTCTCTTTCTCTTTGTTATATACACTGCCCATTCATCACAGAAACTGCTGGTCAGCTGCAATCACTGTTATAAATGGTACTACTCAATCGTTCTTCCCGAACAATTTTCCCAGGCGGTTCAAGTACGCCACTGTTTTACGCCACTTCTTTACCGGTTGCGCAGGTATCATCGAGGAGTAGGTGCCGGTCTCGGATATTGAGCTCGAAACAAACGCTCCCGCATTCAGCACGACTTCGTCCGCAATACGCAAGTGTCCCAGCACAGAAACTCTACCTCCAAGCTGGCAACGAGCGCCGATTTCGGTACTCCCGGCTATCGCGACACATCCTGCCATAATTGTATCATCGCCCACTTTTACGTTGTGCGCTAATTGGATCTGGTTATCCAGTTTGACTCGATTCCCAATGATAGTGTCGACAATAGCACCGCGGTCGATAGTGGTATTAGCGCCAACATCAACATCATCACCCAACACCACACCGCCTAGCTGGGTAATACGTTGCCAGCCGTCCTGCGACGGTGCGTAACCAAAACCGCTGGCGCCTATGACTACACCCGGGGAAAGTTGGCAACGATTGCCGATTCTCGTATTAGCACGCAGTATGACGCCTGCTGAAATTCTGCAATCAGCGCCGATAACACAATTCTCGTCGATTACCACATGGGCGCCCAGACGAGTGTCTTTTCCTATTTTGCAGTTGGCACCAACAACCGAAAAAGGGCCGATAATGACACCATCGTCAAGTAGCACATCAGGATGAACTTTAGCGGTAGGGTCAATGCCTACGTTATCGCCCGCGGGCGGTGCCGCAAACAATGCGCTCACTCGGGCGTACGCTAGATACGGATCTTCGACAATAATTTTGCTGCAGGAAAAGCAAGCCGCGTTTTCACGGGTCACAAGCACCGCTGCGGGCTGAGATTGATCTAAAAACTCAGTGGTTTGCTGCCCACACCAAAAGCTCAGCGAATTGGGTTCCGCGTTACGGATCGCGGACATCCCATAAAGCAACAGCTCGTCGTTGCCCATTACCTCGCCGCCACATTGCTCGGCCACCTCTCTGATCGAAACACTCCGACTCCTGGAGCTTCGCTTATCCGGATCTACCGAAGACTGCCTCGACTCCGGCTTTGCTTCATCCTCGATATCTGACATGGTCTAAACCAAAGGTGCCACTACTTTTTCGCGCGACTTTTAAGCTCTTCCAGAACGGTGTCAGTAAGATTAATTGCTTTACTGGCGAAAACTGCTTCTTGAACAATTAAGTCATATTTATCACGCTCTGCGATAAATATGACGGCATCGGATATCACTTTTTGAAGCGTGCCTAGACCAGCATTCCGCTTCGCCCCGTACTCTTCGTTATAATCCCGTTGATCGCGTTTTAGCTCTCGTTGCATTTGAGCAAGCTCAGCTTTTTTTGCTTCTTGTTCTTCAGGAGAGAGCAACAGGCCATTCTTTTGAAAATCTGCTTCCGCGGCACGATAAATCTCGAACTTACCTTTAATCTCTCGATTGCGAGCGCTGAATTCTTCCTCAAGCGCTTTTAATTGAGCCTCTCCCTGGGGAGATTCGTCTACCAGTCGCCTTGCGTCTACATAGCCTATTTTCTCGGCAAATGCCGACTGGCTGAACACCGCAAGTGATAGCCCCCAAGCGAACATCAGAAATAATTTCCGAAACGACTGCATCCCTAGATTTTGCATATCTTTGACCTATTAAGTCTGTGCGAACTTCAGTTGAAACTTATCGGAACACGGTTCCAAAAGAGATCTGGAAGTTCTCTATTTCATCCCCGGGTTCTTCGTCGATCGGCTCTCCGTAGCTCAAGCTAAAGGGGCCGAGCGGAGACAACCAGTTGAACACAATGCCATAAGAGTATCGCAGCATATCCAGATCCAAATCTGTGCCTGTGCCATAAACCATGCCACCATCAACGAAAAATCCGAGGCGCTTATCCTTACTCGGTCCATCTCCATAAGGTGGAAATAAAATCTCAGTATTTATCAGCACTCTTCGGTCTCCACCCAATGGTGACGGTGTTTCGCCAGTATCCCTGGGCCCAAGAGAACGACCGTCATAACCTCGAACAGATTTCGAACCACCAGCAAAGTAATTCTTGAAGAAAGGTAAACCGATCTCACTCGTGTCACCAAACCCGTCGCCGTAACCCAATCCAAACCCACCTTTCAGCGTAATGCGATCTGAAACCGATTGGTAGTATGCCCCCTGAAGGTTGACTTTGTAATATTCGAAATCACTACCCGGTACGGTGACCTCAACGCCTAGGCTCGCCACTCCCCCTCTTGTGGGGAAGAAAAAGTCATTTCGCGTGTCCTTTGATACACCCAGGGTAAGCACCAAGTCGTCGGACTCCGGATTATTTTCGATGATGTCGAGAAACTCTGGTGGAGTTCCATCCGTCGATGCTAACTCAAGGCGCTCAAATTCAACGCCAAAATTCACAGAGTTTGTCTCAGATATAGGGATTTTGTACTGTACTCCCGCTGCAGTTGTATCCAAAATAAATTCTGCGGTATCTACTTCCGATGAATCTACCTCCCTGCGCGTCAAGCTAATACTTCGACTAACGCCATCCTCGGTGTAATACGGATCGGTATACCGAACGGAAGCTTCAGTTGCTGCATCGGAATTGTTCAAGGCGACATTGAGCTCTTTACCTGTTCCCAGGACATTTCGCTGCTGGTAGTTCACGCCTAGTAGAGCGCCATCTGCATCAGAGTATCCCGCTGACAACTGAATACTTCCGGTATCGCGTTCAACTACCGAAACTCGCAGATCAACCTGGTCGGTGGTACCGGGAACACTCGGGGTTTCAATACTGACATTTTGAAAAAAACCTAGACGGTTGAGCCGATCTTTCGAACGCCTGACCGCACCTGCAGAGTACCAGGAACCCTCCAGCTGTCTCAGTTCCCGTCTGATCACCTCATCGCGTGTATAGCTGTTACCGCTGATTTCAATCTTCCGCACGTAAACACGTTGCTTGGGATCAATGGTAAAAACAGTGGAAACAGTATTGTTTTCCCGATCTGTTTTGTAAACAGGTCTGACTTCGACAAACGCATAACCTGTGTCTGCATATCTATCCGCAATCGCCTTTCTTGATCGATTGACGGCTTTTCGTGAAAAGGACTCACCGGGCTCAATCGTCACAAGCTCTTCCAACCCTTCCACTGAGCCCGCGGATTCAATTTCGGTTTCCCCAAAGGTAAACTGCTCGCCTTCTTCCAGGGCGATACTAATAAATATATTTTGCTTGTTGGGGCTGATATCCACACTCGATGAGAGGATTTTAAAATCGTGGAACCCCCTGTCGAGATAGTAGGATCGGATAATTTCCAAATCTGCCTCAAGCTTTTGTTTGGAGTATTGATTGCGCTTTGTGAACAATCTCCAACCCTTTCGCTCAATCAGCTCCATCTCGTTCTTCAACTTGGAGGCTTTGATTTTATTGGTGCCAATAATATTGATCTTTTTTATCTTGGCGACGCGTCCTTCTGTAATATCAATTTTGATCGCAACGCGGTTTCTTTCGAGTTCTTCTACCTCAGTTTCGACGGATGTGGAATATCTACCCATCGCGAGGTATGCCTGCTGTACCTCTCGTTCGACAATCGCCAAACTGGCTTTATTAAAAATTCGCCCCTCTACCAGCTCTGCCTTCGACAAACCTTCTTCCAGACTCTTGGTTTCGATTTCCTCATTACCGGTAATTTTGATACTGGCAATGGATGGTCTTTCCGCCACCGTAACCACCAGCACAGTGCCATCTTGTCCAAGCTGGACGTCGCGGAAAAAGCCGGTTTCAAACAGGGTTTTAATACTGATTCGCGCTTCTTCATCGTTCATTTCATCGCCGACTTTCAGGGGCAGATAATTGAACACCGTACCAGGGTCCAATCTCTCCAACCCCTCAACCCGGATATCAGAAATAGTGAAAGGTTCTGCGGCGTATCCAGGAAGACTGACCAGTAAGGCCAATAGGACCAGAACGATTTTTTTCATATTTTATAGTTAGATTCGTTGCAAACGAGGGAGCATTGCGGGGAGAGCGGGAACCCATCCATCCAGGTCCTGCACGCTGAAACCATGTCCGCAGTGGAAAGCCAAATATTACCTCAGATCGTGTGCTGATCCTAACATTGATCGATGACTATTCTTTAATCTCGGCCTGTTCAGTTTCTAAAGGGAATTGCAGAATCTAAGATGAACCGGATTGGGTCATAGCAAACCAAACAAACGCATTATGTCGTTGTAGAACGCCAGCCCCATCAGCAAAATGAGCAATGTAATTCCCAGCTGTTGGCCTCGAATCATCACAGCTTCGGAAGGCTCTTTGCCGGTCACTGCTTCGTAGCAAAAATACATCAAGTGACCACCATCCAGGATCGGAATCGGCAGGAGATTCAGCAGCCCGAGGCTGATACTGATAATTGCCAAGAATCGAAGAAAATCAACGACACCAGACTTGACCGTGTCTCCCGCCAGCTGAGCAATCGTGATCGGCCCAGACAGATTTTCCGAAGACATTTCCGTAGTTAGCATTTTGCCAATCGAGCGAAAAGTAATCGCCGTCATGCGCCAGTTATAGTCGATCGAAGCGGTGATAGCCTCTAGCGGCCCGTATCTCAATTTGGTATTTTCAAACGGCGGCATGTATAGCCCAATCCGGCCAATCTGTTGCCCATCGCGTTCTATGGACTCCGGTACTATTTCCAGCTGGATCTGGGTATCAGCACGGTTTACGTCAAGCTGCAGTTTCCCCCCCGGGTTCGCCGAAACAATTTCAACCATGGCATACCAGTCAGAAATCGCCTTACCATCGATCGAGACTATTTCATCGCCGGGTTGAAGGCCGGCTATGGCTGCAGGCGCACCCTCAACCATGCGACTGACCTGCGCTTTGGGGGGAGAAGGGTAAATCCCTAACTGCGCCGTAATCGGTCTACGAGTCAGGCTATTCGGGTCGATCTCGCCAAAATTGACATCGATGGACCGATTCTGGCCGCTGATATCAGAAACTTCGAATTGCAGCGTGTTTCTCTTCATCGCTTGGTGCAACATGAAAAACTCGTGCTCTCGCCAGGTTTGGATTGGCCGGCCGTTAACCGCAACCAGGGTATCGCCCGCTTTGAAGCCGGCGACTTCAGCTTGAGAGTCGGGCCCAATTTCGCCAATTACCGGACGGATGTCCGGGGTGCCAATCTGAAACACCAACCAGATTGCAAAAATGGCAAACAAAAAATTAAATGCCGGGCCTGCAAATACCACCGCGCTGCGTACCCACAAAGGTTTGTTATTAAATGCTTGATCTTTCTCTTCCTCGCGAACGTCTCCCTCGCGTTCATCCAACATTTTGACAAACCCGCCGAGAGGAATCATTCCGACTACATATTCACACGGATCGTTCTTTCGTCGCCAATGGAACAGGGTTTTTCCAAATCCAATCGAAAACTTCAGCACTTTTACACCCAGTTTTCTCGCAACCCAGAAGTGTCCAAACTCATGCACTGCGACCAGAATCGCAATCGCTAAAAGAAAGCCGACTATACTGAAGCCAAATCCACTCATCTTACGCTTACCTCTGATTGTTGCGTATTTTGCATTGGTATCTTTTTACCGCTTGATTGATCACTTTGGGCTGACAACTGCTCAGACTCTACAGGCCTTCACAAGTTGCAGTGCTTTCTCCCGAGTTCGCTGATCTGACGCCACCACGGACTCCAACGATACACCTTGTTCAAACTCGGTTTGGTTAAGCACATTGAGAACAATTTCAGTGATCTGATCGAAGCGGATCTCTTCGTTCAGAAATGCTGCTACCGCTACCTCGTTCGCCGCGTTCAGAGTGGCTGGTGCATCTCCACCGGTTCGCGCCACCTCCCGAGCCATGGGAAGCGCGGGAAACTTGTTTTCATCGGGTGGTTCAAAATCAAAATGATTCGCCGAAAACAGATCGAGACTGGACACCCCTGATTCTATCCTGTGAGGCCAACCCAGAGCATTAGCAATCGGCACTTTCATATCCGGGTTGGCCATTTGAGCAAGCACTGACCCATCTACATATTCCACCATTGAATGCACGACGCTCTGCGGATGAATCACGACGTCGATCAATTTTTCATCTAGGCTGAATAGTGCACAAGCTTCGATCAACTCTAGCCCTTTGTTCATCAGTGTTGCTGAATCTACCGAGATTTTGCGCCCCATGTCCCAGTTAGGATGCGCGCACGCTTGATCCGCGGTAATCATCGGAAAGGTTTCTGCATCGACATTGCGGAACGGACCGCCAGATCCGGTTAATAATAGTCGACGAACACCAAATCGAATATGACTGTTTTGATCCCCCAACCCGCTTTGCCAGTTGCCAGGCAGGCATTGGAATATCGCATTGTGCTCGCTGTCTAAAGGTAAAATTACCGCATCGTTTTCTCTTGCCAACTCCACCAGGGTTGGCCCGAGCATTACTAGTGGTTCTTTGTTGGCAATCAACACCTTACATCCCTGGCGAATCGCACTTAGCGTTGAGGATAATCCTGCAGCCCCTACAATCGCGCAAACCACGGAGTCTGTGTCTTCTCCAATCAGTAAATCCAGCTGGCTTGATCCGGCAGAGACCTCGATGGGCAATTCTATATCGCGAAGCGCGGTTTCCAGTTCAGAGGCTGCCGAATGATCCACCATCAAGACGCGTTCAGGTTGAAATTCTTTGCACTGACGGAGCATCAGGTCAACATTGTTATTGGCGGAGAGTGCGGCGACCCGGAATTTTTCAGGATGATGGCGAATAACATCCAGCGTGCTGACACCCACCGAGCCGGTGGATCCCATGATCACAACCTTTTCAGTCACTGTAGCAACCACCAGGTACATGCGAACACTGGCATGGCCGCCAACAATCCATCAATGCGGTCTAGCAGGCCCCCATGTCCCGGTAGCAACTTCCCACTGTCTTTTACCCCGGCGTGACGCTTTAAACGACTGACATACAAATCCCCAGCAACGCTGATTAATGCTGCTAAGATAGCTGCTACGAGCCATGCAACCAACTGCGAGGCAGTCAGACTTAATAGGAAATGAGCGCCCAGCCAGGCGATCAGTAAAGCACCCACCAAACCACCAACTACACCTTCAATGGTTTTTCCGGGGCTAATTGATGGGGCCAGTTTTCGCTGCCCGAAGTTCACACCGGCAAAGTAGGCGAACGTATCCGCCGCCCACACAATTACAATCGCAATCAGTATCTTGATGTGTCCATCAGGCTCTTGCATCCGAATCCAGCTCATTGATACCCAGGCACACAAGATAATTAAGGCGCCCAAAAACCACTCAGTAGATAGTGAACGCTTGTACTCGATACCTTTGGCGAGAACCCAGAGCTGAGATATCCAAAATAGACTGCCTAACAATAGAAATGGCGGCATCAAAGAAGGCACATCGTTTTCGATCAACCCACTATCGAGAATATAAAGAATTGCCGCTGTGATCAGCAGCAGCACTGCAGCCAGTACAAATCCCGTATTGGACTTTTTTGTCAGTCCATCCCACTCGAACAGTCCAATCACCAACAGCAAAAAAACCGCTTCAGAAAAAAGGCTGGTGGGCAAAAACCAAATCAGGGCAATCGCGAGTGGCGCGAGTATCGCAGCCGTAATGATTCTGGTCATCAACATAAATTGATCTCGCTTTTAGGTTTCAGATCAGGCTTGCGCTAGACTCGCAATCTGCTCGCCTGTCTGACCATAGCGACGCTCTCGGCCAGCAAAGTAGTCCAGCGCGTCCTTCAGCGAATTGGCGTCAAAATCCGGCCAGTACACATCGGTAAAGAACAGTTCCGTGTAAGCGAGCTGCCATAGTAAAAAGTTACTGATGCGTTTTTCACCTCCGGTGCGAATAAACAGGTCGGGTTCCGGCAAATCACTGGTAGAAAGATGACTCTCAATGAGTTCGGATGTGACAGCCTGCGGTTCGATGTCACCGCGTCCAACACGTTCCGCAATTACCCTGCAGGTCTGCTCGATATCCCATCGGCCGCCGTAATTAATGGCAATGGTGACATTCATCGCAGTGTTGTCTCGGGTCAATTCTTCGGCATCTTCAATCCTACGCTGCAGCCGTTTGGGAAATCGACTCAAGTCTCCGATCACCCTCAACCGAATATCATGCTCATGCATTTTCATTAGTTCACTATCGAGCGTAGAAGAAAGCAACTCAATCAGGAGCTTGACTTCCGTAGTAGGCCGGCGCCAGTTTTCACTGCTAAAAGCAAACAGTGTGAGATACGGAATATCGGATTTTCCGCAATTACTAACCATGTTTCGCACTGCGTCGACACCACGTCGATGTCCAGCGACTCGAGGGAGTCCACGCTGACGCGCCCAGCGACCGTTGCCATCCATGATCACCGCAATATGCCTGGGTTTTTTCCCGTCACCGCTGGTTGCGGAGGAAATCGAATCGTCGGATTGCGCAAGCATAAGTGTTTGCTCTTTTGAGAAAGTGTAGAGGACTCAGACCTCCATCACTTCCTTTTCCTTTTCCGATACCACCTCATCGATCATGCTGACGTACTTATCCGTGATTTTTTGCAACTCTGCTTCTGACTGCTTTTCCTCATCCTGGGTAATCTCCTTTTCCTTGAGCAGGTCTCGCACAGACTGAATCGCATCACGGCGGACATTTCGAATCGCTATTTTCCCTTCTTCCCCTTCATTTTTAACGACTTTGACCATCGTGACACGGCGTTCTTCTGTCATCGGTGGCAGAGGAATTCGCATCGTTTCACCGGCAGTCACTGGGTTTAACCCTAAATCTGACTCCAAAATAGCCCGTTCGACCGGAGCCAACATGGATTTTTCCCAAGGTTGGACTGTAAGCGTTCTAGCGTCGGCCACCGCAATAGTGGCAACCTGACTGATCGGTGTGGCGGTACCGTAATAGCTGACAGTCAAATGCTCCAGTAGCGCAGGGGAAGCTCGACCGGTGCGAATCCTGCTCATTGCATCTCGCGTGGACTCTACCGACTTCAGCATACGGGCTTCAGCATCTTTCTGGATTTCATCGATCATTCTTGGGTCCTGGGTAGGGATTTTTATTAGCGCGGTATTATAGTTTCTATCTGTCCGGGCTGTCATGGTGAATGACAAGGTTTACCGGATTAAGAATATACTGCGCCCCTGAAATAGGGGAAAAACAGAGAAAGCTGACGATCGCTAGCTTTCGGGACGATCCATAATTAATGTCCCAACGGGCTCCCCTTTCACCATTTTCATTAAACTCCCTTTTTGATGAAGATCGAGCACCTGAATCGGCATCTGATTCTCCTGACAAAGAGTGATCGCTGTCATATCCATCACCTTTAGCTTTCTTTGCAATACTTCGTCAAAGGAAAGGCGATCAAATCGCATCGCCTGGGGGTTTTTCTCAGGATCTGAATCAAATACCCCATCGACTCTTGTCGCCTTCACCATGATTTCCGCACCGATCTCTAGTGCGCGAAGGCTCGCCGCCGTATCCGTAGTAAACAAGGGGTTTCCGGTTCCAGCGGCAAATATCACCACTCGACCCATGCTCAAGTGCTTGAGTGCACGGGCTCGAATGTAAGGCTCGGCAACACCTCTAATCTCTATCGCTGAAAGCACCCTAGCGGACACCCCAAGCGCTTCCAGCGCCTGTTGTAACGCCAGCGCATTCATCGCAGTTGCCAGCATCCCGATATAGTCTGAGCTCACTCGATCCATTCCCTGGGATGCGGCGCTCATACCGCGAAAGAAATTTCCGCCTCCAATGACTACGCCGAGCTCGACACCCACCTCCAGCATATTTTTCAGCTCTTGCGCAGTATGCGTCAAGATATCGCCTTCAATACCGAATTTGTCGTCTCCCGCCAGGGCTTCGCCACTCAGCTTGAGGAGGACACGCTGCCAGGCAGGTGGTTCTTTAGGGCTTACCATTGGAAACGGTGTGCGCTGATCTACTGACCAGCTTGAGCCATTACCTCAGCGACAAAATCATCCTGTTTTTTCTCAATTCCCTCACCCACTTCCATGCGAGACATCTTTTTCACAGATGCACCATTTGCTGCGAGAAGCTCGGCAACGGTTTGGTCTGGGTTCTTCACAAAGGGTTGACCAAGCAAAGTATTTTCTTTCAGAAACTTCTTCATGCGACCACCGATCATTTTCTCAATGATGTCATCTGGCTTTCCACTTTCTTTCGCCTGGGCAACAAAAATATCCTTCTCTTTAGCGAGCACCTCAGGATCCATCTCTTCTTCGGAGACGCACAATGGGTTGCTGGCAGCAATATGCATGGCGATATCACGACCAAGTTGATCGTCGCCACCTTCCAATTGCACCATCACACCAATACGATTGCCGTGCAAATAAGTGCTCACGCCCCCTTCTGAAGCATCAAAACGAACAAAACGTCGAACGTTAATATTTTCACCAATTTTGGAGATTAAAGCCTGTCGCGCTTCTTCAACGGATCCTTCAGTGAGCGTTACCGCGGCAAGTGACTCGACATCGGCAGGTGAACCAGAAACTACGGCATTGGCGACTGCTGCGCAGAATTCATTGAAAGAATCGTCCTTCGCAACAAAATCGGTTTCACAATTCACCTCGACCAAAGCACCAGAACCACTATCACTGGCAGACACGATGATGCCTTCTGCCGCGATTCTTCCTGCTTTTTTCTCAGCTGCGGCCGCTCCTTTAATACGAAGCTCTTCAATCGCCGCATCAATATCGCCGTTGGTTTGCGTTAAAATTTTCTTACACTCCATCATGCCGGCGCCTGTGCGCTCGCGGAGTTCTTTTACCATGGAAGCAGTAATTGCCATCGATGCTAATTCCGGTTGATCAAATTAATATTGGATCATCTGCTGTATTGGTATGCTCATCAAACCAATAATGGAATCCCGCCAATAGGCAGGATTCAAACAGATGCTTTGGTCCCTGCGATCGTGATCGCGATACAACTGTGATGCGCACTGGTGAATCGAAACAGACATCATCTCGATTTCACTATCATCACTTTTACTCTTCGCCAGTTGCCTTTTTCTTTCGGACGACTTTCTTTTTGGTGACTTTCTTCTTTGTCACCTTTGCCTTCTCCGCCTCTTCGCCATCGCTGGCTGCTTCAGCAGCTGGCGCTTTTTCGGCAGGGGCCTCATCGGCGGGAGCTTCTTCTGCCGCCGCTGCTTCAGCAGGCACTTCGTCAGTCGTTTCCTCAGCTTCGGCGGCAATCACCTCACCTTCTGCATTGAGTTCGACATATTCATCATCGCCAGCAGCCTTGATTGCTGGTGCGGCTTTAGCAACACGGGATTCTAAAATCGCATCCGCGGCGGCTTCCAGATACAGTGCAATGGCACGACCTGAGTCATCATTGCCGGGAATCACATAGTCGACCCCGTCCAGAGAGCAATTCGTGTCTACGACCGCTACTACCGGAATACCAAGCTTTCGTGCTTCAGCAACAGCGATGTACTCTTCTTCCACATCTATGACGAACAGTGCGTCTGGCAAACCACCCATGTCCTTGATACCGGATAAGGTTTTGTCCAACTTCGCGCGTTCGCGCTCAAGAGTCAGCGCTTCTTTCTTGCTGAGACGCTGCGTTGCGCCAGAATCGATCCGCTGTTCCAGATCTTTCAGGCGGGCAATGGAATTCTTCACCGTTTTAAAATTGGTCAGCATCCCGCCTAACCATCGATAGTCGACATAAGGGCTTCCACATCGGATCGCATGCTCACGAACCGGCTTGCCGGCCTGCCTCTTGGTGCCGACGAACAGAACTTTTCCGCCCTGGGCAGCCACCGTCCCGAGATAGTTCATCGCATCCTTCATCATCGGAAGCGTTTTCTCGAGATTAATAATATGGATCTTGTTGCGGTCACCGAAGATATACGGCGCCATTTTGGGGGACCAGTAACGGGTTTGGTGCCCGAAGTGCACACCAGCTTTTAGCAGCTGGCGCATATTTATATCAGCCATTTCTATTCAAATTTGTATGGGTTAGAGCCTCCACGGTTACTGTTGACCGACCCCCGGCTGCTAAAAACAAGACGAGGGCACCCGGGTGAACATAATCGCCGTGTGCGGAATACTACCCTCAGGTCCTGCCTGGGGGCGCTTAGGGCGGCGGATTCTACCTAAAAACGGTTGAAGAAAAAAGCGTAATTTGGGAGCATTAGGCGCCTTTTTCTTAGAGATTCAGCTGAATATGCCAGTCACGATAAAAACCGCAGAAGAAATAGACAAAATGCGGGTCGCTGGACGCCTGGCGTCAGAGGTTCTGGACATGATTGAGCCGCATATTTGCGCGGGAGTCACCACCGACGAGCTCAACACTATTTGTCACCAATTCATCACCGAAACCCAGCAGGCGATCCCGGCTCCGCTCAATTATCGCGGGTTTCCTAAATCCATCTGTACTTCGGTGAATAACGTGATCTGTCACGGTATCCCTTCTGATAAAAAACTGAAAGATGGCGATATTATTAACGTTGATATCACCGTAATCAAAGATGAATTTCATGGTGACACCAGCCGGATGTTTTTTGTCGGCGAACCCTCGATAAGGGCTAAACGACTGGTACAGATCACTAGAGAATGCATGGACAAAGGGATTGCCATGGTGAAACCTGGAATTCAATTAGGCGATATCGGACACACTATCCAAAAGCACGCGGAATCCAACGGCTTTTCGGTAGTCAGGGAATACTGCGGTCACGGTATCGGCCGCGTGTTTCATGAAGATCCTCAGGTTCTACATTATGGCAAGCCGCAAACTGGTTTGACGCTTGAGGCAGGTATGACCTTTACAATAGAGCCTATGCTCAATGCAGGAAAACGGGAAACCCGCCTGCTGCCCGATCAATGGACAGTGGTCACGCGCGATCGAAGCCTGTCTGCCCAGTGGGAACACACCATTCTTGTCACCAATAACGGTCACGAAATATTGACAGTTTCCTGAATATTATTCTGGCGTTTCCGGTGGGACGCCCTCTCAACAGACTTCCTCGGTACCTGTTAGCATTGCTGTTAGCCGCTGTCGTTTCAGTCGTCAGGCCAACAGTGGTCCGACCCAACGAACCCACATCGTTCTCATGAGCCGAATTTCCCGCAGCGAATTATTTAACCCAGATTTGCTGATTGATCCGCTGCAAGACATGCGCGGCGCAATTCAAAGTTGCCAACAATCGCTCAATCAAGCACGGACGGTGCTTGCCGAGCACCATCTGGAGGGCGGGAATTCCGCCGTACTGGTTCGAAACAACAGTTGGGTCGTCGATCAGATAATTCTGTATGCGTGGCGTGCTTTTCAACGAGACACAAAGGTACCCGTTGCGCTGGATTTGATCGCGGCCGGGGGCTATGGCCGAAACGAGCTTAATTTGCATTCGGACGTTGACCTTCTAATATTAAGCCACCATCCACTCTCGAGACATCGTCCGGATGCGTTGGGATTCGTCGAGCACTTTATTCAATTTTGCTGGGATATCGGCCTTAAAGTCGGCCACAGCACCCGGGATCAAAAACAGTGTATCGAGATCGCGAAATCTGATATTTCAGTCATTACGAATCTCATGGAAACGCGTCTGCTTGATGGTGATGCAGACCACTTTGCCACCTTGCAAGAGAAACTTCGCAGCAGTCGAGTCTGGCCCGCGGACAAGTACTTTAAATTCAAGCTGGAAGAACAGGTAGCCCGCCACATCCACTACGGAGACACTGCGTACAACCTTGAACCCAATATCAAGGAGAGCAAAGGTGGACTTAGAGATTTGCACATGATCAGTTGGGTTGCGAATCGCTACTTCAGCACCAGCGATCTTGGCGAACTCGTGGAACACCGCTTTCTTACCCAGACCGAATACAAGGCATTGATTCGGCACCGAGATTTTCTATGGCGATTACGAAATGGTCTTCACCTGCTTGCGGGCAGGAGCGAAGACCGTTTGCTTTTTGACTACCAGCAGGATCTCGCGGTGCAACTAGGTTACAAGAAAGGAGAAAACCATCTTGCGGTAGAACAAATGATGAAGGTCTACTACCGCACTGCCAAGGAGATGCAGCTACTCAACGAGCTGTTATTGCAACACTTCCGCGAAGCATTCCTCAACCCAAGTAAAACCAGGGTCAAAAAAATAAACGAGCGATTTCAGGTAGTAGGAAACTCGATTGAGGCGACTGGAAAAAGCGTCTTTCGCGAAAATCCCAGT
Organism: Acidiferrobacterales bacterium; assembly: GCA_019633985.1. Lineage (GTDB taxonomy): Bacteria > Pseudomonadota > Gammaproteobacteria > Arenicellales > Poriferihabitantaceae > VYFG01. Next base: position 76,958 of record JAHQWE010000011.1, on the reverse strand, counting down.
GCGATGCTGGAAATATTTCTCCTCATGCAAAAGCGACCGGCACTTGCTGGAGTACGCGCGGAAACCATCCGGCAACTACGCGCTAATCTCGAGCTGATTGACACAAATTATCGGAATGATCCGGTTAATCGTAAATATTTTTTGGAAATATTTCGTCATCAGACCGGATTAACGCATGCTCTAAGAAGAATGAGTTCGTATGGTGTTTTGGGTGCCTTTTTCCCGGCATTTGGTCGTGTTGTTGGTCAGATGCAACATGACTTATTTCATGTTTTTACCGTCGATGCCCATTCTTTGTTTGTAGTCGGTAACTTGAGACGACTGGCAATGCCCGAGCATCGTAATGAGTTCCCTGAGCTTACCAAGCTGCTCTCTCAACAAAGCAACCGCGAGCGGCTGTATCTTGCAGCGTTGTGCCACGATATCGGAAAGGGGAGTGGTCGGGATCATTCTGAGGTCGGAGAGCAAATTGCACTGGAGTTTTGCACCGAACTGGGGTTGTCGGAATACGATGCCTCATTTGCGGCATGGTTGGTACGACAACATCTCATCATGTCGTGGACCGCCCAACGAGAAGATATTACCGACCCCAGAGTGATTGATCGCTTTGCCGAAATTGTTGGCGACCAGGAACACCTCGATAACCTTTATCTGCTGACATTTGCAGATATCCGAGGAACTAGCCCCAAAGTCTGGAGCGAATGGAAAGGCAAACTCCTATCAAACCTGTATATGGCAACTTCGAGACGATTAAGAACCGGATTGAGCGGCGCGCAAGCGGTGACAGAGCGAATCGAAGCGAGAAAACAAGCGATTCGTAAACTGGTTCCAAGGCGGGTGACTGAATCTGATTTAGAGCGATTGTGGACCCAGCTCGGAGATGAATATTTCCTGCGAAATGGCCCAGATTCCAGCGCCTGGCATGCTGATGTGATCGCTTCGGCTGGGGCACTGGATTTGCCACTAGTGAGCGCGCGACCAAGGAAAGATATCGGTGCACATCAGATACTGGTACTTGCCCCTGACAGAGCGGAGCTTTTACCCAGAATTACAGGTGGGCTAGATCGTCTGCATCTGAATATTGTGGATGCACGCATTCATTCGACACTTTCCGGACTGTCCCTGTTGATATTTGTTGCGGTCGATACCGATGGATTTAACCATGATCGCAAGTGGTTGCAGCAAACAGAACGCCAGCTAAAAAGCTTACTATTATCGGTTGAGACCGATCATACTCCGTCTGATCGTATGCTTCCGCGCGCCCTGAAACAATTTCAGGTTAAAACGACCATCAGTTTTAATGATGCGGTTTCTGCGGACTATACTGTCATGGAAATGGTTTCCCAGGACCGTCCCGGGTTACTCTATCAGGTAGCTAAAGCCCTGTACGAATGCAAAGTCAGACTGCTGTCTGCCAAGGTATCAACAGTGGGCGAAAGAGCCGAGGATACCTTTTTCATTACCGACCGGGACGGACAACCTGTGAATTTGCCTGAGCAAAGAAACTGCATAGAGCAGCGGCTTCAGCAGTATTTGGATTAGCACCACGAACCAATCGATGAACCGGGAAGAACAACGTCGTGAATTTTTGAGGGAACTGGAGCTGGAGCATGCCTCCATGGAGCCCCTTGAACCCGACGCTTCGAATCGTTGCTATTTTCGACTGTCTAACACCGACCAGCCTCTTATGTTGATGGATGCACCGCCTGAAACGGAGAATGTCGGACAGTTCGTGGAAATAACCGAACAGCTCACTCAACTAGGCGCCCGAGTACCCACACTCTACGCATCAGATGTCGAACACGGCTTTTTGTTGCTTGAAGATCTCGGCGATAAAACATTCACTCGGCTGCTCGCGGCAGGATCAGACGAAACAGCGCTCTATCAGAGTGCGACCGACGCATTGACCGATATTCAACGGGCGTTTATCAAAGCACCTCAACCCTTTCCAGTTCCCATTTACGATCTCGAACTGTGTTTGAGAGAGGCCACGTTGTTTTCCGACTGGTATCTTCCGACCGTAATCGGTCGATTGCTTGAGCCACAGGAGAAACAGGGGTTTGTCAACGCGATCACCGCCCTTTTCGATCATCTACCAGTGTCTGAGATGGTTTTGGTTCACCGCGACTTCCACGTCGACAATCTGCTAATGATCAATCGACAGTGTGCAATGCTCGATTATCAAGATGCGGTGATGGGTTCCGCTGCCTATGATCTGGTATCACTCTTGGAGGACGCGCGGAGAGATGTCGATCCCGGTATAAAAACCCGCATGCGCCTGCGCTGGCAAAATCGTCATGGGCTAACCCATACCGATACAGAAACTCCCTTTCGTTTCTGGGGTGCGCAGCGTCATTGCAAGGTTGCAGGTATCTTTGTTCGGCTTTGGCTGCGTGATGGTAAGCCGGTGTATTTGGAACATCTTGATCGGGTTCTGGATTTACTGGCTGAAAGTGTCAATCACGAAGATATGGCGGTTTTGTCGGATTGGCTAACCTCCCTACTTTCCCCGATCAAACACCGGAAATTCGTGGGCGATGAGACACAGCTACGGAAGTTGTTAGGCGTCGCCAGCTAATATTGCTGCGAAACAAATGACCTGGATTAATTTGAATTAGCGAGCGGCGCTAAAACGCGGAAACAAGCGCCGGCTCGGACCCCTCGTCCGAGCCAGCAAACCTCCTGGCTCCATGGAATGTTCGTCCCCTCCGATTTATCAACTAGCACCCAATCACTATCAGGCTCCATTTCGTGGTGAATGCAGAGCAATGATTCACCAGATCTCCTTATCTGCCAGCCCTCCTTACAAGAGACGAAAAAACACTTACCTTCATACTTATTTGCCGAGTCACTTCGGCACCTACATAGTCGCAATTCGGCAACACCAATTATGTGATCTAGTTCACAGAATCTGAAAATTCTGACCCAATTCAGCCAAGGTTCATGAAAAAACGGCTATTTTGCTGGGGCGTGGTCTCGTTGAAGTTCTTATTAATTTCAGGAGACAACAATGTTTTCAAGATTGACAACCGGCCTTGCGCCGGCAAATTCCTATCTCCCTGGTCTACCTGCCGATGCAGGAACTGCCTCCCTTAACGACCAGGTTCCTCTCCATGCCTTACTGCTGGTGCTGTTATTGCTTATTGTTTTGCCAGCTGGCGCGCTTGCAGACGACGATACCGGGCTCTATTTTGGTGTCAGCGCAAACCGTCTCAGTGCCGATTTTGAAGACGTTAATGATGTGAACTTCGAAGAGAGCGACACCGCGGGCGGTGTTCATATTGGTTATATGTTTTCCAATCTGGTGGGCGTTGAGGCGGGATATATCGACCTGGGAAGTTATTCAGCGGACGGGGACAATCCGGGCAATGCCCTGGATCTGGACGCGGATGCGTTTAATGCCGCCTTAGTGTTGAATTTTAACGCGCTGGAGCAGCTTGATATTTACATTAAAGGCGGCGCGTTTCTGGTAAGAGCTGATTCTGACTCCAACGCAGCCGGACAAACTTTTCGCGTCGATGATGACAGCACTGAACCCTATGGTGCGATCGGTCTAAAAGCAGACTTAGGTGCCTGGAATATTTTTGGTGAGCTGTCCAAGGTGGATACCGACGTCAACGACTTATCCATTGATATCTTGTCAGTTGGGGTGCGTTATGAGTTTGGATACTAATTCCGTTCAACCTTTTGGGGAGGCGCTGTTGCGTCTCCCTAACTCACCCTCGAGTTACAGATGTTCATTGCCTGTTACTGTACCCCTGCCGCCGTTCGACTATGTACCTGTAAATCCGCAACCCAAATCACACATACTTTAGATCGCCCAAAATCGCCTGCTTTCCTTGTGCTTTCCAAATGGTCTCCGCATTCGCACAAACCTCGGATACGAAGGGGTAGTTCAAAGGGTTAACACGGCTATCACGCATAAGGCGCATTCTAAAAGCTCGATCTGGGCCCCCAGAACATCACCGGTAAATCCATCGAGCCGGTGAAGGGTCGCTTTGACAACACACGCTATCACAACTGTTGATATGAGCAATAACCACAACGTTTGCATTCCAAGCAGAGAAAACGAAAGCACTAGCACAAATCCAGCAACACCCCAGAAAAATGGGCGATCACTTTCATGGGTCTTCAGCGATTGACCAAGACCACCTTCCCGGATATAGGGTAGATGCCAAAACATGATCTGAGGAGAAAGGCGAGCGAGCATCGGGATGGCGATCACTGCGGCAAGCGCCTTTTGCTGCAGTAACAGCTCAAGCGCAGAAACTTTGACCAACAGTACGGCAATCAACGTGACTACGGATACAGCGCCGCAGAGGGGGTCTTTCAAGACCTTTAACGTTTTTTCCCGGTCACCTAAGCCGGCCATCCAAGCATCAGCGCAATCTGCAAGTCCGTCCAGATGAATGCCCCCTGTCAACGCGATCCATACGAGCAGCAGCAGTGATGCACTGAGCAACGATCCGCTCCCCAAAAGCGAGGCGGTTGCCCAGAGCAAACCTCCTATGGTTAAACCAACTAATGGATAGCAGTAAACCGACCTGCGTTTCTCTTGCTCAGAGACCGGTTCTGGATAGACAACGGGGAGCGTGGTCATGAGCACGAACGCAGCGCGCAAAGAGCGGAACCAGGCGGAAATACTCAAGCTAATCTTCCGTCTCGTTACGAGGCAAGATATCGCCATGGGCCACCAAGCGATGAGGATAATCAGCCAGCCCAGGCCGCACACGGGTAAGATTGGCGTATCCAACATCGATCTTGCCATGTACCCGATCCAGACCCAAAACATGCGCAATCACACTCATAATCACACCGCCATGGGTAATAATTAAAACCGATTGCGATTGAAATGCGGTCAGCGCAGACTCCCAACCCTGCTTAACTCGCTCGTGGAACACCGAGAATTCTTCTGCGTTGGGTGGGGTATGGTTAAACGGATCATCAAAGAATCTGGTCACCAGCGCGCCATCTGTCTCCATCACCTCTTGATAGCGCCTTCCATCCCAGTCCCCAAAATGATACTCAGCAAACTGTTGGTCTATGAAAAGCGGTGTGTTGGTTTTCTCGGCCAGGTCACTGGCGAAAAGTCGGCACCGTGACAGCGGAGAACAGATAATCTGATCCCAGCTGCAGTTCGCTACCACCTTTTCCATTTGTTCCCAACCCTCCGCGCTTAATGGATCTTCTGTATGGCCACGAAATATGTCGGCAGACTCGGTTTTACCATGTCGTAACAGATCAAATAGCGGTGGAGGAGTATGTGATTCCATCGTACGTAGGGGCAAACTAACCCGAAGAATGCTTGGCTAACATCAAATTCTCACCCTGCTCATTACTGACAAAATTCATCGATTGGTTCGAGCACATTTCGTTGGAAGTTCGTTCTTGTTAGTTAAATTAGTCGGTTACTCTTCTGACACGCCCGCCTCGGCGAATGTCGCCATTTCATTATGCACTCTGCACGCAGTTTGTAATAACGGTAACACGAGTGCAGCGCCACTGCCTTCGCCGAGTCGCATTTGAAAGTCCAGTAGCGGCGCGCCTGCACCTGCGGCACTCAACGCATCCGACACAACTGAAAAACCCGGTTCAGCTGACCGATGTGATAGTTGCAGCCATTCAGCCACACCCGGATTGATTTTGACCGCGGCTAACGCCGCACTCGACGCAATAAAACCATCTACGACGCTCACCACTCCTTGTTGTGCTGCAGCTATGTACATGCCTGCCAATGCGGCGATCTCAAAACCACCCACACTGCGCAATATATCAATCGGCGCACTCCAGGAAGGTCGATGCAGCGCCAGGGCGCGCTCTACTACTTTCGATTTGTGAATGATCCCCGCGGCATCCAAACCGGTACCCGGGCCGGCAATCGCCTTTGGCGGCTGATCCTCAAAGGCGCAAATAATTGCCGTTGCCGCAGTCGTATTGGCAATCCCCATATCGCCGCCGATCACCAGATTGCTCCCTGCGTCAACTGTCCGAGATACAGCGTTATAACCCGCCTGCATTGCGAGTTTGAGTTGCTTATCTGTCATCGCAGACTCTTTCGCGAGATTCGCTGACGCCGAAGCGATCCACTCTCTGGTCACACCGTTCAATGTACCGGGATCATTGACTGTACCCAGATGGATGACTTCCAGTTGTGCGCCACTGGCTTTGGATAACGCACAAATTGCCGCCCCACCATTGGCAAAATTTCTTACCATTTCACCGGTCACCACCTGGGGGAACGCGGAGACATTTTCATCCGCAACGCCATGGTCTGCTGCAAAAACAAACACAAAAGGGTTCTGCAGCTCAGGCTGGTCACCCAATTGTCCACTAAAACGAATCGCGACCTGTTCCAGCGTGCCCAGCGAACCAGGTGGCTTAGTAAGACTGTTTTGTCTTTCAACTGCACGATCGTGTGCTGCTTGATTGATTGCTTTCGTATTATTCAGGTACCAGGACAACTGCGTTTCTCCAATGCAATTTGGCAAGACTTGCCAGCAATATTAAAAAAGGACGCAGATCATAAACCAGCAATCTGTTTTCTCAAGCAGCAACGCTGGGAAACCCGTTTCAGGACCGACACAAGTCGCCTGGGGACAACCCGGCACCCATCTGAAGTCGATTAAATTTTGGTGAGATCAATCACAGCACCCGAGTCCGCTACCGTGGCGCGGGTACCCGCCTCGTTCTGCAATTTTTGCTCGAGAGCACGCGCGGATTTAGTTTCACCATGAACCAGATAGACCGGCGGTTTGTTGACAAAACCGCGAAACCAGCGAACCAAATCATCCTCATCGCCATGAGCCGACAACCCTCCTACCGTGTGAATTTTCGCCTGAACTCGAATCCACTGCCCCTTAATTCGCACCTCCTCCTCACCATCAACCAATCGTCGACCGAGGGTGCCCGGAGATTGATAACCAACAATCACGACATGGCATTCTGGCCTAGATAGGTTGTGCCGCAAGTGGTGACGAATGCGTCCACCGTTACACATTCCGCTTCCCGCAATGATAATGCCGCCACTGGTAACCTTGTTGATGACCATTGACTCCTCAGTTGAACTGGTCAAATGGAGGTTCTTTAAGCGCGGCATTTCATGCAGCTCGCGCCGAAACTTGGTCGCTTCATCATCGTAGAGATGCGGATAATCCCAATAGACTTCACTTGCCTTTATCGCCATCGGACTATCGAGGAACACATGCCATCTCGACATTTTCCATTCTTCGTAGTGTGTTCCTAATGTGTATAGCACTTCCTGGCTGCGACCGATGGCAAACGCAGGAATCAGTATATTGCCTTTACCATGATGAGCTTCTGAGACAATTTCGCCAATCTCGTCATGGGTCAAACTACGTTCGCGATGCGTTCTCCCGCCATAAGTGCTTTCCATCAACACCAGATCCGCCTCCTCGATGACCGCCGGGTCATGCAATATTGGCGTATCGTATTGTCCAAGATCACCACTGAAAACAATCTTTTTTCGAACTTCACCCTCCCTGAGCCATAGTTCTACACTGGTAGAGCCAATAATATGGCCGGCGTCCTGAAAGCGAATTTCAACACCGGGCAATATTTCAATTTTCTGATTGTACTTCGACCCTTTTAAAAACCTGAGGACTTGCCTGGCATCCTGAATGGAATAAAGCGGTTCTATCGGCGGTTTATCTGGACGCTTCCTGTTGGCGTACTCCGCATCACGTTGGGCAAGAGACGCCGAGTCTTCTAACAAAATCCCGCAAAGATCTTTCGTCGCATTGTGGGTGTAGATAGGGCCATTAAAACCACGTTTAACGAGCAACGGCAGTCGCCCTGAGTGATCGATATGAGCATGACTCAACACCACTGCATCAATTTCTTCGGGATTAAAGGGAAACGGCTCGCGGTTACGCTGTTCTTGCTTTCGGTTACCCTGAATCATTCCGCAGTCGAGTAAAAACTGACGTCCATTCACTCTCACAATATGACAAGATCCGGTGACTTCACCCGCCGCACCAAAAAACTCCAGCTCCATACCTATTTACCTCGACTCTAACAATTGCACCATATCGGTCACCTTTTTTAACTCAAATGTCGGCACGTCTTCGCCTTGCCAATTTTGGCCATCTGGATTGATCCAGGCGGTATGCATACCTAATTGAGTTGCGCCTCGAATATCCCTCTCAGGATCATCGCCAACATGCAAAATTTTCTCCGGCGCTACTGCTGCCGCCGATATTGCCGCACGAAATACAATCGGATCTGGTTTTGCCGCTCCCGCCCCTGAAGCGGTAATTTCAAAATCAAAGTAGGGTTTTAAACCCACTAATGCGATATCAGCATTGCCATTGGTAATGGAACCACATCGATATCTTTCGTTTACTTTTTGTAGCATCGATTCAACCCCATCAAACAGGGTCACCGTATTTCTCGCGGTAAGAAACACTTCAAAGCCTTCGTCTGCCATGGATTCGTCACAATCGTACTCCAAGATCAACTGAGTTAACCAGCGCTTGCGAAGCCAAGTAAAGTCATGAGACATATCAGGAAATGCGGTAAACGCCTGACGACGGTGGGCCATCAAGCTCTCTACGGTAAAATCTCTGGCAATACGTGGGTATATTTGGCTCAACCACTCGTAAAATACCTGCTCTGCACGAATGATTACCGGATAGCACTCCCAAAGTGTATCGTCGAGATCAAACGTGACGCATTCAATTGTGTGCTCACCAATTTGCATATAGATTACGACCCGCCGGTTTTTTCCCGCACCAACATCTCTAATGTCTGTTGCCAGCAGGTGTAGTAGTCATCACTTGTCACCACAGCAGTATCGTGTTCCGTTAATGATTCCGCAGCCTGTATATTTTTTGCTAGCCGCAAAGACCACTCACTCCAGGTAAACACCCCGGCTTCATTCAACTTGACCGCCATGGCAAATGTACGTGCCTGCCAGGGAGCATCAAATACCACATCACCATCCTCAACGGGTTGATGGTCAAATACTGGCTGACTCATACTATCTGCTCGATATAAGGTTCAAACACGTCAACCATAATTCGATCTTTCGCTTTAGCTTCGTAACTGCCCCAAACTTCCGCAGCGTCAAATGCAATGGTGTAAAGGTGCGCAGGTTGTTTTTTTCCATCGCGCGAGTGAACGTCTGGATAGATATGTGCACCGTGATAATGAATAATTTTTCCATGTCGCCCCCGTAAATATCGGGGCAGGCGAGTATGGGAGGTTGGGTGCTGATTGATGAGCCTGACCTGATCCCCAACACTGTACTCGGGATTTGTCTCAGCTTCTATGGAGACTGGTGCACCTTTTTCGAGAATTGCTGAAACTTTTTCTTTGGCTACCGGAGTGTATTTGCCTTCGGCATCTGCCTTTCCTTCACGTAGTTCTTGTTCGCTAACGATGCCCTGCTTGAGGAGCAGTGCTTCGAGGCCATGCAGCCAGTGTTCGTAGTAGGTGCTGGTTAGATAGTGCCCCGGTTCCATCTGTTCGCGGGCAAAGCGGGATTGATCGAGATTCCACTTTCCCTGAAATCCACACGCCAGCGTTAACGCAAAAACCTGCCGTTCCCATTCATTGGGAAAATGCGGTGTCGAACTAGCATCAATCGGACCAAAACCATCCATGCCGCCTAAATCATGCGCGCCATTCATGTGGTGACTACCAACCCCGTCCCGATCATGGCATCCCTGTTCACGAGCTTGGCAAGGGCATCTTGATCAAGATCCTCCGTTCCCTCGGGTCGCATAGGCAATACCAAATAACGCACCTCAGCAGTGGAATCCCACACCTCAATGCGCACCTGTGGATCGAGTTCAACACCAAAATCCTGCAATACTGCTCGAGGCTCCTTCACAGCTCTGGCGCGATAGCTGGAGGCTTTGTACCAGGTCGGGGGAAGTCCAAGCACCGGCCAGGGATAACAGGAACAGAGAGTACATACCACCATGTTATGAACCTCAGCCGTATTCTCAACGACCTGCATGTGCTCCCCTTGTCTGCCAGCGTAACCCATTTCCATAATGGCAGCAGTCGCATCAGAGAGCAGTCGACGCTTATAGTCCGGATCAGTCCAGGCACGTGCCACCACTCGTGCACCATTGCGGGGCCCCACCCGGTTTTCATAGGTATCCACCAGCTCATCCATGGTTGCCGGATCGACCAGACCCTTTTCCACTAACAACTGTTCTAATCGCTTTACTCTTGCCTCGATATCACTGATCGGCGCATCATGATGATGGTGCGGATGATTTTCTGTCATTGTTCTATCCTCGTCGCCGTTGCGAATCGATCACTTTTTCGATCACGGAAGCGAATGTATACAGTCGTTGATCATGCCCACCCATTGCGCTCAACATCAAACCAACCGGGGCATCCCCCGGATGATGACACGGTACACTAATAGAGCATCCATCAAAGTAGTTGACGGTTGCGGTATTTCGCAAGCACCGCAGATTCACCGCAGGCATATCTGCAGGATCTTCGATTTCTGACAAAGCAGGTGGAATGCATTGTACCGTTGGATATACCACAAGATCGATTTTGGACTCGGTAAATGCCTGATTGAACCGGGTTACGCACCTTGCTTTATCATCATATCGTGATTGCTGTTCTTCCACACTAATCCGACTCGCAGCTCTAGTACGCCCAGCCACGAAAGGATCGTATAAATCCCCCTTAGCCTCTATCATGTGCTGATGATGTTGCCATGCCTCATATGGCACTACTGGCCGGGTTAAAAATAGTTCAGCGCAATCATCGATCACCGGCATTGAGCTACGTACAACTTTGCAGCCCGCCTGTTCAAGCCAAGTCAATGCAACTTCGAATGTACTTGATACCACTTCATCCAGCTCCGACATTACAACGCCCTCAGGAACCAACACACGGATATCGCTGATATCTATGAGATCAATCGAAGGTAGTCCTTCCGTTGGTTGATACGCTCCACGCATAAAATGATCGAGTAGAAAACAGCTGTCCACGTCGACCGCCAACGGTCCGGGTGCGTCTGATGTCGGAGAGAGAGGATAGACACCTTTTAAAGATAAACGACCATGGGTGGGTTTTACTCCAACGATGCCGTTAAACGCTGCGGGTATTCGGCAGGAACCCGCCGTATCTGATCCCAGCGTACCGGGAACCATTCCCATCGCGACGCTGACTGCTGACCCGGAGGATGACCCCCCTGGCAGTCGGCCAGTTTGTTGATCCCAAACAGAAATCAGAGAAGGAAAATGCGGGTTACGACCCATTCCACTAAAAGCAAACTCACTCATATTGGTGCGCCCAGCGACCAGCATTCCCGCCTGCCTGAGCGGAGCCACAACATCTGCATCGGCGTCTTCAATGGGAGCAATACCTTCAAGAGCTTTGGATGCCGCCAGTGTAGCCTGCCCCTTCATGCCAAATAAATCTTTCAAAGTAATGGGCACACCAGCAAGCGGTGAGCCATGGCATCCTGAAGCACGATCGTTATCAATCTGAATGGCTTCATCAACCAAATATTGGTTGGTGGAGGTAAAGACTCCGCTGCTCTTTTTCACCATCTCAAGTCGTTGCACCGCCACTTCTTTAGCCGTGGTTTCCCCGCTTTCCAACTGGGTTGAAAGGGTTCTGATATTTAGTTGTTTGGTCATAGATAGAAATGCTTTTTTTTGGAACAACGCAATCATAAATCGCCCCGGTCGGGTATCATTCGGTTACCCCCCGATACGACGACTGCAGTCATGCGAATTACAACACTTAGGCCAACGAGATGAAAGGTACACACGACTATCAGGAAGACCCACGGAACGAGTCTATCCTGATTGATATTAACGGGCAGCTATTTCCGAGAAATGAAGCAAAGGTTTCTGTGTTTGATAGTGGGTTTATTCTGGGAGACGGGGTTTGGGAAGGACTGAGAGTCTATAAAGGAAAAATTGCCTTTCTCGATCAACATATTGATCGACTTTACGAGGGCGCTAAAGCAATCGATATGGACATGATGCTCCACAAGGAGCAGCTGACCGAACGAATCATCAATGTGCTATTGGCAAACCATATGCATGATGGTGTACATATTAGATTGATGGTTACTCGTGGTATCAAGGCGACCCCGTATCAAGATCCTCGTGTCACAATTTCTCCGCCCACCATTGTCATCATTCCAGAGTATAAAACGGCCTTGCCCCATACCCTGGTGCGTGGCATGAATCTCTTCACAACCCATGTACGCCGCGGCTACCCGGATGTCCAAGACCCGAAGCTCAACAGTCATTCGAAGCTGAATTGCATAACCGCATGCATTCAGGCTGCCAAAGCCGGCGCCGATGAAGCGCTGATGCTCGACCCACACGGCTTTGTTGCAACCTGCAACTCCACCCATTTCTTTATTGTTCGAGGGCGCGAAGTTTGGACATCAACCGGCGATTATTGCCTTGGCGGCATCACACGCGGCAACATAATCCGACTATGCAAAATGCATGACATACCGGTCTACGAAAAAAACTTTAGTTTGACAGATGTCTATGGTGCCGATGAAAGCTTCGTCACCGGCACGTTTGCGGGAGTTGCCCCAGTCGGCACCATTGACGGCAGAGTGATCGGCAATGGCGGTCGTGGCCCGGTAGTTGAAAAGCTGCAACGTCTGTACCTGCAACTTGTGGAAGACGAAGGATGACATCAATGCGTATTGCGATGTGGTCGGGCCCTCGAAACATTTCCACAGCGATGATGCGAGCGTTTGAGAATCGCCCGGATACTGAAGTATGGGATGAACCGTTTTATGGTCCGTATCTTTATAAAACCGGGTTAGATCATCCCGGCGCTGAGGAGGTGATCGCAGATCAGGGTACAGATTGGGAGCCTATTGCCGAGAAATGTGTCGGTGGCACACCCAATGGAGCCCCGATCTTCTACCAAAAGCATATGACAATGCACATGCTTCCGCACATGGGGCGCGAATGGATTCGACATTTGACTAATTGCTTTCTTATTAGGGAACCAGAGCGAGTGGCAGCATCTTACAATGCGGTTCGAGAGCGCCCTTCCCTGGAAGACCTTGGATTCGTCCAGCAAGCAGAGCTATTTGACTATGTCATTAAGGTGACGGGAACATTGCCGATGGTAATTGATAGTCGAGACTTCCTCTTCGCTCCGGAAGAGATGCTGATTGCAATGTGCGCACAACTTGGTATTCCCTATCGCACGGATATGATCGCCTGGCCAGAAGGACAGAGAGAAAGCGACGGCGTTTGGGGGAAACACTGGTACGACTCGGTTTGGCGCTCCACCGGTTTTGCTCCAGCCAATGACAGACCTTTGTCACTGTCTGCTGAACTGAAAGCGGTAGCGAAAGAGGCTACACCGTATTACGAAATGATGTACCAGCACCGCATAACCATCTAACTAAAACTACAAAATGGAACTGGTCACCTACAATATTCAGTACGGGAAAGGTCAGGATGACCGGATCGATCTTGAACGCATTGCCTCGGAAGTATCTGGAGCCGATATTATCGCATTACAGGAAGTAGAACGCTTCTGGCCGCGCTCTGACATGGTCGATCAGGTTGCATCGCTTACCAAGCTAATAAGTCAGCATTATTGGGTCTACGGCCCCGGGGTTGACGCACATCTTCCAGGTTCTACCCCGTTGGATAATCATCGCTGCCAGTTTGGGAATATGATTTTGAGTCGATTTCCTATCTGCTTCAGCAGGCACCATTTATTGCCCAAGCGAGGCAGCACCGGCCCCACAAGTATTCAACGATCGGCGATTGAAGCAACAGTCGAGATTGAGGGCGCACGGGTTCGTATTACCTCCGTGCATCTTACTCATTTGTCCTCGGAAACACGCTTGCCGCAAGTCAGAAAATTGCTAGATATTCATCGCTCTGCGGTGCATGAAGGCGCTCCGGTAAGTGGAGACATATCAGTGTTGAACATGCCGGATCAGTTTAACGATCAGCGTATCCCTACCCACGCCATTATGATGGGAGATTTTAACGCTCAACCCGACTCTCCAGAATACCAGGAGATAGTTGGCCCAATTAGTGACTATGGCGGACGAATATCAAGCCCTGACGGGTTTGTTGATGCCTGGTGCGAAGCGGGTCACGATCGATCGCTGGGGGCGACTTCAGACGTCAACCAGATTCCCGCGGTGCTCGACTACTGTTTCGTCAGCAGCGATCTCAGAGATAAAATTCGCTCTTGCCGGGTCGATGCAGACGCTACCGGCTCTGATCATTTTCCGGTCTGGACCAGCATCGATCTTTAACCTGTTTCCCAAAAGGCGAATCATCACCTTCGTGCAATTAAAAGCGGTGTCGAGCACGCCCAATGAATCTCAATCACCTTTCTCTATCAGACGAGCCAAACTCTCGCAAAAGGCGGTATTGACTTGGGATAAGCATCTTATCGACCGCATCAGCCGCTCGGAGTTACGTGCGGGGACGGGGCTTTGAACTCACAATCGATTAATCCTATTCAGTCCAGGGTGGTATTGCTTACCACCTTTTTGGCCTTTTGCACCTTATATACTCTGCAACCATTGTTGCCACAGCTGGTTGAGGTATTAGACATTTCTGCTGGCGAGGCTGCCCTTCTAGTGACTGTCACACTGATCCCCATGGGGTTGGTGCCTGTTTTTTACGGTTTCTTTTTACAGGCCATACCTGCCAAAACCATGTTACGGCTGGCATTATTTTTTCTGATACTGGATCAGATCGCTTTGTTTTTCGCCAGCCAGTACTGGCAACTGGTCGTTTTACGTTTACTTCAGGGTTTAATCTTGCCCGCACTGTTCACTGCTCTGATGACGTATTGCAGCAAAATGGCGGTCCCTGATCGAGTAAGGAGCATGATGGGGTGGTATGTTGCGAGCACCATTGTTGGCGGTTGTCTGAGTCGAGCATTAAGCGGCATGCTGGCAACTTCATTTCATTGGCAATGGATTTTTCTTATCTTAGGCATCGCGCTGATTATCCCACTTTTCCTCACTCGGAAGATTGCTGCAGATGCAGAGGTGAATTTTGCTCGCGTAGATTCCAAGGCGATAAAGCGGGTCATCTCCCAGCCAACTTATACCAATGCCTATCTCACTCTGATTTTTTCGTTCTTTGCCTTTGGCGGAATATTGGCACTGATACCGTTCCGTTTGTACGAAGTTCATCCGGGCATCAGCTCACTCACCATCTCACTAGTCTATCTTGGATACGTGATTGGGGTACCAGCAGCAATATACAGTGGTCGTTTGGTGCAATTTTTTGGTGAAGAGCGCCGCGTTTTATTATTTGGTTTGATTTTCGTCGCGATGGGGATACTCGGGTTACTCAATGAATCTGTATGGGCGCCATTTTTCATCATGCTGCCATTAGCTGGGGGCATGTTTTTGATCCACTCCACCCTGAGCGGATATATCAATCATTGCGCGGGAGTAAAAACGTCAGGTGATCAAGCTGTTGATAAAGGAGTAGTAAACGGGCTTTACGTTTGCGTGTATTACGTCAGTGGCACTCTGGGCTCCTGGCTACCCGTTGTCGCATACCAACACTTTTCCTGGTTTGTGATCATCGCTGCCTTGATGTGCTTTTTAGCGACCAGTGCAATGATCGCGACGCGACTCAAACAATGTTGATCTGAATAGTTCATTCCGATCGGTAACCGGCGGCAAGGGCACCCTCGAGCTCGTATAATTTTTTGGATTTTAGACAAACCTGCCAATGCCTATTCTTTCTCCGAGCCAAAAAGCCTATGAGGTTTGTCTCTTAGACGATCCGTACCAGATTGGTGCCAGGTTAAGGGATCTGCTGCGCATCCGAACTTGATAGTCTCATTCACTAAAAATTTGAAATGTTGATGACATATCCAAGCTAATCCGTGGACGAGGCACGCGCTCCAGAAACCCAAAGGCCTACTTTCTCATGCCATGCACGTGTCGTTAAAGATAACGCTGCAGCAGATGGAATCCAATCAAATAATGCTGGTTTGATCGCGGACGTTGCTAAAATATCGGTACTCACAGGTATGAGCTCCCAACGCCGCGTAGCCGAGTCCGTTTGGCCCTCAGCTTCAAACAACGCCACAGATCGCGGCATGTGCAGAGCGGAAGTGATTAGAAAAAACTTCAGTGGTTTTATCCCTTGCTTACGCAAAAACGCAACGGCTTCTTCGGCATTTTCTTGCGTTGTTTTCGCCATGGTGCCAATTCGAATCGCGCTCGGATTAACTCCCCATTCGACGAGTAACTGTTTTGCGTACTCGCTCTCACTTTGAGCGAGATATCCATCGTAAACATTTCCGCCCGTGATAAAAATCTGCTTGGCTTTCCCTGCTTTCCAGATACGAAATGCATGATGGAGCCGATCAGTGGTTCCAGACAGTTCTATTTCGAGCCTGGGATCTACTGGCGCGTCGAGCAATCCACCTAAAACAATCGCTAGCTCCACCTCTGGCAAACTTTGAATATCTTGAGCTGGGTATTGTTTCTCCAGACTATCGGCGAACAGATGGGCAACCCGAGGAATCGCCGCAACAAGTAGTAACAACGAACCAGTTAGAATGCTGGCCATCGCAAGTCGCCGCCGACCAATAATGCACAGAAAAACAGCAGCCAAGCAAACTAAGGTAAAAATCCCCAGGGGATAGATCAACAGGGAAGCTATTTTGGCAATGAGTAGCATCACAGTTTTTTCATCAGTAGGTTTTCACCCAACAACTCGCCCTATCCATCACCCTGCAACTTCGTTTCGGTTCTCGTACTCCACCTCTTGCCAAAGCTGGTCCAGGCGCTTAGGAGAGACTCGAACGCTGGTGCCGACTCCCTGAGAAAATACCGAGATACGATATTCTTCCAGCATCCATCGCCAACGTTCGAAGCTGGCAGTGTATTCATATTCGCTGTAAAGAAATTGATGCCAATACGGTTTCACCTTGTTCTGGCGCAGCTGATCAGTGGACGGGTCCAATCTCGCCTGTTCCAGACGAACCGAAACTCCGCGTAGAAATCGTGGCAGATGAACCAGCCACTCTACTGGAATATCATCGACAAAACCCTCATACACCAACCACTCTAGCTGTTGCTTCACATCAGATATCGTTCCTTTATCCAACGCATCATTATGGTCTTCGAGAAACCGTAAGATTTGCCGATACAGTGAAAGACTGCCGGCCACCTGATCGGCGATCTCAACGAGAACGCCTGGCAAGCGCCCAGATTCAGCATCCAATAACCGCTCGAAAGTTCGTTTATCCCTTGGTAACGGTCGATCAAGAAAAAACACCTGATCCTGAGCTTTTTCAATCATGGATTGTTGCAACGTCGACAAGTCACCGATCGCGGCATACATCAAACTGATTTTTTGCCATTCCGGAAGTGGCTTTTTGCTCAGTTTTCGATGTGCAGGATTCCCGAACCAAAGCAACCGACGAACCCCCTCCCTGTGCGCTTGTTCGGCTTCCGTCGGGTCGTCAAAAACCTCGATCGACACACTATCTTCGCAGTCTACCAAGGCAGGAAAAGCCTCCGTTTCGAATTGATCGATCGTCACCGGGATGGAAACCGGAAGGTGATCAAAATCCCAGCTCTTCAAACCTTTGCGTTCTATAGTGGTATCACCTCCCTCCACAAAGCTTTGATGCGCGAGATGCTGATAACGACGCTGCAAGGCCTCCAGGTCACGGCTGAAGCGCATCTCTCGACCATTTTCATCAATCAGTGAATAGCCAGTGGTCAGATAAGCGGGTAGTTGTGACAAGTCGAAATGCGCGGGTTCGATTTGCACACCCTTGAGTTGAGACAGCGCCTTTGCAAGCGCGATACGAATAGAGGATCGGTCTTCGGCAACTTCCTCAATGACCTGATCGATGGAATCAGGAATAGGTACAAAGTGTCGTCGCAATGGTTTTGGTAGAGTGCGCATCATCGCTACCAGCTTTTCCTTCAGCATGCCAGGTACCAATCGGTCAAACACGGCCGCGTTCATCTGATTGAGAAGAGGTAACTTGATTGACGCCGTTACGCCATCATTTTCTGAACGCGGATCAAACAGGTAATTCAGTGAAACCGAAATACCGTTGTTCTCGATTTGGTCCGGATAATGATGCATCGATGCAGCTTGCTCTTCCAACATCAGCAGCTCTCTTGGAATGACCAGTTCCGCGCGTTGCTGCGGCTCCAGACCCTTGTACCACTTACGCAAATCGCTCGCACTGCAAATGAAATCCGGTAGCCTCTGGTCATAAAAATCGTAGATAACATTGTCGTCAACCAGGACATCGCGTCTTCGGGTTTTATGTTCCAGCGCCTCCAATTCGATTGCCAATGCGCGGTTTTGATTGAAAAACGCTACGCCGGCTTCCAGCTCTCCGTCAACCAACGCAGAACGGATGAATATCATCCGACAATCCTGGGGGTTTATTTTGCTGTAGTCACATCGACGTCCACTGTATATGGTCAAACCATACAGAGTGGCGCGCTTCTTGGCGATCACTCTTTCCTGCTTCCGATCCCAACGAGGATCACTATAGTGAAACTGCAACAGGTGCTTCGCTGCGGGTTCTATCCACGCTGGGTCGATTCTAGTCACCGTCCGGGCGAAAAGCTGGGCGGTCTCCATTAGCTCCGCAGACACAATCCATTTCGGCGTTTTTCCTTGCAATGCGGAACCGGGGAACAATTGCAGCGTCTTGCCAAATGTACCGTCATAATCCACACCTTTACGCGGTTTGGGTCCTTTGCCTTTGACAGATTGACGTAGAGGCTTTTTTTCCTTTAGCGGGGTCAACTGAGCGACATTTGCCAGCAGCCCCGACAGCATGGCTTTATGAATGGCGTCCGCATCTGCTGGCTGATCATTCAACTTCAATTTCATTTGCTTGATTACCAGCCGGATACTTGCCTGTAACGCACCCCACTCGCGCATGCGAAAGACCGACAGAAAGTGTTCTTCACACCATTTATAGGCGCGACGCTTCGACTCGGTTTTTTGTAGATGCCGAAACTGGCGCCAGATATCGAGAAACACCATAAAATCTGATTCTTCTTCGCTCAACGTCCGATGTTGCTGCCGAGCATGTTGAATCTTATCGGCAGGACTTTGTCGCGGATCAGGCACCGAAAGTGCCGCAGCGATCACAATCACCTCGTTCAGACAATGGAGTTTCTCCGCCGCCAGCAGCATCCGCGCAATACGCGGGTCAACCGGCATTCTGGCGATCTGGCGGCCGATATGGGCTAAATCATTCTTTTTGTCCAGCGCGCCCAGCTCCAGCAATTGCTGCATTCCATCATTGATTTGCTTTCTAGAGGGTCGATCCACAAAAGGAAAATGCTCGACGTCTCCCAAACGCATGGACTTCATTCGAAGTATGACGTCGGCCAACGAAGTTCGGAGTATTTCCGGATCAGTGTATTCAGAACGATTGAGATAATCTTCTTCGTCGTAAAGTCGAATGCAAATACCATCTGCAACGCGCCCGCAGCGACCGGCGCGTTGATCTGCAGCAGAGCGCGCAATCTTTTCCATTGGCAGACGCTGAATTTTCCTCGACGGACTGTAGCGGCTGACTCGAGCTAATCCGCTGTCGATCACGTAGCGCACGCCAGGCACTGTGAGAGAAGTTTCAGCGACATTGGTCGCAAGTATGACTCGAGTGTTGCCCGATGGATGAAATATTCGATGCTGTTCTTTCGGAGTGAGTCTTGCGTATAGTGGCAGTACCTCAACACCTGGTTTAATTCGACGTTGGATCCAGGCCCCAGCTTCGCGGATTTCTCTCTCCCCCGGCAAAAAAACCAGAACATCTCCTGGTGCTTCTGTATGCAATTCTTCAATTGCTTCCAGGATTGCCGGCGCCAGCCCTTCGGTGGCGCGTTGAGAGATATCCAACGGTCGATATCGCTGCTCAACAGGAAATGTACGACCCGAAACAGCCATGCTGGGCGCATTGTCAAAGTGCTTGCTGAACTTCTCGCTATCCAGCGTTGCCGACGTAATAATTAATCGAAGCTCAGGACGTTTTTTCCCTAACTGACTAACCAGGCCAAGAAGAAAATCGATATTGAGTGAGCGCTCATGAGCCTCATCAATGATAATAACTTCGTAGCGGTTAAGAAATCGATCACTTTCAAATTCGGCCAATAACATGCCATCTGTGAGAACCCGAATATAGTTCTGATCACTGACTTGCTCGCTAAATCGCACACGGTATCCGACGCGATCCCCGACCGGACTTCCCAATTCCTGCGCAATTCGCTCGGCAACCGAACGCGCTGCGATTCGTCTTGGTTGAGTTTGGCAAATCATGCCGCCCTTGCCATACCCAGCGGCAAGACAAAGTTTGGGAATCTGTGTGCTCTTACCCGAACCAGTTTCTCCACAAATTACCAGAACCTGGTGGGTCTGAATCAACTGTACCAGTTCTGCCTCATGCGCACTGATCGGCAGTTGTTCAGGGAAAGACACCTTGGGTAGGTTTTGTTCCCTCCACGCGCGGATTTCTCTGGATCGATCAATGGAAGCCTGTAGTTTCAGCAACGCATCCGCAGACGCCGGCTTTCCATTTGTGAATCGATTTAGCGACTGACGCAGTTTATGCTGATCAGACACCATGCAGGAGTTGATCGCTCTGCGTATTGCCGAGAGTGAGTTCAGATCAGCGGCTGCGGAATTATTCGCTTCCATTTCCTGTCGTAGCGAGCTCACGGAATCATGATAGTGGGATGCTCAGGTGAGCACGACTCGAAGAGAAAATTACCAAGTTCCCAAACTGCCTTTCTCAACCTTTTTTGTATGGTTGGGGCTCTGCCAGAAAAACAACTAGCCTGGCAGAGCTCAACAGAGTGACTACATCGTTACAATTCGCTCAATGAAACTGAGATTCACTCACTGTCAATCATTTCCGCTTTTTCGATCACAACCGCCTCGAGGGGTACGTCGCTATAGCGACCAGATTGCCCGGTGGCAACATCGCCAATCTCTGTCACAACATCCAAGCCATCCACCACTTTACCGAACACGGCATAGCCCCAGCCCTGGGAGTTCTTTCCAGTATGATTGAGAAAGTCATTGTCGACCAGATTAATAAAAAACTGGGAAGTGGCAGAGTGAGGATCACCGGTACGCGCCATTGCCAGCGTTCCTACCTCATTCTTAAGTCCGTTGTCTGCCTCATTCTGTATTGGCGTACCATTGGGCTTTTCTGTCATATCGGACATAAAGCCACCACCTTGAATCATAAAGCCCTTGATGACGCGATGGAAAATCAGTCCATCGAAGAAGCCGGATTCGACATACTGGCGGAAGTTTTTCACCGTTTCGGGCGCCTTGTCTTCATAAAGCTCTATTAAAAGCTCGCCCTTGCTGGTGGTCATTTTAATCATGGATTTAGTACCGTTTGTTTCAGAATTACTGTGTGCATCAGAGAAAGCGGGCAGAGAAAACACGCTTGCGAAAAATAGGAACACTGAGACGACAAGTCCTCGGTGCACATTGGATAACAGATTCATATTCATTTTTATCTTCAGAGTTTGATTTAGTCCATGGAAGCCAGTATCAAAGCAAAAGGATTTAAAGGCTTCCCTCATTGCGCAATATTTTTCTAAGAAATTTCTGAGTTTTAAAGCAGACTTTCGATAAATTTCCAGTGTTTTTCTTCGACCGGCATAATTGACAGACGGTTCCCCTTTTGAAGCAATTTCATATCTTGCAGCTCTGGATGACGTTTCAGCTCTGCCAGCGTCACTGGATTTTTTAGTTTACGACTAAACTTCACATCAACCATCATCCATCGAGGGCTTTCAGGGTCACTCTTAGCGTCAAAGTACTTCTCAGATGGATCAAACGCGGTGTGGTCGGGATACGCCTTACTGTGAACCCGCATAATGCCAACGATGCCAGGTTCAGCGCAACTCGAGTGGTAGAAAAACACCTTGTCCCCAACTCGCATCTGATCGCGCATAAAGTTGCGTGCCTGGTAGTTGCGAATGCCGTCCCATGGTTCTACCTTCACCGCCTTTAAATCATCGATCGAAAACGCATCAGGTTCGCTTTTCATTAACCAGTATTGCATGTCATTTATCCATTCTACTTAGTGTTGCCACCTACGATTGACGCATTAATTGCTCTCATCTCTGCTCAACACGTACCCGTTCGATAGAAGTAGCTCGTCCTGAGGTCGTATCTACGTCAACGACCACTCCACATAAAGACCCTGGCCCCGTCGCAGGCTCGAGACGTGACTGAATTTTGTGAACCATCCGGTTTACCACTGAGGTTGTATCGCTACCGATAACGGAATCATAACAGCCGGTCATGCCAAGATCGGTGATATACGCCGTTCCTTGAGGTAGAACACGCTCGTCGGCGGTTGGAATATGCGTGTGGGTACCCACCACCGCAGCAACGCGACCATCTAAATGCCACCCCATCGCGACCTTCTCGCTGGTTGTTTCTGCATGAAAATCGACCACAATCACATCCACCTCTTTGCCCAGTTCCTTAAGCACTCCCTCCACACTTTCGAATGGCGAATCAAGGACGGGATGCATAAACGCCTGCCCCATCACATTGAGAACGCCAACTTTCACTCCGCAGGATTCCACCACGACCCAACCAGAACCTGGTGTGCCAAGAGGATAATTATGCGGACGCAATAAGTTTGGCTGATGCTGAATAAACTCCAATGCTTCTCGCTTGTCCCAGACATGATTCCCCGAGGTCATCACGTCGATACCCAATGCCAGGAATTCATGGAATATTTTTTCAGTTATGCCAAAACCACCCGCCGCATTCTCTATATTCACGATCGTAAAATCTGCGCCAGTATCATCACGTAACTCATCCAGATGATCAATCAGCACACGTCGGCCGGGTCTCGCCACAACATCGCCAATGATTAATATTTTCATCGACTTAGCTGATGTACGTGTTGATCTGTCACCACGATATTCAGTGGTATATCCCAGCTCTCCGCTTCAATTTTTTCTACCTTTTGGCACTCATGCGCTAAACCGATCAAAACCGGTTTTCGATGCTCCGGCGCAATCCCGTGTAGAAACTCGAAGGTCGTATCGTAAAAACCACCTCCCATACCGATGCGGTTTCCTGACTGGTCGAACCCGACCAAAGGTAACAACACCATATCCAAGTTCTCTGGTTGCAAAAGATCGGCTTCGTCGACAACTGGTTCTGAAATCCCATACCGGTTTTCGACATAGCGAATATTTTTTTTCGCTTCAGCAAAAACCAACGTATTCCGGCCATTGTGTTGTCGTACCAGAGGCAAGAATGGTTGTTTCTTTTGCGCGTGCATCCAGGACATCACTGTAGATGGCGCGATTTCGCCATCATTGGCCAAATACATGGCCACTTTTTGGCTATTCAAAAACGGTTCAATAGTAAGAAGCTGTTGTAGCAACCCATCTGCTGCTGCACTCTGCTCTGCATTGCTCAAAGCACGACGCTTAGCGCGCAAAGACTTGCGCAATATGGTTTTATCGGTAGTCTGCATGGCAGAAACGTGCTCCAAATATAAGAGAAGTGTGGCCGTGTTTTGAGAAGTTGTTCGACTGGGTTAGATCGGTTTCACAGCTAACCTTTCGCTGTATTGTGAAAAGATCTCGAAAAACCTGATCGACCGCTCGTGCTAGCTGCCAGGCAAATTCCAGGACGCTGACACTGATATTTTTGCGCGCCATTTAGAGGATGCCATACTGCATTTTTAAGGTCATTTTTAGTACCCTGAGTGTATCAAAATTAGCTCCCACGCTAAAACGCCATTTTCCAATGACCTTAGACGAATACGTTACACACGACGCCATCTCCCTGAACCAGCAATTGCGCTTGGGAGAAATTAAACTGGAGGAAGTTTGTGTTTTGGCATGTCACGCTCTTGAAACACTAAACCCGGTTCTCAATGCCGTGACCATTCATAATCCAGACGTACAGTACGCACTGAGTCAGATCGATATCAATGCAAGCCCCATCTCCGGCGCACCTTTCCTGCTAAAAGATGCCAACGTATTTAGTAAGGACATGCCGACAACTTTTTCCTGCAGGTACTTTGAAAATGCGCTACCTAAATCGGACAGCGAAATTGTTCGACGTTGGCGCCAGGCCGGTGTCTGGTTTTTAGGTAAGTCAAATACACCTGAGTTTGCTGGCGACTTCGTTTGTGAACCCAGCTTTCGAGGACCGACCCGCAATCCCTGGGCGCATCATGCTACAACTGGGGGGAGCAGCGGCGGTGCCGCGGCGGCGGTCGCCAGCGGGATGGTTCCTCTAGCTCATGCCACCGACCTCGGTGGCTCCATCCGCATTCCCTCGGCATGCTGTGGAGTTTTTGGATTGAAACCAACGTCAGGCCTAAGCCCCACAAACTCAACGCAACCTGAGCTATCGGGGGGTCTCAATTCCGACCATGTAATCTCCAGAACAGTACGCGATTCTGCGGCGTCATTGGATATCACAGCGCAACCGATATTGGGAGCGCGTTATCCACAACACAAGCCCGTTCAGAGTTATCTGGATACTTTGCATCACCGTCAATCTCTTAAAATTGGCGTATGTACAACCACGCCGATAGGAGGCCAAACTCCGGTCCGACAGCAAAATACGG
Organism: Acidiferrobacterales bacterium; assembly: GCA_019633985.1. Classification (GTDB taxonomy): domain Bacteria; phylum Pseudomonadota; class Gammaproteobacteria; order Arenicellales; family Poriferihabitantaceae; genus VYFG01. The sequence continues at coordinate 52,355 of JAHQWE010000011.1, read as the reverse complement.
TGCAGCATGTTTCTGATTTACTCGCAAATAATGGTCATGAACTCATCGACTATCGGTTTCCTTCAAATACAGATTTTGGCGAGTGGTTTGATGTTCTTTGGATGTTCGACATCGCGTATGAACTGAGGCAACAAATCCAGCTTACAGGGCGCGAACCCGCCCGTCATGAACTGGAAGCACTTACCCACTTGGTGCGTCAAAAAGTATCAAAAATGCATCCGATGGATTATTACCTGGCAAGGCAAAAAGCCCATGAGTGCAGTCGCATACTGATGCAGTCCATGGCGGAGTTCGATATTCTTCTCACGCCTGCACTTTCCAGCGATCCTGTAGCGGTCGGCAGCTTCGATAGCCGAACTGAAAATTTTGATTATGAAACATGGACCAAGCAGGGCTGGGATTTTGCTGCTTTTTCCAGCTTTTGTAATATCACGGGGCAACCTGCAGCTGCGCTACCTGTTTTTTTACCGGATGACGAAATGCCGTCTAGTGTGCAGCTGGCGGGACACGCGCTTCAGGATCATATTGTTTTGCAACTGGCCGCTGAGCTTGAACCGTTACTGGATTGGCAATGCAGGCGTCCGCCGACTTGGGCCAGTTAAAGCTAACATGACCTGCCTAGACGCAATGCGTAAGTTCGATCCGGGTAGAACAGTTAAAGATGCTGTTTCGGAAGAAGGAAAGCGATTTATGTCGATGCGCCCTGAAGTCACACCACAACTGATAAACGCGGATGCAGTTGCCAAAATTCGTGACCAGGGACATGCAGAATATTTACCACGGGCGAACCGTGCCGCAAGCAAACACAATGTGACGAGCAAATGGATCGAAGTAGGGGGCATTCCCTGTTTGGAATTGTTACCCAAACAAGCCACGACGTTTTCTGCTCACACGCTGCTGTATTTTTTTGGAGGAGGATATGTTTACGGCGGTGCGGAAGATGATATGTGCATCAGCGCCGTGCTTTGCGCATTCACAGGCGCTAGAGTGATCGCACCTCAGTATCGGCTTGCACCGGAATACCCCTACCCTGCTGCGACCAACGATGGCTTTCAAGTTTACCTATCATTGCTCCGACAAATTGACCCTTGCGAAATTGCTATTGCAGGAGAATCAGCGGGGGGAAATTTAGCGTTATCTACGCTTCAGCGAGCTAGAAAAGACAACCTCACAATGCCGTCACGTGTCGCGTTGCTGTCACCTTGGTGCGATCTGACCCCATGGCAGCAACAGCTGAAAAACAATGGGATGAACTTTCCCTCGGATCCGACTCTCCATCGCGATGATCTCGACCACTACGCAATGCATTATGCGCCGCGTCATCGGTTAAACACGCCAGAAATTTCTCCTCTTTACGGCGCATTCGATCCAAAATTTCCGCCGACCATGATAAGCACCGCAACTCGGGATATTCTCATGCCGCAGGCAATCCGATTGGCGCAGCGTTTGTCTCAGGCGGGAGTCGATACTGCGCTGAGGATTTACCCAGATCTCTGCCATGTTTTTGAGTGCTATGAAGAGATACCCGAAGCAGAGGACTCTCTAAAAGCCCTCGCCGATTTCCTGTTTTAGGGAATATCGCTGTGAAATTCAGAACACTTAGATCTAATTTTAAGACCCATTTTTACCTGACATTTAGACCAAACGTGGATGTCCACGCCTGGAAAAGTTAGTTGCGTTACCCACCTGTATCGTGTGTTCGCTTTACCTTGAACCGGAAGGTTCAAGTGGGCACAAAAGACAGCTTCGGGATTCCCACCGGTTTGCACCGTGTTCATACACGCCCGCCGTCCATAGAAGCACCCGAAATTGTATATTAGGTTCTAAGGGATTCGGAGAACACCTCGAGTACTGCAGGCAACGCGTGTGGGAGTTTATCAGACTGCATGCCACTTTTCGTAGCTTGAAATTTGTTTCCGACTGTGGTCTGCACCAGAGTGTGAATTCAAAACTCGTGGCAGAGACCGCGATCTAAATAGCGACTTGGCGTATTGCCCCCATCGCATCATCAATCTGGTCATGCAGCTTTTCAAGGCGATCACTCACGTCACTATCTTCGCCGATATTCTCTCGCGCTTCGAGAAGCTCGTGACTGATATTCAATGCTGCCATGATGGCGCATCGATCAGCCCCAAGGGCCTGATTGTTTTCAACGATTTGGCGCATTTGATTGTCCAAATACTCCGCCGCTCTCATCACTCCCGACGCTTCTTCATCGGTGCATGCGATCGTAAATTCACGTTGCATGATATTGACCTTAACGCTTTTTTTATTTGCGGACATAAATCAAGAGATTAGAAATCGGGTTGATAATCAGTGTTTCAATGGGTTGGTGAGGCGCAGTCAGTATGATTAAGCTTCTAGCGATTTGAGTCTCGCCACAATCTGCTCCACCCGACCACGCGCAATTTTATTCTTTTCCTGAAGGGCTTTGAACTCTTGTCTTAACATGCGTTGATCGTTTCGCAAGATTTCATTGTCTCGATTCATGGACTCCGCCAGTTTGATGAGCTCAGAGACGCGCCTCTCCAGTTTTTCAATGGACTGCTCCATGACTTTTCAGGGTATCACCTCAGTTAGGGAGGGGAACTATAAATTGACTCCGCCATCCCGTCAAACTCACCAGCGACTAAATCAGCCTCATCCTGTCATACAATCGGAAAAATCGCGAACTTCCCACTGTGAACCGAATTCTTATCACCAGAACCAATCGCGGCATCGGACTGGAACTCTGCCGTCAGTATGTCCTAAAGGGGTTTGAGGCCATTGCAACCTGCCGCCAAGCCAGCGAAGCTCTGCTGGCTACTGGAGCAACGGTCATTTCAATCCGCGAGCAAGGTCTTCAATAATGTCACCAGAGTCTTCCAGTCCAGCGGAAATTCGAATCAAATTGGGCCCTACTCCAGCGCGCTTTCGTTGATCAGCAGTAACTCGCGCGTGGGTGGTGGTAGCTGGATGCGTGATGGTTGTGCGGGCATCTCCAAGATTCGCTGTGATCGAAAGCATTCTGGTGGCATCGATTAGTTCCCAAGCCGCTTCTTGGTCCCCCTTGATTTTGAAAGATACCACACCGCCGAAATCAGACTGCTGTCGTTTCGCCAGGCTGTGCCCAGGATGCCCTGGCAGACCAGGATAAAACACTTGATCTATCTTGTCTTGTTCGAGTAGCCAGAACGCAATATCACTGGCGTTTTTACAATGTTGCGCCATCCGCAGCGGTAGGGTTTCCAGGCCTTTCAGAAAGACCCAGGCATTGAAAGGGCTCATAGTGGGCCCGGTGGTGCGTAACATGGCGAAAAATGCGTCGTGGATTGATTCGTCATTGGTCAGCATTGCACCACCGACGCAGCGCCCCTGGCCATCGATATACTTAGTGGCAGTGTGTATCACCACATCCGCACCCAGCGCCAGTGGCTGCTGCAGAACCGGGGTACAAAAACAGTTATCTACAACGAGCAAGGCCTGTTGCTCCCGGGCGATATCGGCCAACGCACCGATATCGGCAATCTCACAAAGCGGATTGGAAGGTGTTTCGAGAAATAACATTCTGGTTTCTGGTCGAATCGCACTCTTCCAGGCTTCAGTATTTGCGACAGGCACCAGGGTTAATTTGATATCGAATTGGTCGAATACCTTGCTGAACAATGAGACCGTAGAACCAAACATCTCCCAAGAAGCAATAATATGGTCTCCAGGTCTCAGGTTACTGAGCACTAAGCCGGTAATTGCCGCCATACCAGAGCTGGTGGCGATACAGAATTCTGCACCCTCCATGGCCCCCAACCTGCGCTCGAAACCGTGCACAGTAGGATTGGTGAATCGTGAATAGATATTGCCGTCTTCATCACCACTAAATCTAGCAGCGGCTTCCCTGGCACTAGAAAAAATGAAGCTCGATGTTACGAATATTGGTTCGCTGTGTTCGCCTTCCGCCGTGCGGAGCTGACCACTGCGAACCGCCCTTGTTTCCATTGCATAATCTGGGGATACCAGATTGGCATCAGTGCTCAAACTACACCCATGACTAACTCTACTCAATGTATTTACCTTGTCAGTGATTCAATTCGAGGAAATACAGAGCGGGCATAAAAAAACCCGCCTTGTGCACCCCTTTACGAACTAAAGGAGTTGAAGCCCATCGCTTCGCACAGGCAGGTTGCCGGTGTTCTCTTTAGCCGTATTTCTAACGCGCCCGCAAGCTGAAACTCAAATCGGCGCAAACCCGATGATATTAGAGGCATTCAGAGTATGTCAACAATCTACCCGATAGGTATAATCTGCCGCCCACGCGATCAAAAGCACAAAAACATATGAACCGTCCCGCACTAGAATCTTACCGCTCCGGACCCGATGCCAAAGGGCATTTCGGCATCTTTGGCGGTCGTTATGTGGCTGAAACCCTGATGCCACTGATATTGGAGGTGGAGAAGGCTTACTACCAATACCGGGATGACGAAGAGTTTCGTGAAGAACTAGCCTATTTTTCTAAGGATTATGTCGGTAGACCAAGTCCACTTTATTTTGCTAAGCGGCTCACCGAAGAATTGGGGGGAGCGAGAGTATTCTTCAAACGCGATGAGCTCAACCACACGGGCGCCCATAAGATCAACAATACCCTTGGGCAGATTCTGCTTGCGAAACGAATGGGCAAAAAACGCATTATCGCGGAAACCGGGGCGGGTCAGCATGGTGTAGCAACAGCGACTGTTTGTGCGCTGTTTGACTTACCGTGCGTGGTATACATGGGTGCAAAGGATATCGAGCGTCAGGCACCCAATGTGTTCAGGATGAAGCTGCTAGGTGCGGAAATTGTGCCTGTTACCAGTGGCACCGCCACTCTGAAAGACGCCATGAATGATGCTCTACGTGATTGGGTGGCGAATGTGGAAGACACGTTTTACATTATCGGTACCGCAGCGGGCCCGCACCCTTACCCAGAGATGGTGAGAGATTTCCAATCGGTGATTGGCTTAGAAGCGCGAGAAGAGTTTCTTAAACGCGAGGAGAATCTGCCAGACACTATCATCGCTTGCATTGGAGGCGGCTCCAATGCGATCGGTTTGTTCCACCCATTCCTCGACGATGAATCGGTAGAAATTATTGGTGTGGAGGCCGCAGGGCACGGCATCGATACCGGCGAGCATGCGGCATCCCTAACCGGCGGACAGCCGGGCGTGTTGCACGGTAACAGAACTTACCTACTGCAGGACGACGACGGCCAAATTATCGACGCACATTCCATCTCGGCTGGACTGGATTACCCTGGTATCGGACCCGAGCACTCCTGGTTGCATGAAACCGGAAGAGTGAAATATATCTCGGTCACCGACAGCGAAGCGCTAGATGCCTTCCAGTTATGCTGTCGAACGGAAGGGATAATTCCAGCATTGGAGCCTTCTCATGCTTTAGCGCATGTCGCCAAAATTGCTCCAAAAATGAGCTCAGACAAAACTATCTTGATGAATCTCTGTGGTCGGGGCGACAAAGATGTTTTTGCCGTCGCCGAAGCTCTAGGAGTGAATATTGCCACCGAGACAGAGAAAGCCTGATGAATAAACCAGATAGACTAAATCGCTGTTTCGCCAAGCTTCAACAAGAAGGGCGTGGAGCACTGGTTACTTTCCTTACTGCAGGTGACCCCGATCTCGAGACGGCAACGGAAATCCTGCTTGGTCTTCCTAGGGCCGGGGCGGACATTATTGAGTTAGGCATGCCTTTCTCTGATCCCATGGCGGATGGTCCTGCCATACAGCTTGCGAACCTACGCGCTCTTGGGAATGGCATGACGTTACAAAAGACACTGGATTCTGTCGCCAAATTCAGAGAGCAAGATACTGATACGCCGATAATCTTAATGGGCTATTACAACCCCATTCACTACTTCGGTGTACAAGGATTTATCGATGCAGCCATTGTCGCTGGCGTCGACGGTCTCATTATTGTAGACCTGCCTCCCGAAGAGGATGAGGAGTTATGTCACCCCTGTATGACTGCAGGTCTTAACTGGATTCGTTTGACTACCCCTACCTCTGATGATCACCGTCTTGAGACTGTATTGCAAAACAGTTCTGGCTTCGTCTATTACGTTTCCATCGCGGGCATCACTGGCACGCAATCAGCCGCACAAAACTCGGTGGAAGAAGCGGTGGCGCGACTAAAGCGTCACACGGATCTTCCGATTGCAGTCGGCTTTGGTATTAAAACAGCTGAGCAAGTGGCGGAAATATTATCGGTAGCAGAGGGTGCAGTCGTAGGTTCTGCAATCGTTAATATAATTGCGCAAGGGATAGACGCGGGAATCCCCTCTGCAGACCTCGTCAACAACGTTCATAAGTTTGTCGGAGAACTCGCCAGGGGAACAGGTCGAGGGTAAAGGATAAATACTATCTCGATTTAAGCAATGGGCGGAGGGGTAACAGGCACCTACGGCTAATACATTTTTGTCGTCGAGACACGTTTCTGCATTGCACTACGGATAACTTTTCAAACGGATAGGTACCTAAAGTTTCATTGGGACAACCCGCATAAAAGGCTTGACAGACAATGCCCAGTGATCAGCAACTGAGTGTTAAGGCGGTATAAATCCTATGTTGTCTAGTCCCCCTTATGCCGCTTGATCGGAATCGGTCGCCGGTTCTCGTCTATCGAAACAAAGGTATAGGTCGCTTCGGTCACTTTCAGAAGCTCTACATCCGAAGCTCGCCTTCGCACCCATGCTTCAATATGAATTGAAATCGAAGTTGTCCCTATGCGAGTTGTATCACAGTAGCAGCTTACCTGGTCTCCTATAAAAACCGGAAGGTGAAAGTTCATAGATTCCACCGCCACGGTTACTAGTCTTCCTTTCACCTCATAGCTGGCGTAAATAGCACCCGCCAAGTCCATTTGCGCCATGATCCATCCGCCAAATATATCCCCTGCGGGGTTGGCATCTGCCGGCATGGCAACAGTTCGGAGGGAGGGTTGTTTATGTTTTAAGTCAGCTGCGGATTGATTCATGGAAATAGGAATTAGATCGCCGGATTAAAATAGTGCCTACCAGATTGAATAGACTTCACCTGATCCAGCAAGAGTTCATAGTGTTCTTCGTTGTCGAGAAAATTGATGTTTTCAGCATTGATCATCAATAATGCTGAATCATGATATCCCAAAAAGAAGCGGGTATAGGCTTCGGACAATTCCTCCAAATAATCTCGTTCCATATTACGCTCGAACAAGATACCTCGTTTGCGGATGCGTTTCACCAGCACATCCGTGGGTGCTTGTAGATAAATAACCAGATCAGGTGTCGGCACTTCAGGGGCTAATTGTTTGTAAACCTGCTCATACAAATACAGCTCGTCCTCATCCAGCGTCAACCGCGCGAATAGCGGGTCTTTTTGCAGCATAAAATCGGCGATATGAATCGGCGAAAACAAATCTCCCTGACGAAGCCCAGTAAGCTGTTTGACCCGTTGAAATAAAAAATATAACTGGGTTTGCAATGCGTATTGCGTTGGAGAACGATAAAAGCGCTCTAAAAAAGGGTTGTCATCTGGCTGCTCCAACATGAGGCCCGCGCCAATGGAAGCCGCCATTTTGCGCGCCAGGGTTGTTTTACCCACACCAATAGGGCCTTCTACGACAATATATTTCTTTTCTTTAATTGTTCTAGTCTCGCGGGGCTTTTTATACAAATCTGTTTATGGACCAGACTGAGAATCGCAACCATTTCAGCGCCCGATTTTCGATCCCATTCTGATGCCACTATACTAACCAACCTGCGAAGATATTACACTTCGCACTAACGACAATCTCATTAGAAAAACACGTATGTATTACACGATTTATGCCACCGATTCGCAAAACAGTCTGGAGGCTCGATTGGCTGCCAGACCAGCTCATGTGGAACGTTTAAAGCTGCTCGTTAACCAAGGCCGCCTTCTCGTCGCGGGGCCATCCCCAGCGGTAGACAGCGAAGACCCCGGTCCTGCCGGCTTTACCGGCAGTTTGATTATCGCGGAATTTAATTCCCTGGCGGATGCCCAGTCCTGGGCCGATGCGGATCCTTATATCGCCGCTGGCGTTTATGAATCCGTGGAGGTCAAGCCATATAAAAAGGTTCTACCCTGACAACCCCTCAAGTTTCGACAGCCATTCTTCGCTGAATCCCGCTTCCCGTCGATGGTGCAGGTTAAATGGCCCCTGTTTTTTATTGGGCAGATATTTTTGTAATAGTGAAAGAAACGTATCGATTGGATCCAACCCTGCACGTCGACAGGCGTATTGATACCACCTTACACCAATTCTCACGTGGCCGATTTCTTCCTCAAGGATAAACTGTAAAACCTTTGCGCTTTCGATCTCACCCGCCCTCTTGAGCTTATCGATCATCGGTGGGGTCACATCCAACCCTCTGGCTTCAAACACACAGGGAACCATTGCCATACGGCTAATTAGGTCATTCGCGGTTTTCAACGCCATATCCCAAAGCCCATTGTGCGCCGGGAAATCACCATATCGATAACCCATTCGCTCAAGGCAAGCGGCAATTCTATTGTGATGGTCTGCCTCTTGCTCAGCCACCAGCAACCAGTCAGCGTAAAATTCATCAGGCATCTCTGAAAATCGGTAGATTGCATCCAGGGCGAGGTTGATTGCATTAAATTCGATATGTGCGATCGCGTGCAAGAAACCCGCTTTACCTTCAATCGACTGCAAGCTCCTTCGAGGAAGGTCTCTGGGATGGACTAACCGCAAACCAGACGGCATTCCAGGCTGATCTATAAGCGCAGCTGACTCTCGGTGGGACAGCGAGACTGCTGACGATGACTGGCACAGCGATCGCATCTCACTGATGAGCGCCACTTTTTTCGAGATATCTCCCGTTCTGATCGCATCATGCGCCAGATCGACCAGCTCCTTCATCTGCCAACCCTGGGGTTAAGAAACCCGCTGGTTAGTACGCGGATTCATCGGTTTGATTCCAGACCACTCTACCCGGCGCTTCCTGCTCTAGCAGCGCCAGCCATTTTTCATGCGCTTCCAGCTCTTCTGCAGAAGCAGGTATCAGCGGCGTTTTGACCAAAGGCCGCGAACCATCAATTTCATTTGTTCCCCCATGATCTCTGCCTGACTGGGTGATATCCTCAGACTCGCCAATCAATGAGATCTGTCCTCCCGTCATGGCCAGGTAGACATCCGCCAGAATTTCTGCGTCCAGCAACGCTCCATGCAGCTCGCGCTGGCTGTTGTCGACTTCATAGCGACGACATAACGCATCTAGATTATTTTTCTGTCCCGGGTGTTTGTGTCGCGCCATCACCAGCGAATCCAAAACTTCGCAATGGGTTTCAATCACCCCATCAGAATAACCTGCTAACTTGAACTCATGATTGAGAAATGCCACATCAAATGGCGCGTTGTGAATGATCAGCTCGCTATCTCGGAGAAACGACAATAACTCCTCCGCCAGATCCGCAAACAGTGGCTTACCTTCGAGCTTTTCCAACGTAATGCCATGCACCTCAATGGCGGCCTCATCGATTTCTCGTTGCGGGTGCACATAGTGGTGGAAGGTATTGCCGGTCATTCGACGATTCACCATTTCGATACAACCAATTTCAATGATTTTATGCCCCTGTTTGGGCTCTAAACCTGTTGTCTCGGTGTCCAGAATGACTTGTCTCATTGGATTCTATTCGCTCGCATATTGAATGGTATTTATGGCGTTCCTTCAGCCATGTTATCGATGGCCTGATTTGCCAGCTGGTCCGCGCGTTCATTACCAGGATCGCCAGAGTGCCCCTTGACCCAATGCCACTCTATGTCGTGCGCTGTTAACAACGCGTCGAGTTGCTCCCAAAGATCCCTGTTTTTCACAGGTTTTTTCGCCGCGTTTCGCCAACCCCTTTTTTTCCAGCCCTCCAGCCACTCCAACACACCGCGGCGTAAGTATTCTGAGTCGGTAAACAATGAGACATCACATCGACCTTTCAGCGCAGAAAGTGCCTCAATGGCGGCTTTGAGCTCCATTCGATTATTCGTAGTCAAGGCTTCCGCACCCAGTAATGATTTTTCATGCCCCCCTGACATGAGCACTGCACCCCAACCTCCGGGCCCAGGATTGCCTCTGCAGGCACCATCTGTGTAGATGGTCACCATTTTTTGTCGAGCCATTAGTTAAACGCGTCGTCTACGTTTCGTGACTGTAGTTGCTGACGACCAAGCGCAAATTCACCGCATTCGACTCTTTGCTAGCACTGCGCAGTCCTCCAGAAGAGACCGCTGGCCTTGCGATAGCCGGGATAAATCTTTGCCACGCCCGACGCTTATGTTCACCGCTGGTGATAATTTCCCGCTTACGCGCCACGATGATCCAGCTTGCGCCGAGAGCCGGCCACCAACGGTCTCCCATTTTTTCCATAAACCCGAATCGATTACGTAACTTCTCGTTTTGTATTGGGGGGGAGTACGCCATCATGCTGCCACCGACAATGTCGAACCCCAGCAATGACAGCCAATCTTGTACACGGCGAACCCGATAGTATTGACCACTCCATGGGGCATTTTCGAAGTGATGTCGACGTTGCCATGGGGCACGCCAAAGGCTCATTGGGTTAAATCCGGTCATCACCAAACAGCCCTCTGGAATCAGTATCTGATTGACCTCTCTCAGCATCGCGTGGGGATCACTGCAGGAATCAAGAACATGGGGAAGCACAATCAGACTGTGGGTTTTATCAGAGAAAGGCAGTGCACTTGCTCTAGCAAAGACCTGATGGGCACCACTTTGCTCATCCACATGATCGGATTTCTCTACCGAGACATCCGAGGGTAACACTGCCTGAAACCGGCTGCCGATTTCGATACCGGATAGAAAATTGTGACCGGAGAGCCCAAGTTGAAGTGCGCTAGGGTAATACCCGTCAGGAACAAGCTGCTGGCATTGCGTCATTTCCTGGTCTAACAACCAGAGCCCGAGAGAAGATTGAAACCAGTCTTTATTTGGCACAGTAAACTGCGGAAAGGTGAAGATTCATGACCCTACGATCGCAAGGGTATTGTGATCATTGATATACAATCAGGATAAGGCTTTCTCCCGTTAAACGCAACATTTCAGCATACACTCCTATGGCTCCAGCAACTGCTTCTGACCTATCGCCAACTACCCAGCTTGCACAAGCACTGATTCAAAAACCCTCGGTCACACCTGCCGATGAAGGCTGCCAACAATTACTCACTAAGCGCTTACAGCCCTTGGGTTTTCATTGTGAGCAAATAAATCGAGGAAGCGTCACTAATTTATGGGCAACCAAAGGCTCCACGGAGCCTCTAGTAGTTTTTGCCGGCCACACCGACGTCGTACCAACCGGGCCGTTGGAACAATGGCAAATACCCCCTTTCCAGGGTGAGATTCGAGAGGGTATGCTGCATGGCCGTGGTGCGGCCGATATGAAGGGCAGTATCGCCGCGTTTATTTGTGCATGCGAATCTTTTCTGAAAAAGAACAGGGAGCATCGTGGCGCTATCGGCCTATTAATTACCAGTGATGAGGAGGGGCCAGCGACCGACGGTACTGTCGCGGTACTCGACGTCCTGGCGGAACGAGGCCAGATAATCGATCACTGTATCGTGGGCGAACCAACCAGCACCGAGCGCCTGGGGGATGTTATCAAGGTAGGCAGAAGGGGCTCACTGGGCGCGAAAATCATATTCCACGGTGTTCAAGGGCATATCGCCTACCCTCATCTGGCCCGCAATCCGATTCACCTAGCGCTGCCTGCGCTGCAGGAACTGATTGCAATCGAATGGGATCAAGGAAATGATAATTTCCAACCTACCAGCCTCCAACTTTCCAACATTCATGGCGGTACCGGTGCAAGCAATGTGATTCCAGGATCATTGGAAGTATCCATGAACTTCCGATTTTCCCCCGAAGTCACAGAAGACTATTTACGCAAGACCACAGAAGCCTTGTTTGACAGGCAAAATCTTGAGTACTCGATTGACTGGCGACTCAGCGGTCAGCCTTTTGAAACCCAGCATGGAGAGCTGATAAAAGCAGTATCAGAAAGTATACGGGGAGTAACCGGTTATTCCCCAGAAACCTCTACTTCTGGCGGCACCTCAGACGGTCGCTTTATTGCACCGACAGGCGCTCAGGTGGTCGAGCTGGGGCCGATCAATGCCACTATCCACAAAGTGAACGAGTGCATATCTATAGAAGATCTTGAATTGCTCACTCACTGTTACGAAGGCGTATTAGATCGGTTGTTAATAAAGGAATAGGACGCTGCAGAATATTCCCTGGCAATGGTTTGAGCTATACTCCGCCACCCTTTGACACGCTGTTCTACCCGAACCACAGCCCGGCCCATTTAAGGCATGAACGACACATCAACACCGAGCAACTTCATCCGTCAAATCATCGATGAAGACATGGAAAACGGCAAACACGAGGAGATCATTACTCGCTTTCCTCCAGAACCCAATGGCTATCTGCATATCGGACATGCGAAGTCTATTTGGTTAAATTTCGGTATTGCGCGTGACTACGGCGGTAAATGCACCCTCCGGTTCGACGATACCAACCCGGTCAAAGAGGACATCGAGTTTGTTGAGGCGATCGAAGAAGACGTGCGCTGGTTAGGGTATGAGTGGAGTGATATCGCCCATGCATCAGATTATTTCGATCAGCTGTATCGTTTTGCTGTTGAGCTGATCGAAAAAGGATTGGCTTATGTTGACAGCTTACCCGCAGACCAAATTCGTGAGTATCGCGGCACGCTGACTGAACCCGGTAAAAACAGCCCGGATCGCGATCAAACGGTCGCTGACAATCTAGCGCTATTCGAAGGCATGCGTAAGGGAGAATATGCCGATGGAGAACGTGTGCTTCGGGCCAAGATCGATATGGCGTCTCCGAATATCAATCTGCGAGACCCGGTGATCTACCGAATACGCCATCACGATCATCAGCGTACGGGAAATAAATGGTGTATATATCCAATGTACGATTTTACCCATGGATTGAGTGACGCAATTGAGGGCGTCACCCATTCCCTGTGTACGCTAGAGTTTGAGGATCACCGGCCCTTGTACAACTGGTTTATCGATAATATCTCGGCACCCTCCCAACCGCGTCAAATTGAGTTTTCCCGACTCAACCTTAACTACACAGTAATGAGCAAGCGCTTGCTTACACAGCTGGTTGAATCAAACCTGGTCGGCGGTTGGGATGACCCTCGAATGCCGACAATATCCGGGTTGCGACGACGCGGTTTCACTCCCGCTTCGGTGAACCACTTTATTAGCCAAGTGGGAATCACAAAAAAAGCAAACGTAATCGATATGCTGGTACTTGAAAACGCGGTGAGAGAAGACCTCGATCCCAAAGCGCCAAGAGCTATGGCAGTGCTTAAGCCGCTGAAAGTCATTCTCGAGAACTATCCGGAAGACGAAACAGAGGCATTTACCGTTTCCAATCACCCTAAAGATGAGTCTCTGGGCAAGAGAACTGTTTCACTCTCCCGTACCTTGTATATTGACCAGGATGATTTTATGGAAGATCCACCAGCCAAGTTTTTCCGCCTCGGGCCTGGCCGGAGAGTCCGCTTAAGAAATGCGTTTGTGATCGAGTGCAGCGAAATCGAGAGGGATCAAGAGGGCAATGCCATCACCCTGCGATGCAAATACTTACCCGAAACAAGAAATGGAAAACAACCTGAGGAAGGAAAAGTAAAAGGTATTATCCACTGGGTCAATGCGGCCGACGCGGTGACTGGCGAAGTCAGACTATACGACCGCTTGTTCCAAGTTGAAAACCCGTTAGAAGATAAATCAGTTGCCTTTACCGATCATTTAAACGATGAATCTCTGATTACGCTGAAGAATTGTAAATTTGAGGCTTCTCTCGCTGAGGCGTCTCCTGACCTGCGATTTCAGTTTGAGCGCGTCGGGTATTTTTACCAGGATCCCGACAGCTCCGTAAATCAGCCCGTATTCAATAGAATCGTTACATTACGTGACAGTTGGGCAAATAACAGCAAGTAACTCACCTCGACGACTCAATCTCTATGGAATTTTTACACGAATACGGTCTATTTTTGGCAAAAGCCATCACTATTGTTGTGGCGCTAATGGTGGTATTTGGCAGCATTTTTGCCACGGTCGCCAAACAGAAAAAAGGAGGGGAGGCAGAAATAGAACTGACACTTCTCAACGAGGAGTTCGAACAAATGGAGCAGGCACTCGGGCATGCCTCGATGAGCCCTCAAATGCAGAAACTTCTGGCAAAGGAGAAAAGAAAAGCTGAGAAGAAGGAAGCAAAGGAGGAGAAAAAGAATCGCAAAAAATCGAAAAGTGAAGAGGAGAAGCCGGAGAAGAAACGAATTTTTGTACTCGATTTCGATGGTGACATTCGGGCTAGCGATACCGAAGCCATGCGCCACGAGATCAGCGCTATCTTAACCAATGCTTCCGCTTCTGATGAGGTTCTACTGAGGCTGGAGAGCGGCGGTGGTATGGTGCACAGCTACGGTCTCGCCGCTAGTCAGTTGCAGAGAATCCGCGATCACAAAATCCCCCTCACTATTGCGGTAGACAAGGTCGCCGCGAGCGGTGGTTACATGATGGCCTGTGTTGCCAACAAAATTTTGGCGGCACCGTTTTCTATTATTGGTTCAATCGGTGTGCTGGCCCAGATCCCGAACTTGCATCGATTGTTGAAGGACAACAAAATTGATTTTGAACAGCTCTCTGCGGGGGAATATAAACGGACACTCACCATGTTTGGAGAAAACACCGACAAAGCCCGAGAGAAAATGCAAGCTGAGCTGGAAGAGACTCACACCTTGTTCAAGGAATTCATTCGGGAACAACGACCAGATTTAGATATTGAAAAAGTCGCAACAGGGGAACACTGGCTGGGCACCAAAGCACTGGAGCTTGGTCTGGTGGATGTGTTGCAAACCAGCGATGACTACCTCATGCAAAATCGCCAAGATGCCGATCTTTTAAAAATCGAATATAAAAGAAAGAAATCGTTTCAAGAAAAGTTGTCGGATCTATTCTCTGGTGCAATGAGTGTGAAAGAAAAAGCGGTGCGTGATTTGGATAAACCCTTTCTCATGTAGAGGTACCCAAAATATATGGCAATTTATCAAATAGACGAACAATCCCCTGCCATAGACGCTAGTGCATATGTCGCACCGGGTGCTGTCCTCATAGGCTCGGTGGTGATGGCTGGCGAAGCCAGCGTTTGGTTTGGCGTGGTGATCAGAGCCGATAATGATCAAATAGAAATCGGTAAGGGGTCTAATGTACAAGATAACTCAGTATTGCATACCGACCCTGGCTACCCTATTTCAATAGGTCAACGAGTGACAGTCGGGCATAGCGTCATGCTGCACGGCTGCACCATCGGCGACAATAGTCTGATTGGTATTGGAAGCACCGTGATGAATGGTGCCGTAATCGGTAAAAACTGTATCGTTGGGGCGGGATCACTCATCACAGAGGGAAAGTCTTTCCCCGATGGATCCCTGATCATTGGCTCCCCGGCGAAGGCGATTCGTCCGCTTTCCGCAGAACAGATCGACGACCTCGCCTACGCCTCACAGTCTTATATCGATAAAATCTCTAAATATCAATCACTTAAAGAAATCTGAGACGTAGTTCACATCTTCACAGTATCGTTATGTTGACATGATATAGTGGTTTAAATGAGTCAATTTATCGTTAGAGGTCGAACCATGAGCCCTGAATACGCACCTGCCGCAGTTGATGCGGAGCAGCTAAAAGAGATCAAACAACTGGAACAGCAGTTAGGTAAAGTCATTGTTGCGGTTGAACCTACTCCCGAATATGCGTCTTTGACTGCCGAAGAGCTCTCTGCAATCCGCGAAGCTGAACAGAAACTTGGCCTAGTCATGGTCGCTTACAATCATTAACTATTACCAGTTCAGAAAGTTTAATACTGTTAAACATGTAGACAGCAAAAAAAAGCGGGCTTAGCCCGCTTTTTTAATTTAGATCACTTTCCGAGCTCAATCCATTAACTCGTGAGCTCCTTAATCAGGGAGCGGGCTTTTCCTTTCTGTTTCTCACTGCCTTCGTTCAACACTTCTTCAATAAACCCTTTCGCTATTTCCTGCTCGCCCAACTCCATATAGGCCTTTGCCAGTTCAAGGGCGGTCTCTGATTCATGATAGGGTTCAAGTTGACTCATTGACGAATCAGTCTCCTGAGTCATTACTGATTGTTGATCCAACCCGCTGATAACGAGTTCAGAATCTGCCTCTGCAGGTTCTTCCACTGCTTTTTTCGACTCTTCTTCGATGCGATTGAACTGCAAATCGTCGTCACTGCCCAGATTCAAATCCAGTGAAGAACCGGTATCAAGAGTCACCTCCTTCTCATCTGAATCGTCATCCATGGATAGCTTACCTTCAACATTCTCGTTGATTATCTGACTCAGCGTTGGGGCATCGGCCGGGTCTGCACCATCTGACTTGGGCGGAGTGAGGTCGATATCCAGATCATCAATCTCTAGGGCGTTGACCGCGGTAGCAGAGGTGTCTGCGCCAAGGCTCAACATATCCAGATCATTGGTACTTGCCATACCTGCGCCAACGGCTGGTGTAGCGGGTTTTTCCGTCTCCATCATCAGATCATCGTCGAGATCTAATTCTGAGTCAGAAGATGTTGTCGGTGCTGCGGCCTGGGGGGGCGTATCTCCAGTGTAGAGAGGATTATCCGGGCTCACTTCGCGCCCCATCGACACAACGCGTTCCCAGTTAAAGTTCTGGGTGGAATCGCTCTGTTGATGGAGTTCCGCTGCGAGCTCATCGAAAGCTCTTCTGTCATCCTGTTTATGGTAAATCTCCAGCAGCTTTTCGGCGAGTTCACCGCGCTCCGGTGCATCAACGTATGCTTCTTTTAGCACCTGGATCGCCTGCTCATCTCGATCGTAAGCCAGGTAGACATCAGCTTCCGCAAGTGGGTCTACCGCACCTGCTTTAATAACTTCGTTTTCTTCTTCATTGACTCCGGTGATTCCTTGTTCACTCAGATACGACATACCACCACCGATCGTCAGCTCAAGGGCACTGTCATTCGCACTTGCGAGATCAATACCGGAGGCGTCACTCATACGTTGGATAGAGGCTTCAGAATTCAGTGAAACTTCTTCCGTTTCGATGTCCAGCATACTGGCATCATATTCTCGGCGCGTCTTTTGTCGCTGCCAGACGAACAAACCGAGCAGAAGCGCGAGCAAACCTGCCGCAATTTTTAGTCCGTATTCGGGCAGCGCAGAGAACATGCTCTTTACTGAATCAAGTAGACTGGATTCGGAAACTTTGCGAACCGCAGATTCGATGGCGTTACCACTATCGTCAACGCCTGCCTCGGTAGTTTCAGCTCCATCTCCGTCTGTTCCGGTAGAGTCGGTGTCACTAGCGGGAACGGCAGCAACCGCAGCCACTTCCTGATTGGAGTCATCCTCTCCAACATTTTCCTCAGCTTCAATAGCAACCTGTTCCTCTACGCTAGCCTCAGATTCTGTACCGGTCACATCATCTTCCGTTGAGGCAATGTTGGCGGTTTGACTAACGGCCTCTTCGACGGCGTCTTCTACTGATTCGATCGCCGCGTCCGCTGCCTCCTGAGAAGACTCAATCACACTCTGATCAATAGCGGCCAGGGCCTCTTCGGCGGCAGCGACTGCAGACTCGTCTTGCTCACTCAAACTCTCTTCAATTGACTCGGCAACAACTTCTCCAGACTCGGGATCGGCCAAATCTTGCGCCACTTCTTCCCCAGTCAAGTTATTCTGTAGATTGGCCAGATTGGTATCTTCGACCTCAATCAGTGTTGAAATTCGATCTGTCGCTGACTGCAACTCTTCCAGTTGACCAGTAGTATTCTCACTTTCAGCGCTATCAGAAAGCACGCTCTCCTCAAGCTGAGCGAGCTGCAGTTTAAGCGCTTCGATCTGCGCCGCATTGTCATCGGCCTCTACCACCGCATCCGGTTCTACATCTTGCCCAACTGTTAGGGTCGCTTCCGTCTCAACAGCTTCTTCCACAGCTGCTTGGAGATCCGACTCATCTATTTCCGGAGCGGTCTCTTCCGTTGCCACTTCAACAGCGGGTTCTTCGGTGGTCAAAGCCGCTACTTCTTCTTCAACAGCCTCGGTCTCGGCTTCTTCGATTAATTCATTGAGGGTGTCGCTCGACTCTTCTTCCTGCTGCTGTGCAACAACACCTCGGTATTCGTTAAAACGCGCCAGTTGTTCACTGAATGATGCAACAGATTCGCTTCGAGATACTGCCCGCATTTCTTCAAAGCTCGGCACCTCGAGCGTTGCGCCAGATCGCAGCAGGTTCATGTTGGAATCAATAAACGCACCTGGATTCTTGCGATAGACTGCTTCCAGAGCCTGGAAATAATCCACATCACCAGGTTTGCTCATATCGTTGACGATCTGCGAAAGAGTATCTCCCCGCGACACGGTGATAGTTTCACCGGCAGATGCGTTTCGAGCGGCTGGGGTACTGCTGGTCACAACAGTGTCTGTAGTGCTTGCATTGATCTCCGCAAGCGTTTGGCTTTCCCCTTCATCTGCAGCAGGCGCTTCGTCAGCATCTGCCACTGCAGTATCTCCTGCAAGATTTACCACAGCACCCGTGTTGCCAGTATATAAAGGCGGATCCAGTAACGCTGTGTATTCGCGAACCGCTTTACCACCAGACCAGTTTGCCGTAACCAGGAAGTGCAAATAGGCCTCTTGCACTGGATCAGAGGTCGTAATGATGACCTGATACCGCCCGTCATCTCCCTCGACAAGCTCAAAAACCAGTTGATCCCCTAACACTGGATATTCCACGTTTGCACGGGTGAAATCTGATCGACTTCCCAAAGTCACGTCGAGCGTTTCCGCTTCAGAAGCAGAAACAGAATCCAGCTGGATAACGAGTTGAAGTGGTTCTCCGAGGTCAGACTCGACACTCAGCTTCCCCAAGCCCAGCGCATAACCAGACTGTGGAATTGTTGCTAACAATGTTGCGAAGCTTGATGCCGCAACCAATGGAGTCAATTTACGCATGTTGATTCTATGGTTTTGTTATCTGTACCGACAAGGTAAAAAGCCCAATAGTAGGGTTCCCCTTGTTTCCCCTCAGCATTACCTTATCGGTTTGGTTTGCACCACTAAAACAGCCACGGTGCTTCAGTTTTCCTTCGAAGTTCATAGTTCTTGATCGCATCGGACTTTTCCAACGTCAGACCTATGTCGTCCAGGCCATTGATTAGACAGTGCTTACGAAAAGTTTCCACTTCAAAATCTATTTGATCACCTTCAGGTGTGATGATCTTTTGCTCTGGAAGATCAACCGAAATAGTGTATCCATCGACCGACGCTACCCGAGAGAACAGATCATCTACTATTTTGTCATTTAAAACAACAGGTAATATAGCATTTTTGAAACAGTTATTAAAAAAGATATCCGCAAAACTCGGGGCGATGACGCAGCGAAAGCCATAATCAAGCAGCGCCCAGGGAGCATGTTCCCTGGATGAACCACATCCAAAGTTCTCCCGTGCCAGCAAAATGGTTGCACCCTGGTAACGCGGCTGATTCAGCACAAACTCTTCATTTAAAGGTCGTTTGCTATTGTCCTGGCCCGGTTCTCCATGATCCAAATAGCGCCATTCATCAAACAAGTTTGGCCCAAATCCCGATCGCTTAATCGATTTAAGAAATTGTTTCGGTATGATCGCATCGGTGTCTACATTGGCTCGATCCATTGGCGCGACAATGCCTTCCAACTGAGTAAAAGCTTGCATTTACAGGTCCTCCGGCGTTGTGAAATGGCCTGCAATTGCAGCAGCAGCGGCCATTGCGGGAGAAACAAGATGAGTCCGTCCACCCTGCCCCTGCCGGCCTTCAAAGTTTCGATTAGAGGTAGAAGCGCAACGTTCACCAGGTTCCAGTCGATCTGCATTCATCGCCAGGCACATTGAACATCCCGGATTGCGCCATTCAAAGCCGGCATCGATAAACACCTGGTGCAGCCCCTCTTCCTCGGCCTGTCTTTTAACCAGACCTGAGCCAGGAACCACCAGCGCCTGCTTGATATTGGCGGCAACCTGTCGACCTCGTACAACATCTGCTGCCTGTCGTAGGTCCTCAATTCGGCTATTGGTACAGGATCCTATAAATACGAGGTCAGGCTGAATTTTTCGGATCTCAATTCCAGGCTCTAAACCCATGTACTCCAGCGCCCTAGCAGTACCGTCTCGAGCAACGGGATCAGCCATTTCATCTGGATTTGGCACATTCCCATCGATACTTCCCACCATTTCTGGTGACGTACCCCAAGTGACCTGGGGCAAAATTGCATTGCCGTCGATAGTAATTTCGTGATCAAACTGCGCGCCAGCGTCACTAACCAGATTTCGCCAGTTGTCAACGGCTTGATCCCAGAGCGTTCCCTTGGGGGCTCCAGGTCGGCCCTCCAGATAATCGAAAGTTGTTTGATCTGCCGCAATCATTCCAGAACGGGCTCCCGCCTCAATAGCCATGTTACAAACCGTCATTCGAGACTCCATTGAGAGGCCGGAAATGACAGGGCCCGCAAATTCGATCGCGTAACCAGTTCCTCCAGCGGTTCCGATTTCGCCAATAATCGCGAGCACAACATCTTTCGCTGTAACGCCCTGACGCAACTCACCATCAACCCAAACCCGCATATTTTTGGACTTTCGCTGAATCAGACATTGTGTTGCCATCACATGTTCAACTTCCGAAGTCCCTATGCCGAATGCCAACGCAGCAAACGCGCCATGGGTTGAAGTATGGGAGTCGCCGCAAACGATCGTCATTCCTGGCAGAGTCGCACCTTGCTCAGGGCCTATCACGTGCACGATGCCCTGTCTCGGATCAGACATACCGAACTCGGTAATACCAAAATGTCGGCAATTCTGCTCCAGTGTTGTGACCTGAAGCCTGGAAACTGGATCGTCTATTCCCGCACCGTCAGTGGTCGTTGGGACATTGTGATCTGGTACAGCGAGCATGCTCTCAGATCGCCAAGGGGTTCTTTTGGCCAGGTGCAATCCTTCGAAAGCTTGCGGTGAAGTGACTTCGTGAACCAGATGCCGATCAATATAGATCAGTGACGTGCCGTCGTCCTCGGTATGGACGACATGTTGCTCCCAAAGTTTGTCGTATAGAGTCTGTGCCATAGCCCAACGGTGGAAAAAACGGGGGCGGATAATAGCACATTGCACATAGTCAAGGCGGCCAAAACGCCCTATTTGCTAACGTTTAGAAGAATCACCATTCTGCGCTCGATCACGCAACACATGATCCATCAAAACCAGGGCAAGCATTGCCTCGGCAATTGGCACAGCACGGATGCCCACACAGGGATCATGCCTGCCCGGGGTAGAAATTTCGACCGTATCGCCGTCTAGGTTGACCGTCTCACCGGTTACAAGAATGCTGGAGGTTGGTTTAAAAGCCACGCGGGCAACAATATCCTGCCCACTGGAAATACCGCCAAGGATGCCCCCGGCCTGATTCCCGATAAACCCCTCGGCAGTGATGGTGTCACGATGTGCCGAACCCGTCTGCTTGATACAGTTAAAACCTGCGCCAATTTCGACACCTTTCGCTGCATTGATGCTCATCATCGCTTTGGCGATGTCTGCATCCAGCCGGTCAAAGACAGGCTCTCCCAGGCCGACTGGTACTGACAGTGCCTCCACAAGCACTCCTGCGCCGATAGAGTCGCCCTGCTTTCTAATACTTTTTATCAAGTTCTCTAGAGATCCAATGGCATCAGGATCTGCCACAAAGAATGGGTTCTGATTCACCACAGACCAGTCTTTCTGTGCGACCGCGATATCGCCGATCTGATAGATGCATCCACGGATTTGAGTACCGAAGGTTTGATTCAGATACTTTTTAGCAACTGCACCTGCCGCAACCCGTAATGCCGTCTCTCGTGCCGACGATCGGCCGCCACCCCGATAGTCGCGGATACCGTACTTTTTTTGGTAGGTAAAGTCCGCATGACCTGGTCGGAAGCGATCCTTGATCGTACTGTAGTCTTTGGATTTTTGATTGGTGTTTCGTATCAACAAACCAATTGGTGTACCGGTTGTGACACCCTCAAATACGCCAGAGAGAATCTCGACTTCATCCGGCTCTTTTCTCTGGGTAGTGTAGCGAGATTGTCCCGGTTTGCGTCGATCCAGATCGTGCTGCATATCCGCGGCACTGAGTTCTAGCCCCGGAGGGCAGCCGTCGATTACGGCGCCCAAACCAGAGCCATGGCTCTCGCCAAATGTCGTTATGCTGAAGCGTTGTCCGAAAGTATTACCGGTCACAATAATTAGTAGAAATCAAATTGGCGGCAGATTGTAGCCCAGAGAACGATCAGATGGGATCAGCGCGAAAGCAATTCTGACGGTGCATCGATTTCGTCTACCGGGACGACTTCTTGTTCTCCCAGAGCAAGAGACACCCACTTCTTTACCGATGGGCAAGCATTGACCGTATGGCAGTATTCCATTGCCAGATCGCTCAAGCTGACGTCAACACTCCGAAACCGCATCACAACAGGCGCAAACATCGCATCCACGTTGGAAAATGAGCCGAATAGCCAGGGACCACCTGTACCAAAGCGTGTTTTGCAATATGCCCAGATTGCAGTCACTCGATGGATATCCGCCAACGCTTCTGCGCTTAACCGGTAATCAGGGAAATACCGTCTGCAGTTCATCGGGAGTTCGCTGCGAAGAGCATGAAAACTCGAGTGCATTTCGGCACAAGCCGCCCTCGCAACAGCACGAGCCGTTCGATCAGCCGGCCACGCTCCCGAATCAGGGTAACACTCGCCGAGGTATTCGAGTATCGCGATGGAATCCCATACTTCGACATCGCCGTCCAGCAGTAGCGGCACTTTGCCATTGGAGAAACGGGGCTGCAAACAGGATGCCAATTGGTCGGAAAATAGCGGCATCTGAATAATTTCAACCGGCAAGCTGTGAAAATCGACAAACAACCACGGTCGCATCGACCAGGTTGAATAGTTATAGTTACCGATGATTAGTTGCATATGCCTAGGCAGATTGTTCCAGCTGACGATAATCTAGCAACGGTTCCACGACATCAAAGATGATTCCAGCGGCCCACTCCTGTCCAGCTTTATCCAGCAGTAAATCCTGACGAATTTCGATCAACGCCATCTCCACATCTTTTTTTGCAGCGTGTTCATTGATCGCGTAGCCCCTCGGAGTAGAAGCGCTGTAGGGTTGATTATCGCCGATACTCAATTGCGGAATTTCCTTCACGGCTTGTTTCCGAAAGCCTTCCAATAGCGCAATCGCCAGTTGTTCATCCTCCTCCCAAAGCACCCCAAAATGCCATGGCCTGGGAATTTCTTTTAACTCCGGTGTGAAGCTATGAATCGACAGTATGATGGGTTTGTGAAACGCCGACTTCAACTGATCCACCATTCTCGCGTGCTGATCGTGGTAAGGATGAAAGTACTTTTCCAGTCGCCGATCAATCTCCTCTTGCCCGATACTCTCATTCCCCGGCACTCGGTGGCCGCCACTTACCGTGGGCATCTGATTCGGGTCACTGGGATAGCGATTTAAATCCACAAGTAACCTCGAATAATTGGCAATCAGCGTCGCCGCATCGAATCGCTTCGACAATATCTTCGCCACTTGCCGCGCTCCAATATCATAGGCAATATGCAGCTCCATTTGTTCGGGCGAGCAAACGAGACCATCCAGATGAGACGGAAGCGCATTACCACCGTGGTCGCAAGCGATCATTAACGGACTCTTGCCTTCGGCGTTGAGCACATTGTAAATGGGCATTTCATCGATCTCTGGTAGCACTTCTGTTGACCCTTCCTGACAATCCACACCCATCGTGTTCTCGTTTATTTCATGCATTCAAACAAAACCCAAGACTACGCGTTGCTGTTTTTGCTCGCGCTAATCTGGTCAACCTCATTCCTACTGATCAAGATTGCATTACCGACGTTAGGCCCCTTCACCCTTACTGCAGTGCGGTTATTAATCGCAGCTGCGTTACTTATGGCCCTGATGCTGCTATCGGGAGGAAAATTACCCCTTCACAAAAATGCGCTCCAACTTTATTTAGTTGTAGGCATCCTGGGTAACACGTTGCCATTTTGCTTAATCAGTTTGGGCGAAGTATATATCGACAGCTCGTTGGCGGCGATCCTCATGGGGATCATGCCAATCTCCACCTTTGTTATGGCCCACTTCTTTATCCCGTCAGAATCGATGAATCGCAGAAAAGTGTTTGGTGTTTCTCTCGGTATCGCCGGACTGGTGACGCTGGTAGGTCTCTCCGCATTTTCCAGCCTTGGCAGTCATCTCGGGGGTCAATTAGTGGTGCTTTCAGGAGCGCTCTGCTATTCCGTCACCACCATATTTGTTCGAAAGCAGCCTTCCTTTGATGGCATTCAAATGGCGACTGGAGCAACGGTGGTTGCTGCTGTTACCTGCTTGCCTTTAGCATTCGCATTCGAGAGTCCGCTCGAGTACAACCCCGATCAAACTGCCATTTTTGCGACGCTTTCTCTTGGCATTTTTCATACCGCAATAGCGGCCTTGATCTACTTTCGCATCATTCACCGATTGGGAGCGGTCACGTTCGCACATATCAATTATCTGATTCCCATTCTCGGGAGCATTTGGGGCGTGCTCCTGCTTTCCGAGATCATTGGCTGGAACACCTGGGCTGCTCTAGGGCTGGTGCTCGCTGGAATTTATTTTATACAACCTCCTCGCCGACCTTCGTCTTTACCAATACCATAGTCGGGTGATGAGGGCTTACTAAGTTATAGACGGAGCCTGGCGACTAACCCGGGTAATGTATTCCGCTAGCCTGACAACCGCCGGGTCGGTTTGCAATCGATCATAATGCAGGTCAACACAGGCATCCTCTAGAGCGGGCAGGCGCTTGGTGCTAGCTTGAGATTCCAGATCAACTGGCACAGTGTTGCCAGCGAGAACTGTCACACCCAAGCCTGCGGAAACCGCCGCGCAAATTCCTCCGTAGCTGGTACCCGTGTAGACGATCTGCCAGGGAATGGAATGGGCATCAAGCAGACGCAACATACGGTATCGATACACGCAGCCATGAGGAGCAACGATCAACGGCACCCGTTCTTTTAACTGTCTGGTGTCATCTCCACCAGTGACCCAAACCAGTTTCTCTCTCCAACCTTCGTCAGAAATTGTCATCGAGGGGTCACGGTGTATGGCAATCACCAGATCAAGCTCCCCGCGTTGTTGTCGCCCTAATAAATCCTGGGATAACTCGCTTATCACCTCGAGCTCTACACCGGGGTATGTCTGAGCAAAACCTGCGAGAAATTCCGACAGATAGGAACTGGCAAATTCGTGGGGTAGACCCAATCGCACCTTGCCACTGACGTCGGGCTTTTTTAGCCTCAGAACGGCCTCATCGTTAAGACGAAGTATCCTCTTGGCATAATCCAGCATCACCTCGCCTTCTTCCGTTAGAGAAAACGATCGACTCTTGCGCACCATTAACGGTACGTCAGCGAGTTCTTCCAGGCGATTGATTTGAAGACTGACGGCCGGTTGAGAGCGTCCCAACTTTTTGCCAGCCTGACTAAAACTTTTTTCCTGAACCACGGTAACAAAAGCGCGCAGTAGATCAGTAGGCAGATTCTTCATAGCGCCATATTACTTCGAATGCTGACCTTGCATTGCCTCAATCTGCGACGTTTTTTCCTCCAGTTCGCGGCGAAGTGACCGAACTTCATTGAGAATTTCAAGCTGGTCGCGTCTAAGGGCGTCTCTTTCTGCCGTTGCCTCGTCTTCGTGCTCCGCTTGCATCGCGGACACAATAATGCCAATAAAAAGGTTAAGTACAGTGAACGAGGTACAAAGGATAAACACGATAAAGAATATCCAGGCAAAGGGAAACTCTTCCATCACCGGCCGGACAATCCCCATCGACCAGCTTTCCAGTGTCATGATTTGGAACAAACTGTATGCAGAGTTGCCAATCGAGCCAAACCAATCCGGAAATGATTCACCGTACATGCTGGTCGACATAACAGAAAAAATATAAAAGACCAGACACAGCAACACCGTGATTGACCCCATACCCGGCAATGCGGCAACGAGACCGCCAACCACTTTGCGGAGTGATGGCACAATGCTGATCAACCTCAACACACGCAAAATGCGCAACGCCCTCAGTACCGACAGGTTTCCGGTTGCAGGCATGATTGCAATAGCGACAATGATGAAATCGAAAATTCGCCACGGGTCTCGCCAGAAATTGAACCGGTAAACCATTAGTCGTAGAACTAATTCCAACACAAACACCGCCAGAATCAATCGGTCGAGACCAATCAGAAGCGAACCAAACTTCTGCATCACATTGGGGTTAGTTTCTAATCCCAATGTGATCGCATTAATCACGATTAGTACGAGAATAATGGATTCAAAGCTCCTGCTCTCGATCAGGCTTTTAATTCGCTCTAACACAATACTTTTGGTTCAAGATGTCATTTTGCTCTGAACTATTTGCCACAGGTTCACCAGTGCATGCACGTTTGTGAGAAACAGGAGCGGCAATTGAATTCAAACAGGATTCGGTGCATTTCAGCCGTCAACCACATTCGTTTGCGATTCTCACAAACTCAGCAGTCGAGAGACTGATCAGGTAAACGCATTGAAAGTGATCGTTGTGTAGGTATCTCGAACTCCGGACAGGGTTTGAATCCGCTGCGCGACGAATCGACCGATATCTTCGCCATCGCTAAGATAACACTTCGCAAGCAGATCGTATTGCCCTGAAATCGAATACACCTCGGACACACCTTCTTGCTCTACCAACGACGCCGCGACGTCATAGGCCTCTCCCAGATCACATTTCAACTGCACAAAAATCGTTTGCATCAGTTCGTCTCCTCAAAGTTAGCGGTGAGTTTTACCAATGCGCTCAACTTATCTAGCGCCTTACCACTTGTTAAAACCTCTTTCGCAAGCTCTACGCCAGCTGTCAAATCCTCAGCCAAATCCGCGGCGTAAATGGTTGCTCCGGCGTTGATGGCGACCATATCAAAAGCCGGTCCTGCCACTCCCGACAATGCTTCTTTGATCAAGCGCAAACTATGCCCGGCATCTTCCACAATTATTGTATCGAGTGGCGTTTTTTCAATACCAAATTGTTCTGGTTCGATACGGTAGGTCGAAATAGCACCGTCTTTAAACTCTGCCACTTCGGTACCCGCAGCAATTGAGATCTCGTCAGTTCCATCGTCAGAGCACACAACCATAGTGTGACGACTACCAAGTTCCGCAAACACCTCTGCGAGAGGTCGCACCCACTTTTGATCGAATACACCCACCAATTGACACTGCGCGTCGGCTGGGTTTGTTAACGGACCGAGCAAATTAAAAATGGTGCGAATACCGATTTCACGTCGAGGACCGATCGCATGGCGGGTGGCTGCATGATGAGTTGGTGCGAACATGAATCCAATCCCCACCTGGTCGATACACTGACCAACCTGTTCGGGTGTGATCGCAATATTCACCCCCGCCGCTTCCAATACATCGGCGCTGCCCGAGTTTCCCGTTGCCGCTCGGTTCCCATGCTTGGCCATATTAGCCCCCGCTGCCGAAGCAACTAGCGCGCTCGCGGTAGAGACATTAAACAGCTTTGCACCATCTCCGCCCGTTCCAACGGTATCTACAATTTTTTGCGCGCGGGTTTCTACTTTCGCCGCTAATTGCCGCATCATAATCGCCGCACCCACGATCTCCTCAACCGTCTCCCCTTTGATTGTCAAAGCGGTCAGAAACGCCCCAATCTGTGCAGGCGTTGCCTCACCATGCATGATTAAGCGCATAACATCCTGCATTTGATCGCGATTGAGATCATTTCCCGCGGCCAAATGCCGATTGGCAGACTGTAAGTCCATAGAAACCTCGTGATAATTATTCTTTAATGTGACGGTCGAGATTATAAGCGCATCTCCCTGCTTCAGTGGGCCGAAGCAGAGTGACGAAAAGGGAAGTAGCTAACCCGTTATCAGCTTTGGCAGGTCTCAGATCGCAGCTAAGGTTTTGCGATAGGCAAAAACCGCCGGAGTCCCTCCAGTATGAATCATGATGATGTTTTGGAAGTTATCGAGCGCCCGGTTTTCAATCAGCTGTAAGGTACAAGAAACCATTTTGCCCGAATACACTGGGTCCACAATGATTCCTTCTCTACTCGCCATCGCAGAAATCGCGCTTAGCACCTCATCAGAGGCCTTCCCATACCCAGGTGCAAGCGCGATATCACTGACCCAGATGTCATCGTCCTTTACCAGTCTGGGAAGTTCCAGCATCTGCTCTATTTTTATGCAGGTTTCAGCCACCCTAGAACGCTGTATTTGTGCTGCGCGTCTTACACATGCGCCCAACACCGGCACCTGCCAATCCAATGCTCTGCAACCGGTCAACAATCCAGCATGAGTAAGGCTGCTGCCGCTACCCACTACGATCAGATCGGGCTCTATACTTTGCTCGTCACACTGTTTTGCAAGCTCAACAGCAGCGGAAACATAACCCAATGCGCCCTTGGGCTCAGGCACCGGTGCTAGCGGAACGATATATGGTCGTTTCCCCTGCTGCGTTAACTTATCGGCGATTACCGCCAGGGCCGCATCAGCGCCATGCTCGTCCTCGCCTTCCCCATACTCGTGTAGATGCGCACCAAATAGTTTGTTTAGTAACACATTCCCTGAATTGGCATAGTCAGGATCGTCTGTCTGCACGCGATTCTCTAACTGAATATGGCATTCAAATCCAAGACGAGCCGCTGCGGCTGCAAGGGTTCTCATATAATTGGACTGAACCGCCCCCGTACTCAAAACACTATCACATCCTTTTGCAACTGCGTCACCCATATAAAACTCAAGCTGCCTGACTTTGTTTCCTCCTAACCCTAGCCCACTGCAGTCATCCCGCTTGATCCACAAGCGATGCGCCGCACCTTCACCAAGAAGTCTTGGCAGCTGCTCCAAAGGTGTTGGAAAATGTCCTAGCCTCTCAGAAGGCCATCGAGAAAGCGCAGCGTCTAGGGCAATACGTTTGTCGTCAGCAATCATCCGCCGATCTTTATCGAAGGTACTTTAGCGGATCTTCGGGTTTACCATTTACCCGAATCTCAAAATGCAGCATGGTCGAAGTCGCCCCGCTGTCTCCCATTTCTGCAATCTGCTGGCTCGATTTCACTCGCTCCCCTTCTGTAACCAGAATACGCCGATTATGGGCATAGGCGCTCAGGTATTCTGTTGAATGTTTCACAATGATTAACTTTCCATAACCCCGCAAGCCTTCACCAACATAGACCACATCCCCTGCCGCACTGGCCCGCACCGCAGTTCCAGCTTCTGCTGAAATTCGAATGCCGTTTACCCCACTCTTGGGAGAATATTTGGCAATGACTTTTCCCTTGGCAGGCCATTGCCAACGTCCAGGGGAAGAAAGCACAGGTAGATTCGAAGCTGCTTTCTTCGCGGGTTTCGGTTTTAGGCCTGATTGACTCGACGCTACCGGCTTCGGTGGGGCAGGGTTCGCGGCAGGAAGGGGAGTCCCTAGTGCGGTTGGTGTAGTGGCTACCTGTGGAAGCGTCTTTACGACTACACCACTGTTCGAAGCTGACGCAGATGCCTTGGAACCGGGCCGCAACACCAGACGACGCCCCGATTGCAGCTGATACGGCGGTTGAATGCTGTTCCACTTGGCGATATCCAGAAAGTCGATACCATATTGCCAAGAGATCGCATAGATACTCTCACCAGGCTTTACTACACGTTCTACTGGAATTTTTCGGTTTGGCGATTTGTTGATCACCGGAGCCGGTGCCTGGCTCACACAACCAGCGAGCAATGCAGCACACGCAATCAACGCCAGGGAGCGATACATACCCCCCATAGTCGAATGCCTGAAGCTTTGCCGCAAACGTTGAATCTTAACGCGATGAATTTTCATCTAGGTTCTAAAGTAAAGATAAGCTGCTACCGCAAGAGCAATGCATAACCATCCCAGAACTTCCATCCAGCGACGAAGTTGCGGTTCGATCCTGGGTCCTCCCCACTTGAGTACGCCAGCAATAATGAAAAATTGGCCCGCTCTTCCAATTACTGACGCAATGGTAAATGGAATGATCGCGAGCCCAAGCAGTCCGGAAGTAATCGTACAAAGCTTATACGGTAACGGCGTTACTCCTGCGAGTAAAACAATCCAGACTCCATCTTGCAGGAACCTCGCCTTGACTTCATCAAAAGCCGCCTGTTTGCCTAACGCGTCTATAATGGTTTGTCCGATTTGTTCGAACAAAAAATACCCAATCAGATAACCCAATAATCCGCCCGCTACAGAAGTAACGGTCGCAAGCGTCGCTAACCACCAAGCGCGATCGGGTTTTGCCATCACCATGGGAGCCAGCATAAAGGCAGTGGGAATGGGGAAAAATGAGGATTCAATAAAACTTACGAAACCGAGATATCGCTCGGCGAGACGATGCCTCGACCACTGGAGTACTCTGTCGTAAAGCGGTTCAAAAATTTTCATCGACTCTTTTAAATTTTGTGTCCGTTGAGCATCGGCACGAACCGAACCCCATTTCGGATCTCTTCAGAAAAGCCACCTTCCGTTCTGGTCACAATGCGAAGATCCTGCCTGGCGCCATCTCCAACCGGAATGACCATACGGCCTCCCACAGCTAGTTGCTCTAGCAAGGTTTGAGGCACTTCTTTAGGCGCAGCAGCAACCAGAATACCGTCGAATGGTTGGTTACTTGACCAACCTTCAAAGCCATCACCATTCAAATAACTGATATTTCGATAGCCGAGCCCAGGAAGTCGTTCCCGAGCTTGCTGTTGTAGCGAGCCTATCCGCTCAATAGTGAACACCCACTTAACCAGCTGTGAAAGAATCGCGGTCTGATATCCACAGCCTGTGCCGACCTCCAACACTTTATTCATCGGAATGGATGACTGCATCAACAGTTCGGTCATCAATGCGACAACGAATGGCTGAGAGATCGTCTGATTTTGACCAATTGGCAATGCAGTATCCTCGTACGCTTTGTGGGCCAATGCTTGATCAATAAACAAATGCCTGGGGGTATTCTGTATAGCTGCGAGCACCGTTTCAGACTGAATACCATCCAATCGCAATCGATCAACCAGTCTGCGACGGGTACGCAAACTGGTCATGCCAATTCCCTCGCGTTGAATCGACTCGTTCATGCAAGTTCGAATGCGTCAACCCAGTGCGATAACTCTGGAATTCGGCTGTAACGAGTCATATCAATTTGTAGTGGGGTAATCGACACCTTGCCAGAGGCGACCGCCGCAAAATCTGTCCCTGGACCGTCATCAGCGCTTCCCCCAGATGGGCCAATTTTAAAGATCCGATCATCTTCGCTAGTTTCTGAAACTGCAACGATAGGCTGCGATGGATGTCTGGCTCCGCACCGAGTTGTTTGCGTTCCCTTGAGTTCGGCAAACGGGATGTCAGGTACATTTACATTGAGTATCGTATCCTGTGGAAGTGGCGTGCGATTGAGATGACTCACCAAGTCTCTGACAACACGCGCTGCAGACGGATAATGGATTAACTCTCGGCCAACCAGCGAGACAGCAATTGCGGGCAGTCCAAGAAAGCGTCCTTCAATCGCCGCGGCGACCGTTCCAGAGTAGATCACATCGTCACCCAGATTGGCTCCGGCGTTGATGCCAGTCACCACCATATCAGGCTTGAAATCCAGCATTCCGTTTAGCGCAAGGTGCACGCAGTCACCAGGTGTACCATCGACGTAATAGACACCATCTTCAGAGCGTCGAACCCGAATTGGCTGGCGAAGTGTCAACGAGCTACTTGCACAACTGCGGTCACCAGAAGGAGCAACCACTGTGACTTCTGCAATTTCCGCGATAGATTTGGCTAATGCCACTAGTCCCGGAGCCTGATATCCATCGTCGTTACTGAGCAGAATTTTCATCGCCGCGTTATACCGTTTAATGAGGTAAAAGTCACATAAATGGGGAAGAAATTCACAGCTCGGCCGATCACCGCGTCTGTCTATCGGGTGGCAATATCGATCTCGGTCAATGAAAGGGATTTTTACTCAGCACTCAAGACTTCAATTAGAAAGGCAAGGACAAGGTCACGGATGATGGGTTGCGCCGCATCGTTTGGATGGATCATGTCTGATTGATTCAACTCCGGATCTCCACCGACTCTGCCAATAAAAAAAGGTAACAGCGGTGAGTTTGTTTTTTTAGATACCTTGACAAATACCTGTTCAAATTTTTCGGTGTAACTACGCCCGTAGTTCGGTGGGATTTTGATCCCCAGAAGCATGGTTTTCGCTCCGGCCTGCTGCGCCCTCTCAACCATGCTGGTCAGGTTCTTCTCGATAACCTTGGGTGGCAAACCGCGCAATCCATCATTACCCCCTAACTCAATGATCACCCAATCAGGACGGATTCTTTCAATACTACCTTCCACCCGGGCGACCCCGCCAGCGGTGGTATCACCGCTGATACTGTCATTCACAATCACGATATTTTTGCCTGCTTCCTTGAAGGCAATGTTTGTTAGTTCTACCCAACCCGCTTCTTGCAAACCATACCCAGAGCTCAAGCTGTCTCCCAAAATCAGCATACGGATTTCCTTATCCGGCAGTACAGACAAATCGAACTCATTTTCGACAGCCGCAGAGGATGGAGAAACCATCATGCCTATCAGCAGTATTGCTGTCGCCAAAAAGATCGTTTGATGAATGATTGCAACCATCTTCAATCTGTATAGTCGAAAATTCGGCAAAACACGCTCAAATGCATTGCTGTGATTCATTCGTTCTTCACTGGAATAATGTTGCAATTGAATTTGGGGCCAATGTTGCCATATCTAAAGGGATGCGGCGGTATTGAGGATGATTCACAGTTTGTTCACGCGAGTCTGTGAAGGGTACTTGTTACTAAGCTGCTTTTTATTCATTCTGTTCTGAGACCATATCAGTGAAACCAGGAAAACCGAACCTTCAGTTAGTGGACGCCGAGAACCAGGCAAATATTGAATCCAAAGAGGCTGCGAGCTCTTTGGATCACCATCGTATCATTCAGGTTGACGGCGTGAACCGGATTGTCGATGTCGCGGGTGAGCCGCTTCAAATATTGCACGAAGTTGATCTTCGGGTATCCAGAGGTGAGACCGTTGCGATAGTGGGGAGTTCAGGCTCGGGAAAGTCTACCCTGCTGGGTTTGCTAGCCGGACTCGACCTCCCTTCTAGCGGAAAGATCGAATTGGCAGGAGAAGTGATATCAGCGATGGATGAGGATGCGAGAGCCGCTGTTCGCGCCAGTAATGTCGGGTTCGTATTTCAATCATTCCAACTGTTGCCCAACCTCACTGCTGCTGAAAACGTTGCACTGCCTCTGGAAATTCTTGGTAAAGGTGAAGCAACAGCGCTCTCAGCTGAGATCTTAAAAAGAGTCGGACTCGAGGAACGACAAACGCACTACCCTAATCAGCTATCTGGCGGCGAGCAACAGCGGGTCGCCATTGCTCGCGCGTTCGTCACCAAGCCGGCAGTATTGTTCGCAGATGAACCAACTGGAAATCTCGACAAAAATACGGGAGATCTGGTCGCCGATCTATTGTTCGAACTCAATGCGGAAAATAACACCACACTGGTTCTGGTAACCCACGATAGTGGACTCGCTGCTCGATGCGACCGCCAGGTGGGTATGGAATCGGGACGTCTCTCAGAAAAAATCGCGTCATGACGCTTGCGCAACAGCTTCGTTTTGCTCCCCGTTTGATGTGGCGTGAGTGGAAGAGCGGTGAATTCACTGTTCTGTTACTCGCACTCATTGTAGCCATTGCGAGCCACACCGCCATTGGACATTTCTCAGATCGTATCAGCCGTGCCATGGTCACCAATGCCAATAACCTGATTGGTGGAGATCTGGTCTTCTCAAGCTCGAGACCGATTAGTGCTGAAGTCCGTCAACAAGCTGAACAACTTGGCCTGAAATCTGCAGAGACCCAGCGTTTTATGACCGTAGCCAGTGCGGGCGACGAAATTGTGCTGGTATCGGTCAAATCAGTGAGCGCGGAATATCCCCTTAAAGGCGCTGTCAGAATCACGGATGAACTGTTTGGCCCCGAAAAATCGGTAACCTCGGGCCCAAGTCGGGGAAATATATGGCTAGAAGCGCGGGTTTTACAAACTCTGCAGCTGGAACTCGGCGACAAAATTCAAATTGGCGACAGTACATTTACCGCCAACCGTATCCTCACCTACGAGCCCGATCGTGGAAATAATTTTTACAGTTTCAATCCGCGCGTCATGATTGCCAAGGAAGATCTTGCGGCGACGAACATTGTGCAACCCGGAAGTCGGGTTTGGTATCGACAGATGTTTGCGGGAAATAGCGATGCGGTTGAATCACTAAGCGAGTGGCTGGAAAACCACGCTGAACCAGGCCAAAGAATTCGTAACTTGGATGAGGACCGGCCTGCCGTCAGTGAAGCGCTTTCCAAGGCGAAGCAATATATGGGGCTAGCCAGTCTTCTTGCTCTGCTGCTGGCCGCTGTCGCGATTGCTAACAGTGGTCGTCACTACAGCGAGCGACATTATGATACCAGCGCCTTGTTACGATGCCTGGGGGCTCAACAAAATGACATATTGCGAATCTATTTGATCCAGCTTTGTCTGTTGGCCTTCATCGGTGGCATTCTGGGTAATCTTGCCGGATGGGCAGCGCAGGGTGGGTTGTTTATGCTGATCAGCGATTTACTACCTGAAAACCTGCCTTCGGCAACACTGACACCGGCGGCGTCGGGCATGGCACTTTCCTTCATTGTTCTCCTTGGCTTCACTTTGCCCTCTGTTTTGAGACTGAAATCTGTTTCACCTTTGCGTGTTCTACGACACGATCTTTCTCCATATCCACTTTCCGCTCTGCTGGTCTACGGCGGTGCGGCGGTAATGGTGATGATGCTGATGTGGTTTTATACTGGCAATATTACGCTGACGCTAAGTATTCTGATCGGTAGCGCAATCGTCATTATCATCGCCATGATTGGTATTCGCCTACTATTCGCTGCGATTTCCTGGCTCTTGCCTTCCTTCCCCCTCAGGCTGCGAGCAGGGATACGTAATTTTCTGCGGCGCAGACGGGAAGCGGTTTCACAAACGATGGCTTTCGGGCTAACTATTATGGCGATGCTCGTGGTGGTGTTTTTGCGAACAGAGCTTGTGACCACCTGGCAAGGCACCATTCCTGATGACGCCCCCAACCATTTTGTGTTGAATATTCAAAAAGACGAAACAGCCGATTATGAGGAATTTATTCAATCCAAAAATATTCGGGCAGATCAACTTTACCCCGTTATCCGCGGCAGGTTGACCCGTGTCAATGATAAACCGATGGTCGAGCACGTAAGCAAGGAAGAACGACGGCATGAAAGCTTAAGCAGAGAGCTCAATCTCACGTGGTCGCCGACGCTACCTCCAGACAACAAACTGCTGGAAGGAGAATGGTGGGACGGAGAGGCCACTTCCGGACAAATCACCAAAGTCTCGGTTGAGCAGCAACTGGCAGAGCGCCTGGCGATCGGGGTGGGTGATCGCTTAACTTTTTTTACCGGGGATCGGGACTGGGAAGCGGTAGTTAGCAGCATTCGCTCCGTAAAGTGGGATAATTTCAATCCCAATTTTTACATGGTCTTCCAGCCAGGTGCCCTGGACGATCTGCCTACCACCTGGATTAACAGTTTTTATTTGGAACCGACCCGAAAAAAGCAACTCGTTGACATGCTTAAGCAGTTTCCATCGATCACTCTGCTCGAAATGGATGCCATATTAAACCAAGTGAAGACCATCATCACCCAGGTGACACTGGCGATTGAATCGATTCTTTTGTTCGTATTGGCGGCGGGTTTCGTTGTCACGCTCTCTGCGATACAGTCGAGTATGAATGATCGGCTACGAGAAGGTGCATTGGTGAGAACCCTGGGTGCAGATAGAAAGCTTTTGAAAATCAATCAATGGAGCGAATTTGCTGGCATGGGTTTTCTGAGTGGCCTGATAGGTGTTGCCGGCGCAGAGATCATTGTTGCGCAGCTCTACCAGAGAATTTTTGAATTGAGCTACGTACCCACCTGGTGGGCGTGGTTGTTTGTTCCTCTGTTCTCTGCACTACTGGTTGGTCTTGCTGGTGTGATCAGCAGTCGAAAGATTTTGTTGCAACCGCCAATGCAGTCATTGAGAACCTTACGCGCCTGATGATCCACGCTCAGGTCCTGCGGTTCCATAGCTGGCTCGAGAGCTACTGCCCTCCGTTTCCGGAACAGCTTCCTTCACGACCGCCGAATACCTTAAGTGGTTTTGTCACCCACTATGCCAAACCTTTCTGGCCCCTGATTTTGGTTTGTGCGATCTTGTCTGTGATCGGGTCAGTGATAGACGTCTATCTCTTTGCGTTCGTCGGAGAGCTCGTTGATTGGCTTGCAGAGGAACAGCCCGAGACTTTCTGGGAAACCTACGAAACACAACTTATCGCCACCGGCTTTCTGGTGCTCGTCATCGCCCCCACAATTCGATACATCTACGAAGCCGTGAGTCATCAGGGCCTGCTGGGGAACTTCGCGATGAGAACGCGATGGCAGGCTCATCGATACTTGCTAAGACAAAGCATCGAATTTTATCAAAATGACTTTGCCGGCAGGGTCGCCGCGAAAATGATGCAAACGTCGCTGGGCGTGCGGGACGCGGTGATTAAAGTGACGGAAGTATTACTTTATGTCGCGGTCTACTTTACCGCCGCGATCGTTCTGTTTGCCCAAAGCGACATACGCCTGACTGCGCCAATGATATTTTGGTTAGCGGGATATATTGTCACCTTGCGGTACTTTATTCCCAGGCTGCGACAAATATCCATGGAGCAAGCCGAAGCTCGATCTATGGTCACTGGACGGGTTGTCGATAGTTACACCAATATCACCACGGTCAAAATGTTCGCAGATGGTGATGCGGAAGATCTTTACGCACGGGAGGGGATGAACGAGTTTCTTGAAACGGTTTATCGACAGATGCGTCTATCGACTTTTATGACAATGGCGCTGGTTTCACTCAATGCGATTTTGTTATTTTCCGTCGCGGCAACGTCAATTTATTTGTGGCAAATCAGTGCGGTCAGCGTCGGCGCAATCGCGTTTGCCATGGGCCTGGTACTGCGTATGCAGGGAATGTCACAGTGGATTCTGTGGGAGATAGCGGGCTTATTCGAAAACATTGGTGTGATTCAAGATGGTATTGAAACAATCTCTCGTGACGTATCTATTATCGACAAAGACAACGCCAACACCCTGCAAGTCGATCAGGGGCGCATCAAATTCGAAAACGTCACATTCAACTATGGTCAGGAAAAACCGTTCGGCAGCGGCGGCATCATCGAAAATTTTTCCTTGTCTGTAGAAGGTGGAGAAAAAATTGGTGTTGTCGGTCGGTCAGGCGCTGGAAAATCCACACTGATTAATTTATTGATTCGATTTTACGATGTTGAGCGAGGCGTGATTTCTATCGACAATCAAAATATTTCTGCTGTATCCCAAACTAGTTTGCGCTCGCGAATTGGCATGGTCACGCAGGACACATCTCTGCTTCATCGCTCGGTAATAGATAATATCCGCTATGGCCGACCCGAAGCGTCAGATGACGAAGTTTATGAGGCGGCCAGACGTGCCAAAGCGGATGACTTTATCCCCGATCTGACAGATCTAAGTGGTCGAAAAGGTTACCAGGCCCATGTTGGAGAACGTGGTGTCAAACTCTCTGGAGGGCAAAGACAACGCATCGCAATTGCCCGAGTATTGCTCAAGAATGCACCGATACTCATTCTGGACGAAGCCACTAGCGCTCTGGATTCTGAGGTCGAAGCGGCAATTCAGGAAAGTCTTTACGAGCTCATGCAGGGTAAGACCGTTATTGCAATCGCCCATCGCCTGTCAACGATTGCTGAAATGGATCGTCTGATTATTATGGATAAGGGTCATATCGTTGAATCGGGAAAGCATGCAGAGCTAGTCAAAGATGGCGGGTTATATGCGAGCTTATGGTCCAGACAATCAGGTGGTTTTCTTGACTACCAGTTATGAGATATCGGCGATATCGATCTCCAACGCCTTGAACCCCGACTAGTTGTCCATGCGCTCCAGGTTCACTGCGGAAACCCAACCTTCCACGGGATCCAAGACCACCTTCACCCAGTCACCCTGCTGTTCCAGTACCGTTAGTTCATCCCCCTGATTACGCGCTCCGATAATATTTTTACGTGCAGTCGTAGGATCTAGGCGAATACGTACACCGTCGGTAATGATTTCAGCTTTTCCTGCATTTAACCTGGTTAAGCTGGCATACACCCAGCCGTAAACTGGCGCCGGATTGATCAATGGAAGCATCGAGAAATCGGCTTTTCCTTCCACTTTTGTTACCGAAAGCAACCTGCCGAGCGGCTGGGACTCAACGCTATCTGACGCGTATAAAATTGCGCCCTGGTTTGTTCGATAAAGAACGTTGCTGTCGCCATTCTCTTGGGCGCCGGACGGTTGTGCAGGAACCTCCGGTTGTTCGTCATTTTCGGTTGTTTGTTCGGCTTCGGTCTCAGCAATCTGCTCTTCCTTTCCCACTTCCCGCGTAATCCTCTTTTGCACTATCGCTGCCTCGACAGATAAATCGACCACTATATTCTCGGAACCAGCAGATGTGGAATCCAGATACTCAACACTCGATTGAAGATCAAGCACCTCTTTATCATCGATTAGATTCCCTGCGGACGTTTCAGATTGCATACTTGCCAGGTCTGGCGAAGTGTCCGAGCTCGCAATTTGTTCTTCTTCACCGACTTCTTTTTCGAGCTCTGTTGCGATGATCTCAGACTCATTGGAAATGGCCGCGCTTTCTTCGGTGCTTGGTTCAGAAATCAGTCGCGCCAGAATCCAGCCTGATCCTTCTCCGATCTCTACTCGCACCCAACCTTCCCGTTTAGTGACGACGACTACTTTTTGATTTCGCACTAACTGACCGATTTGTTTTGAGTCTACACTTGGTCTGCTGCGGACCCGTGCGGTTTCCGTATCAACAATGGCAACTCGTTCGCTACCGTTGAGACTATTTTCAAATCGCAGAAGCTCTGCACTGACCCAACCGGTGATGCGAATATTCTTGGCAAAAACATAATCGTTTTTTTGCTCGATCACTTGCACCTTTAGATTACGCTCCACAACACCAACCACAGCGCTGCTCCTATCAGGTTGCTTCAATACTTCTGCATCGCTGATCATAACGGCAGTGTGCCGGCCCTTCTTTTCCAGTGATTCCAAACTGTAGCGTTTGCCATCCACCATTGGCTCGTCGCTGTCAGCAATGAAATCAGCGATTTTTGACTCAATATCCGCGTACCGCATCCAACCGGCAAATCGCTCCGGTGATCGCACAAGGAGCCAGTCACCGCGTTCTTCTATCAGATGCAGCACCTCTCCTTTAGTCACCGTACCCAATCCGATTGCGTTCTCTTCGTTGTTGGGTGCGGTATAGAGCGGCACCTCCAAGCGGTTCACTCGAACGAATCCAGACTCAATGTCCACGGTACTTGCGAAAATCCAAACGGGTAATCCCGCGGGAATCTTAACGCTTACCCAATCTCGATCCCGATCAAGCACCTCAACTAGCGCGCCTGCGGTCATGGATGCAATAGGGGGAAGATCCTGCGAAGGCTCCGCATAGACCGGCGCACTATCGATTTTCACTTTGCTACCACCACGATAGGGCGCCCCTCGTAGCTGCAGCTCGACCGGATACGCCAGAGACAAAACTGATTCATCTGGCTCAGAACCTGCAAGCAGTTGCAGAATTTGAGCGGCACGCGGATCACCAGCTTTTGATGCCACACGCAACCATGCCGCGCCTTCATTTTCATAGGGGGAAACAATTTTCCCCGCAGCAAGCATCGCCCCCAGATTTACCTGAGCAGGGTGATATCCGGACTCCGCCGAACGTCGTAACCACCGTGTTCCTGATTCAAGCAGATCATTGTCGGATTGAGCGAGACCCAAATCGATTTCCAGCAATCCTAAGTTCATCTGGGCAACCAGATCGCCCTCTTCCGCTGCTTCAGAAAACCAGAATCTTGCCTCACGCAGACCAACCTTGCTCTCCTCTCTTTGATAGTTGATCACCCCCAAATTAAACTGTGCGGCGACGTTTCCTTCATATCCTCGCTGCATGAAATAACGGATCACATCACCTTGGTTACCCTTTTGATATGCCTCAATAGCGCCTTGCAGTTCGTTCTT
Source organism: Acidiferrobacterales bacterium (assembly GCA_019633985.1). Lineage (GTDB taxonomy): Bacteria > Pseudomonadota > Gammaproteobacteria > Arenicellales > Poriferihabitantaceae > VYFG01. Next base: position 11,909 of record JAHQWE010000011.1, on the reverse strand, counting down.
TACTGCGCTCTGTTCCGAATCTTGCGCATAAACCATGGCGCCACCCGTGCTGAGGAACACGGTCATTAAAGCGGTAACGAAGAGACGGAAAACCGGTTGGAACATCAAGCATTTGGAGAAGTTCTGGGGTGGCGATTATACAGTGCAGCAATCCATCAAGCCGATCTCACTTCCGCAAAATACGTCACCAAACAGCCCCAGGATAAGAAATGTAGACCATTCCATCATCTTGCAACAATCTCCGTACAAACCACGGCAAATACACTCTAGAATGCGGGCGTCTTTCGAAATGTTTCTCTAACTCTATGGTTCAATTTTCAGCCAACCTTGGGTTCCTCTGGCAGGAACTCTCTTTACCTGAACGGATTCTTGCGGCGAAAAAAGCAGGATTTTCCGCAGTAGAATGCCACTTCCCCTATGACTCAGACCCCAATGAAGTATCTGCAGCCCTCCGAGAAACTGGACTGGTCATGCTAGCTCTCAACACGCATCCAGGAGAAATTTCGGACGGCGAGTTTGGCCTGTGCGCTGTTCCAGGTGAAGAAGATCGGGCTCGGGCCGCGATCGATCAGGCGCTCGATTACGCCATGAAAATCAGCGCCAGTCGCGTCCACGTGATGGCCGGATTGCATCAAGATGCTGCGTGTGCGAACGCTTGTTTTCTGCAAAACCTGACCTACGCCTGCAAACGGGCGGCGGAAAACCAGATCAGCATTCTTATCGAACCGATTAATCAAATAGACAAACCCGGTTATGTATTGCACAGAACCGCCCAAGGAATTGCAATTATTGAAGCGCTGCGTCTCAAACATCAGATCACGAATATTGGGCTCATGTTCGACTGCTATCACGTACAAATGACAGAAGGAAACATCTTAGGTCAGTTATCAAACGCACTACCCTATGTCGACCATATTCAAATTGCTGCTGTTCCCGGCAGAGGAGAACCCGACAGCGGCGAAATCAATTACCCCTGGCTGCTGGACGCCATCGACAAATTGGGATACCAGGGATTTATCGGCGCAGAATATATTCCCGCCTCTACGACGGATGAGGGATTAAGCTGGCTAGCGGGTTACCAAACAACTCCTTAAAAAGCTGCTGCAAGACGAATATCAGATTATCGGTTGATTGATCCGCACAGCCGCTGGGTTATGCGTATCATCGATTGGTAAAACAATGTCTGCTCGCTCCGGCATCTCTTGCAAAATATGCCTGGTGAGTCTTTCGTAGTGCATAATAAATCTGTCAACCTGTTTTTTTGACATCACCCGAATGTCGCTACCAGGCGAAGGATCTGCTGCAACTTTTTGCGCAAGCTTTCTCTCCTGAAGCCGTCTCCAGGTAAACACTTTTTTCATACTCTCTACTTTCAACAGCATTAACACATCGAGGTAGGCAAAAAGTGTCTGGTACTCATCTTGCAACGCAGAATTGACACACCGCCTCCAGCATCCATCCGGATCTTCATCCCGCTCCAGAGAATTAATTGGCGCACCCAAGCTCACTTCACTTTCCGCTATCGCTCCCACACACCACCCTTCGAGTATGATGACATCCGGTTTACCCTTGAATAGTGGCCACCTGGAACGATCTGCTCTGTCATCGATCGCTTTATCAAACAGAGGGAGCGAGCAGGAATCCTCCTGCCCCTGATGACACAGCGTTTCGATGGTATCGATTCCCAGGCGAACATCATGGGTCATGGGCACCCCTCTGGTTAAGAAAAGAGGATGCACCTCCTCCGCCAAACGTTTGCGTTCTGCTCTGGTTTTGTAAATGTCATCAATCGAAAGATTCGCCACTCGGCACTGAAACCCCTCCTTTAGCGTGGTGGCCAACAGCGCCGTTGATGTGGATTTGCCCGATCCCTGACCACCACAAATTCCGATCACCAGAGGTTTTTCCTGCTCGGTTTTTTTTTCCATGAGCCAGGCAGCCAGCGGCAAATAAAGGTCGCGGAGATAAGCCGACAGATCTACATCAATTGCCTGATCTCGCACACATTGATCAAATGTATTTACGACTTTCGAAAAGAGCGTGTTACGTTGATCATCGTGAAGAAAACGTTGTTCAGTTGGCCACATTTGCGCTTTTATTTGGTTAAGCGCCCTAAGCGCAAGAACCATGAAATCTCTCAATATCATGATCTCCGGTCAACTCTTAATTAGCGTTTATTGATTTATATTCCACTTTTTTCTATAATTTCAGTAATTACTGAAAATACAATAAATCATGAATCTTTCTCCAGATTTACAATCTTTCGTACTCCACTTCGGTGAAATGGGCAGTCGCTGGGGGATTAATCGCACTGTCGGACAAATGTACGCGCTCTTGTTTCTTAGCGAAGACCCGCTGAATGCAGATCAGATCAGTGAAACGCTCAACCTCTCGCGATCCAATGTCAGCATGGGTCTAAAAGAGTTGCAGGCCTGGCAACTCGTGAAATTGCAACATCTGCCTGGAGACAGGAAAGAGTACTTCTCCACGCCTGAAGATACGCTGGATATCGCCATGACCCTCATCCAGGAAAGGCGCAAGCGTGAGCTGGATCCGACGTTGTCCCTGCTCAGAGATACCCTACTGGATTCTCAGGAAACCCCAGCAAACCCCTACGCCTATAACCGAATGCAGGAAATGTGTGAACTGATGGAGCAGGTAGCGAAGTGGTCAGACAAACTGCTGCAAATGGATCGGGATAGCCTTCAAAAAGTTTTAAAACTGGCCAACGTGACACAGAAACTGGTCGGTCTAAAAGCAAACTGGTCTTCCAAAGCCAACGCAAACTCTTAATCGGGCAACAAAGGAACAAAGAAATGATCGACGCATTGATTCTGGCAAGAATTCAGTTTGCCGCCAATATTAGTTTTCATATCCTGTTTCCGACAATCACCATTGCTTTGGGGTGGATACTGTTTTTCTTTAAGGTCCGATTTCATCGGACCAGAGACCCGAGATGGATGGCGGCTTATGGATTCTGGGTCAAAATTTTTGCACTTTCATTTGCCCTTGGCGTTGTGAGCGGAATTACGATGTCGTTTCAATTCGGCACCAACTGGCCCGGGTTTATGGAAACCGTGGGCAATATTGCCGGTCCCCTTCTCGCTTATGAAGTACTCACGGCATTTTTTCTGGAGGCAACCTTTCTGGGCATCATGCTATTTGGTATTGGCCGGGTAACGGAGAGATTGCACACCTTTGCCACGCTTCTTGTTGCTGTTGGCACTTCTCTGTCTGCCTACTGGATTCTTGCCCTGAATACCTGGATGCAATATCCCGTAGGTTACACCATGATCGACGGTGAAGCCCATGTCACAGATTGGTTAGCGATCCTGTGGAATTCCCAACTGCTGTATCGGGTTATACATATGCTTCTCGCATCGGGTCTGACTGCAGCATTCTTAGTCGCCGGGGTCTCGAGCTATCGATGGTTGAGACAGGATCGCAGTCCAGGAGTGAGGGTTTCTTTGCGTACTGGAGCAGTTGCGGCCGCAATTCTGATTCCGTTGCAAATCCTGGTGGGGGATCTGCATGGTTTGAACACAATGAAGGTGCAGCCGGCAAAAATCGCCGCTATTGAGGGTGTGTGGGAAACCGAAAAAGGTGCACCCTTGCTCTTGTTCGCCCTCCCTGATCAAGACCTGCGAGAAAATCACGCTGCCATTGGCATACCCAAGGTTGCGAGTTTGATACTGACCCATGATTGGAATGGTGAAATCAAGGGTCTGAACGAGTTTGTGGGTGAACATCCCCCGGTCGCTCCTGTGTTCTTCAGCTTTCGCGTCATGGTGGGTATAGGTTTATTGATGCTGCTGGTTTCCTGGTGGGCAACCTTTCAGCTTTGGAAAAAAGGGATGCCTTCACGATTCGTCGCAAAGTGCCTGGTTGCGATGACTTTCTCAGGATGGATTGCAACTCTCGCAGGTTGGTACGTCACCGAGATTGGCAGACAGCCCTATCTGGTCGCCGGCATACTCAAAACCGCTGATGCCGCCTCCGACGTCGCGAGCGGCCCGCTTCTTACCACTTTAATGATGTATCTTCTTTTGTATTTGCTTCTGCTGATTGCCTATATTTCCACAGTTTTTTATATGGCGAGAAAAGCGGCGTATCAACATACTTCCAAACCTGCGCTCAATCAGCTCAACGCCATTGGAGGAACCGCCTGATGCATGAAGATCAATGGTTACCGATGGTGTTCATTGGACTGATGGGACTATCGATGATGATCTACGCGATTCTCGACGGTTACGATCTCGGTGTAGGAATTCTACTGAAAACCGCACCGGCTGAGCACAGAGATAGAATGATCGCTTCGATTGGTCCGTTCTGGGATGCCAATGAAACCTGGCTTGTTCTCGGTGTTGGATTGTTACTGGTGGCGTTTCCCAAGGCGCATGGAATCATACTAACGACACTCTACTTTCCAGTGGCAGTGATGTTGCTAGGTCTCATTCTTCGTGGGGTATCTTTCGACTTTCGAGCCAAAGCTCGAACGGGATACAAAGCACTTTGGGACAATTTGTTCTGGATCGGTTCACTCATGGCATCCAGTGCACAGGGTTTTATGCTGGGTAGATACATCCTTGGTTTTGAACAAACGACGAGCGCTCTGTTGTTTGCGCTGTTGAGTGCGATCTGCGTCACCGCCGGATACGCACTAGTAGGCGCTTGCTGGTTAATCATGAAAACAGAAAAGGATCTACAGCTGCGGTCTATCAAATGGGCCAAGGCGACTCTCATCTTCACAGCGACCGGAATACTTTGTGTCTCGATCGTGAACCCCTTTGTGAGCGAGCGAATTTTCGAACGCTGGTTTGCCTATCCAGATGTACTGCTGGTCGCACCCATTCCTGTTATTGCGATCGGATTGCTGATAGGGAGTCACATTGTTCTGAAGAGTCTGCCGAGATCAAACGACGAATGGTGCTGGGTTCCCTTTGTATGTGTCGCGATGGTTTTTATGACTTCGTTTATCGGCCTCGCCTACAGCTTCTACCCTTATGTCATTCCGGATCAGATGACCATCTGGGAGGCAGCCAGCGCTTCCGCATCACTGAGAGTGATTCTATACGGAGCAGCGGTTGTACTTCCCATGATTCTTCTTTACACCATATTCTCGTACAGGGTTTTCTGGGGTAAAGCGACAAGTTTGCGCTACGAATAAATCTCATTCCACCTATAAAAACGGTTTTCCTCTTGATCGGCAATGAAATTTTATTCACCTCCCAAATCAAGCTCCCTTCTAAAGAAAGCCCTTTCTTCCTCGGACTTATCCAGATGCCGCGCGTATTCGTGACCTCCATGTACTGCCATCGCTATGGTCGCAGGAGCGAAGCAATCGCCAATTGAGGTAATCGATTGAATTCCAGCATCAGCCCAATCGGATTCCATTGCGGTTAGATCACGATACAGCTGATCCTCAGCATCGCGGGCAGTTACCGGGATCACAAAATCAGCGGCCAACTCCAAAGGTGTTTCCATATAAATGCAGCCCAGTGTGACGAAACCTTGCTGTATGGAAACCATTTCTTTTTTACAGATGATTTCCACACCGAGTTCCCGCAAACGAACCTGTATGTGCTCGTTCTCCAGCGTGTGATGTGTCCATTCCGCGATATCTGCAGCAGGGGTTACCAACGTGACAGACATTCCATCACACGCTAACTGTTCCGCAATGGCACTAGCGAGATAATAGTGGTCATCATCATAGATCATCACCTCCCCGCTCAATTTCTCTCCAGAAAGAACGCGATCGGGACTCACGACACTGGATGGGTGAGACACGGGTATCGGCGCCTGATGCTGCAACCCAGTAAAGTCGGTGCGCCACTTCGACCCGGTCGCAATCGCAATATGATTTGCTCCCATGTCCAGCACGTCAGCTGCGGTTAGAGGAGAATCGGTATAGGTCTGCACATTGGCTGCCTGACTCAACATATAGTTTCGATGGTCAGCCACGCGGCGCCATTCGTTCAAAGGAGCAAGACTGCTTTCTCGAATGACCCTTCCCCCTAAAACACCCTTTGCTTCTGACAAGGTCGTTTCGTAACCGCGCCGCGATAGCGCCAGGGTCGCCTCCAGACCCGCCGGACCACCGCCGACAACGAGCACGGTGCTGTCTGATTCCGCTTTGCTGATGCGTTCCGGATGCCAGCCTCGTCGCCATTCTTCCCCCATGGTTGGATTCTGGGTACAGCGCATGGGATAGGCGAGATAGTCTCCCGACGTGCACATATTGCAACCAATGCACTCGCGAATTTCGTCTACAGCGCCGCGGTCAATTTTGTTTGGCAGGAATGGGTCGGCAATAGAGGGCCGCGCTGCACCGATCAAGTCAATCACCCCGCGCCTGATTTGGCTAACCATGGTATCCGGCGATGTAAAACGCCCCACGCCAACCACCGGTTTGGTTGTGGTTTGTTTGACGAAATCGATGTATTCCTCCTGGCCGCCCTCAGTACCAAATCGTGAAGGCATCGAATCGTTATGCCAGTCTGCAACATTGACATCCCACAGATCGGGAATTTCTGCAAGCAAACCAACCATGTCCTGCGCCTCTGATTTTTGCATGCCGCCGCTGCCGAGCAGTTCATCCACTGCGAATCGAAATGCCACGGCGCAACTGTCACCCACCGCATCCTTTAAATCTTCCAGCACCTCTCGCACCAGTCTCACCCGATTCTCCAGGCTGCCACCGTATTCATCTGCTCTCTGGTTATAGCGACTTAATAAAAACTGAAAAAGCAATGTCATGGTGCCGTGGGCGGCGTAGGTATAGATGATGTCGTAGCCGGCTTTTTTGGCACGCTTGGCCGCCGCAACATGCCAGTCTCGATAGTCGCGAATGTCCGCTTTATCCATCGCTCGCGCCTGCACATGAGGAAACGCTTCGGTGGGAATATTGCATGGCGCCAATGATGGCTGCCTGGAAACATAGTTCGCGACTTCAAATCCGTTATGCACCAGTTGGATCCCCGCCAGCGCATCATGGGCATGCACTTTTTCTACCATCAGTTCGTGCACAGGCAAGTCGTTATCATCCCACAGGCGCATCAAAGGTGCGGGAGAGAGATCGCTGGAGGGGTGAATAGAACATTCTTCAGTACAGACCACGCCCCAACCGCCTTCCGCCTTCACACCACGCATTGCCGCCATCGCCTGGGGATAGCGGTGTCCCATGCCATTACAGTGCGGCACCTGATAGAAACGGTTCTTTGTTGTCTTGGGGCCGATCTGAACGGGCTCAAAAAGAATATCGTATCTTGAATCTCGGTTCGTCATATTTCTATTGAGTTATGTCTGTAGTGGATGTGGAGTCGCCAGGTACTGGCTTAACGGTGCGCAACTCTCTGGATCATTTTCAAGTTCCCGTCTGGCAAATTCAATCGCTGCCACCTCATGACTGGTTAAAAATTGCAGTAGTGTCCGGTCTTCATGAGGCGCCATGTTTTCCAGTTCAGCAAAATCATCCAGATACCTGGGGTATCGATCGGCCATGTATTGCCCAAATACCCGCCACTCCATCGCCGCGTGGGGGGCGACATGTTCAAGTCCCTCCTCGGTCAGCTTGTCTTCGGCTCTCGGCACCAGTTTATATTTGGTTAACAAAGGCGCAACCGCTATGGCCGCATGCCGTTCGACTTTTGCCAGTAGCGTGAGCTTTTCCTTTTCCGCAAAGTGATTGATCAAGTCGTATAAGTACGCTTCGCCGGAGATTTCCTCCTCGTAGTATTGAAGAAGGGTATCGAGATATTTTTTACTGGCACTCATGATTTTTATCGGTCTTCAAAAAATACCCGGTCGTACTTCATGCGATTGTCTGGATCAACTATCGTGTCCAACTCTCTTGCATAGCGATGTCCGGCAAAGATCGCCCCGGCAATAATAGCGGGCGCTTCACAATCTCCAATTCTTGTGATTGACTTTGGATATTCGATGCTTGCTTCAGCAGGTCTGTTTATAAGCGATTGATACAACGCGTCATTAGGAATACGCGACGTAACCAAAACCAGATTTTCAACGTCTGAAGTCAGGGTGACTTCGGTATATACACACGAAAGAGTTGCCTGATCACCCTCGAAGGATTCGAGCGTATGGCCGGTAATGATTTTTGCCCCTTTCTCGGCCAGGCGCCGATGCACCAGATGCTGCTCCGCCGTTTTTTCCCCCCAGGCTGACACAATGGGTTCTGGTGTCACAAATATTACAGGGATATTCTCGTCCAGGAGTTTTTCAGCGATTGCACTAGCCATGTAATAGTGATCATCGTCATAGACCAGAGTCGGCCCGGACGGAACTCGACCACTCAAAATGTCATCCGGAGAGAAAACCCGTTCCTCAGGCAGATTCTTATAGGGCGTGTCACGATAGAGACCTATTCCGTCCAATCGCCAGCGAGCCCCGGTAGCGATCACTACATGATTTGCGCCCAGTGCGATGATGTCCTCTGGTTGCATTTGACTCTCCGGAAAAATTTCTACATTGTCCAGTTTGTCGATTTGTTGCAAACGGTAATCCCTTACCCGAACCCATTCACTGAGACCGGGCAAGGTAATTTCCCTGTTGATTCTGCCACCCAGATTGCGTTCAGCATCGGCCAACATCACTTTGTATCCACGTAACCCCAACCCGCGGGCAGCCTCCAACCCTGCAGGGCCACCACCAACGATCAGAACTGAAGAGTCAGAACCTTTTGGCGCCATGCTTTCCGGATGCCAGCCCCTGCGCCATTCTTCGCTGATCGTCGGGTTTTGTGTACAACGAATGGGCGTACCTTTGGCGTCACCGGTATAACAAATGTTGCAGCCAATACATTCCCTGATATCTTCAAACCGCCCTTCCTCAATTTTCTTCGGCAGATACGGGTCGGCAATGGAAGGACGAGCGGCGCCAATAAAATCCACTATTCCCCGTTTCACCTGGGACACCATGGTGTCTGGAGAAGTGAAGCGACCCACAGTCACCACCGGCTTGCTAGTGATAGTCTTAACGTAGTTCATATGGGCTTCGAGGGAACCCTCCTTGACGAAACGTGAGACACCCATTTCCTGGGAATAATCGCTGATATTAATATCCCAGAGGTCAGGAATTTCCGCCAGCATTTCTAGCATATCTCGACGCTCTCCGATCAGCGGTGTTCCGGGCATACTCCCGGGCAGATCCGCGGAGAATCGAACCGCAACTGCGCAACGATGACCAACTGCCTCTTTGGTGTCCTCGATAATCTCACGTATCAGGCGAACTCGGTTTTCCAGTGACCCGCCGTATTCATCTATTCGGGTATTGGTATCGGGCGATAGAAAATGGCTGAGCAAATACCCATGGGTTACATATACGTAAACGATATCGAACCCAGCTTCCATTGCCCGCAGTGCGGCGTTGCGATGCCAACGCCGTAATTCTCTGATATCCGCCTTATCCATGGCCCGGGTCTGATAGGGAATACCCACTGCATTGGGCCGCGATGACACATCCATCGCCACTTCGTTGGTAAACAAATTGGCAGAACGCGACCCACTCACCCATAGTTCAACCCCTGCCAGAGAACCGTGTTCATGGACCTTTTCCGTCATCAGAGCATGGGCTTTGATATCCCCCTCGTCCCACAGTGATGCATAGGGATGCGGCAGATCATCAGAGGCCGGGTGAATCGAGCAATACTCAGTGCACACCACACCCCAGCCGCCTTCGGCCTTCATTCCCCGCAATGCGGCCACCATCCTCGGCCGAAGCCATCCGAGACCGGTGCAATGTGGCACCTGGTAAAAGCGATTTTTTGCTGTGACTGGGCCAATTGGCACCGGCTCAAACAGGATGTCGTAGCGCTTGTCTCTCGTCATATACTTAAAATTACCCTGCTATACCAGTTAAACAAAATTCAACAGAACACCCACATGATATTCTTGCAACACATACATTCGGGAAGTTGGTTCGCACGATTCAGGTCGTCCTCGAAACCATATTCCAATAATATCCAATGCGGATCTTGCCAGAGGGTATCCTGCAGATTGACTCGTAAGAAGGCTGTCTATACTGCACTCGCCTTCGCCAATTGTTAATATCCGTTGCAACTAATCTACTCGAGTAAAAATGATCCCGGCAGAAGAAGCGCTTTCGAGACTCAAAGAAGGTAACGCCAGATACATTAGTGGCAATACCTCACTAAAAGGATTTACCACTGAAAGTGGTGGTCAATCCTTTATAGAGCAACAGCATCCTATCGCAATTGTGCTGGGTTGCTCGGATGCCAGGGTACCCGCGGAACTGGTTTTCGACCAGGGTCTGGGTGATTTGTTCGTGATACGGGTTGCCGGCAATATTGTCGCTCCATCGCAGATCGGGAGTATCGAATTCGCAGCAGCCAAATTTGGCGTACGCCTGGTGGTGGTTCTTGGACACACGCGGTGCGGAGCGGTGGAAGCCTGCGTATCAGAGCTTCAGCAACCTGCGCATGAACAGTCGCGCAACCTGGCCTCCATCGTCAATCGAATAAGACCCGCGGTGGAGCCACTGTTGGACACGGAAATAGCGAACGACAGGGAAAAGCTGCTGTCTTATGCAACCCGGGCCAATGTCATGATTTCGGTCAGTCACCTTCGCCATACTTCCGAGATTCTGGAGAAACTCATTGCTTCTGACGGTCTGCAAATTGTTGGCGCTCAGTACTCGATCGAAACAGGGGAAGTCAGCTTTTTTTAGCGTCAGGCCTCGCCGCATCGTATGTCCATCTGTAATCCGGAGGTGTTGGCCCCTTGTTGCGACCGCCCTGCTGACTTTGTTCCCAGGCATGCGCCAGAATCCCCACTGAACGGGACAAGCAAAACAACCCTCGCGCAAGGGGTGCGGCAAACCCTAGTTCTGCAAAAATGACAGCGGTCGCCCCGTCAATATTCATAGGCACTGGCCTACCTTTTTCTGTCGCAAGAAAGTCCTGCAATGCCAGGGCGATATGGAGATACCGGCCCTCACATACCTGATTGTCGACCGCGTCAGAGACCAGTTGCATCAGTTTTGGTGCACGCGGGTCTTCAGGTTTGTGAAAACGATGGCCAAAACCGGGCAAATACGCCCCTTCACTGGAACGGAATTCAGCAACACTCGCCGGAACCTCGCTCACACCGCCCCGCTCGTCAATGGTTTGAAACAGCGCTACCGCCTGTTCTCCAGCGCCGCCATGCACGTCTCCCAACATATTCACAGCACTCGCCATGGCATTGTTCAAAGGCACACCACAGGTTATCGCCATTCTTGCCGTAGCGATGGATGGCGCCTGGGGGCCATGGTCCACAGCGGCAACCAATGCTGCCTCTAAAAGCGCTGCTTCACCCTGGCCGGGCTTGTCACCACGCAACATTAACCAGATCATTTCAACAAACCCGGTGTTGCCTATCAGATTCTCAATGGGCTCTCCACGTATTGATATCTTCCCCGGTGTCATATCGATAATTGAAGTACGCCACCAATCGGAAACATCTGTCATATCACTGCCTCTTTCCTGAGTGTATCCAGATCTGTTTTCGAGAGATTCAACTGGGAATAGATCGCCTCGTTATCCGCCCCTAACATCGGCGGCTCAATGTCGACAGCGGGACGGCTCTGATCAACCATAAAAGGGGATCCCACCAAATCAATTTCTTCTTCACTTGCAGTTAAGCGTTGTTGAAACAGCATGCCTCTCTCCAACAGTTGCTTTGATGCCAGGGCCTCTTCGACGTTGAGTACTCTGCCCGCCGGCACGCCAATGGCATTTAATTCGCACTCCCACTCCTCTGCGGAGTGCAGAACCAGGGCGGATTCTATTAACCGTTTCAACTCTTCTCTATATCGCCTTCGTTGAGTGCGTGTCGCAAAACGAGAATCATCTAGTAGATGGGACAACCCAAGGTGGCTGGCAAGTGATTGCCATT
>JAHQWE010000097.1 GCA_019633985.1 Acidiferrobacterales bacterium | reverse complement strand
GGATCCATCGACCTGTATGCAGGTCTATGCGCGAGACTCCTCCTTTATGACGCCTTACGGGGCGGTGATTTGCCAAATGGCCAATCCACGGCGGCGCGGGGAATACGCCCCGGCACTTCACTTTTATCTAGAAAATAATGTCCCGATCTATGACATGGTTTCGGCCGGCGGGTTTGAAGGTGGAGACTTTAATATTATCCGTCCTGGTGCAGCACTGATTGGCTACACCGACCATCGTACTGAAGAGGTAGCGGCCAAACAGGTGGCGGACTGGTTTATTGCCGAAGGCTGGGAAATCAAATTTGCGCCGATCGATTCGTTCTACGTCCATATCGACTTAATGGTTTGTATGCTCAACGAACACTGCGCCGCCGTATGTCTCGAAACCACAGCGCCGGACATTGTCGACTGGTTGAAGGGATTGAAAATTGACATTATTCCCGCCACTTTTGAAGAAACTATGGCGCTCGGGTGTAATGTCGTTGCGCTGGGAAATGACAAAGTACTCTCTACCTTAGGTGCGACGGATCTGAACGCCAAGATGCGCGCTTCCGGGTTCCATGTTTACGACCCTGACATGACGCAATTCACCCGGGCCGGTGGCGGCGTTCACTGTATGTGTCAGCCATTGCGTCGCGAGGCGGATTGAAACGATTACTTGTTGAGGAAATTTGATGAACAGCGGAAAATGTTTGTGCGACAGTTTAACCTGGAACTTTACCGGCGAACCTGAGCACGCCTACCACTGCCATTGCAAGATGTGTCGAAAGTTGCATGGTGCGACCTTTGCGACTTTTTACACCGTGTCTGATGCGCAATTCGAATGGACTAGCAACACTGACAGTTGGCAGGAATATACCTCTTCGGAAGCGCTCTCGCGCGCATTCTGTAATGAATGTGGCTCCGCGGTACCAGCGAGAAATTCCGAAGGCGGCGGTTGGTTTGTCCCGGCGGGTTCACATCAAAGCGGTCCTGCAATCACGCAACACATTTTTGCTGACGACGTCGCTCCCTGGCATTCGATAGAAGATGATCTGCCACAGCATGCAGCGTATCCTGAAGGAAGCGGCATTGAGCCGCTACCAACGCAGGAACCAGATCCGATTCCGGAAGAGATAGACGACTCCGTAGTTCGCGGTAGTTGCCAGTGTGGTGCAGTGGCATTCCACGTGATGACCCCATTCAAAGTTATCCATCACTGTCATTGTTCACGATGCCGGGAGGCGCGAGCCGCGGCCCATACCACAAACGGTTTTACCTCCATCAATGATGTCAATATCTACCGCGGCAAAGAACATATACGTGTTTACAAGGTACCGGACGCCAAATTTTTCACCCACGCTTTTTGTGATATTTGCGGCTCAGGCGTTCCCAGGTTGGATGAAGCACGAGGGATTGCTGTGACTCCGGTTGGGTCATTGGACGATGACCCTGGTACGAAACCAGCAGATCATATTTTTACCGGCAGTAAGGCTGACTGGTACGAGATTAAGGACGATCTCCCCCAATTCGAGGAAATGCCAGGATAGCTGTAAAATACAGGAATTCAGCTGCAGACTGAGCTAGGACTTTTTCCTTAAACCCAATAACCGCGGCGTTTTCGCTGGTTTTAGACGGTCAGAGTCGTTACATTACGATCATTAGTAGCAGTATTCATGTGTTTTTAGACAATTAACAGGAGCAAGACTATGTGGACCAAGCCTCAGTTCGAAGATATTCGATTTGGATTTGAAATCACGATGTATATCAACAACCGTTAATTCAACGACTGTTGATCAAAGGCCCGCTTCAAAGCGGGCTTTTTTGTGCCTGCGTGGTTTTCCATAAACCCATTTACTTTTATCTACCGATACGGTTGATACACCGCTTTATTCCTCTTTTTTATTCCTCTTCGCCAATAATGAGAAAACGCCGAATTGTCCCGAATCGGAACGTTTAGCGATAGCAGATATCACTGTTTGAGACTAACGCTATCTATTACCCGTTCACCTTAGTGAAATACCTGACTAACCTGACTCAGATTAAAAACATGGTCTAGAATGCGTGGTGTTAACTCCGCACAAGACGTATACATCGAATGAACCTGAGCCTGAGACTGATCGTAGCTATTCTGGTATTGATTTTGCTGGTGGCGATCGCTGGTTCCTTCTTCGCTGTCCACTACGCTAAATTGAATATTCAGAGTGCTCTTGATCAAAATTCCAACCTGGGGCTCGATCTATTTTCTATTGCCGTCATTAACAATGAAGACCGGGATAGTAAACAATTGGATATCGCGCTCAAGCAGTTGCAGTCCCTCGACAAAATTAAAACCCTCAATGTCGCAGTCACACAGCACAGCAATACGTTGATCCAGTTCGCTCCGGTTGTCAGTCAATCGAAGACTAAAATACCCAAGTGGTTTAAGCAATCCGTTTTGCCGACACCAAAGGAACATATTCGCAAACTGATATTGCCCGGGCAACCCGCGGTAACCATTCGGGTGATTCCGGATTCGGGGATTCAGATTCTGCAGTCGTGGAGAAATCTTCGCCTGATGTTTTTACTTGCCGTGGCATTCACTTTAGTAGCGATTCCAGTGATTTGGCTAATCATTCGCCTCGGGCTAAAACCATTGAACAAAGTAATGATGGCATTGGATGAAATTCGCGAAGGAGATTTTGGTCAACGGTTACCAGAATTCAATTTAACCGATATCAAGCATCTTTCTCAGCGGTTCAATCATATGGCCGAGGCGTTGGAAGAGCAAAAAACCGAGAATCAACAGCTCAACAAACAGATGCATGAGATTCAGGAGAATGAACGTCGCTACCTTGCTAGGGAGCTGCACGACGAGTTGGGGCAATCTATTAACGGCATAAAGTCACTTGCCGTGTCCATCGCCCAGCAGTCGCCAGAGCAACAGCCAAAGATGCAGAATATTCGCGAAGTTTGCGATCAAATGCATGGCAGTGTGCGGAACATGATTAACCGACTTCGCCCTGCCATACTGGATGAGCTGGGTTTGAAAATTGCACTGGACAAACTGGTTGATGACTGGAATGCGCATCATCCTGATAGTTTTTGCGCGCTCAATATTGCCAGCAACCTTGAAGATGTCCACGAACGCACTTCCATTACCATATATCGGGTGGTACAAGAATGTCTGACTAATGTGGCGAAACATGCCCAAGCGGAAAATGTCTGGATTAATATCCATACTGAAAATGAAACGCTACACTTGAGCATTGAAGACAATGGTATTGGGCTTCATGAGAAAGAGCACTACATGGGCCGCGGCCTCCCAGGCATCCGGGAGCGTGTGCGTGCAAGACACGGACAATTTGTAGTTGACTCCGAAATCAATCAAGGCGTAAAAATACTTATCACCCTTCCCTTTGGAGAAGACCATGATTAATGTGTTGTTAGTAGATGACCACAGTGTGGTTCGCGCAGGTTACAAGGCCCTGTTGCAAAGCGCGGAAGACATTCAGGTTGTTGCAGAAGCGGAAACCGGCGAACGCGGCTGCCAGCTTTATGCGAGCCTGCAGCCCGATGTCGTTGTGATGGATCTATCCTTGCCTGGCATTGGGGGTTTAAAGGCCATTCGACATATGATCGCGCGTGACAGCAATGCAAAAATTATCGTGTTTAGCATGCACGATGATATTTCTATTGTTGAAAAAGCGCTGGATGCTGGAAGCAAGGGCTACATCACTAAAAATAGCGTCCCCGACATTATGGTCGATGCAGTACGTGAAATAGCGAAAGGTCACAGCTATATCGAACCCGCGCTGAAGGAAAAATTAGCATTACGCGGCGCCTCGGGGCAGGACGACAATCTGTCAGGATTAACCCCAAGAGAGTTTGAAATTTTTCTGCTGTTAGCGCAGGGCCACTCAGCGCAAGAGGCAGCGAATCGCCTCGCGCTCAGCTATAAAACAGTCGCGAATTACACCACCCAAATAAAAACCAAGCTAAAACTTTCTACCGTCACCGAGATTGTGCACCTGGCACTGCGTCATGGCATGGTTAAAACGGTGGATACCGAAGAGGTGTAAAACTCTTTATCTCAGCGCATTCGAACCAATAATTGGGATGAGTGAGGTATTCACCGAAACGAATGCTCAATAGACACAACAGAGATAAAAATAGCGATCGGATCGATTCCCTCGAAACGTTCGCGTCTTTCGACATCTACCTTCCGCTGTTCAAATTTTGGACTTGTGCGGCGCGAAGCGCTTGCAGTCTGGATTTACTGCGGCGCATACGCAATATCCAATACCCTGCCATCAAGGCGATCAAACCAGTCACACTGTAACGAATCAGGGGCGACACGTCAGCCATCCACACCCCTCCTAGAACAACAGTGAACAAACACAAAAGGTATCCGAGTGATCTCTCGTTCATTAGATTTAGCGACCACGAATGCTGATCTGTCAATTGATTTCCAGATAAGCGTTCCCTTGACGCCACCGCATCGACTTTCGCTACGCCAAGATCCGCATTCGACATATCACCAGACATACTGTTAAGTCCCTAAGTATCTTTTCTTATTTCCAGTATAGCACTGCTGCTTGAGCAGCTTTCGGCCATAGCTAGCACAACGATCAATCCCGAATAGCGATGAGGCCGGCAATCGCAATCATCCCCATTCCGACCATGGAAAAAGCGTCTGGCACTTCCCGAAAGAAAATAAATCCCCACATTACGCTAAATGCGAGATAGAAGTAGTCAAAGGAAGCGACAGTGGTTGGCGGTCCGTTTTGATAGGCAACGGCAGCCAACACACTGCCAATTACGACGACAACGCCTAACACCGCCAATGCTATCCACGCTATTCCATCCATTGGTATCCATGCACCAAACAAGAATGGGTTGATATCAGATGAGGCACTGTCGAGAGACCAGAATTTTAGAATGGCGATGGCTATCACACCCATCACAATAAAGGTCAAATTCAAAGACAACGACAGTACTTTTGGGTCTTCATGTAAACATTTAGTTCTGGTCAGAATCATTGCCAGCGCATATAAGATTGCGGCGATCAGAGGAAGAAGCGCGAACACGTTAAAGCCATCAACGTCGGGTCGAACCATCACCACCACACCCAAAAACCCCAGGACAATCGCAAACCAAGACTTTGACTTGATCGGTTCTCCTGTAAAGACAGCGGAAAACAAAGTGATAAATAAAGGAATCGTGTAGTAAACCGCTGCCGCAACCGAGAGTTTGATGTGTGGTAAGGCAACATAGTAAGCGACCCACATCGATGCCAGCAGTAAACTTCGGAGGGCAGTCCAGCCGAGGGACCGCGGGATTAGAGCCGGTACAGGTTTCCCCAGCTTGAATAAGATGGCCAGTATCGCAATCGCAATGCATGATCGCACCACATAGATTTGCCAGATTGTGAAACTCACACTCAGGCTTTTCACCACGGCGTCTCCCAATGACAAAACCAGCACCGCGACAACGACAGATATCACCGCGAGTTTCAGATTATCCGAATGATTGAAGTTTGTATTGTTCATGATTAATAAGCATTACTTTTTATTAATCATATAGAGGCATAATTCCAATTAATATCAATTTTATGTCTCTATATACATAATTTTATGTAATGAATAAATTTAGAAATCTGCTCCCTCCGTTATCCAGTCTACTACCCTTTGAGGCCGCTGCCCGACTGGGAAGTATCACCAAAGCAGGTGAAGAACTCGGACTGACTCAAGCGGCAGTCAGCCGCCAGATCAAATCCCTGGAATCCAATCTGAACGTTGAATTGTTTACCCGCAGAAATCGCGCTATACATTTAACCGAAGACGGTGAAGAGTTTCGGCAGTCGGTATCGAGCGCGTTGGAAACAATTGCTGGCAGCTCGATGCGTCTTCGTGAGCGAAAGAAAAGTGGTGAAATCGTACTCTTTGCACAACTATGCGAAGGTCTGTATTGGGTGATGCCTCGACTTTCAAATTTCTACCAGCAACACCCCAATATTGAAGTCAGAGTACCTGTGTCTACCCGACCAATCACCGAGTTTGTCGAGTACTTCGACATTGCCCTGCAAACAACCGGCCGCCAGAGTGGCGATTGTGAAAAAGTGTTTACCGTCCCGGACGAAGTTTTTCCCGTGTGCAGCCCGGGCTATTTGAAGAAAATTCAAAACGCCGTGACTCTGTCTGATTTACCGGATCATCACTTATTGCATCACCGGGTATATCCGCAAGACTGGATAGATTGGGACGATTGGTTAAAGGACCTGGGTGCGGATATTCGTGTCGGACTGAAAGGTACGATTTATGACAGTTATCCCATGATGATCCAGTCGGCAATCGAAGGTCATGGACTTGCATTAGCGTGGAGACAAACCACAGACCGTTTACTCGAATCTGGTGCTCTAGTCAGGCCGCTAAAGGAAAGCCTGTATTTGCAAGACGGTCTCAGTGTTTATCGACACCCACAATGTTCCGTAACACCGGAGCTCGAAACATTTATCGGCTGGTTACAAAGAGAACTGTTAGGCGAAGCTTACTGCGAGACAAGCAGTTAAGGTCGCCTGTGGCTGTTCAGATGGATGGGTGATTTGTGTTGTACCACCCATCTAATCCAGATTTGCTTCATCCAGATTCTTGGTAGTATCCAGTCCAACCATATCATCCTGACCCTTTAGCTGCTTAAGCGTTGTGTTCTGTACGTCAGCGCCATCCATATACAAACCGCTGACGCTTGCACCGGTCAAATCAGCCCCAGCAAGTTCAGCACCGTTAAAGTCGGCGCCATCTAAAATCGCGTCTCGCATTGAAGCAAACTCAAACACGACGCGAGAAGCAACAGCATCGGTCATATTGACGCCGTCAAGGGTTGCCGACATCAACACCGCGCGCATAAGCCCCATCGACTGATTCTTCATATCTGCACCCAGGTTAGCACCGGTCATATCAGCACCACTCAAATCACTTTTACTGAGGTCGGCCACTATTCGTGCGCTGCGTAGCGAGGCATTTTTTAGCGAGGCTTTTTGAAGTTGGGTAGAAAACAGGCTGGCGTTATCCAGATTGGCATTATCCAGGTTCGCTTCCAGCATCCATGCCAAATCAAGAACAACATTACTCAAGTTTGCTCCACTCAGGTTGGTGTAGTTCATCCTGACGGATTTCATTTTTGCCCCTTTGAAATCGACGCCGCTTAGATCCAGCCCAGACAAACGCTTGTTTTCCAGAACGGGCGACGGACCCGCAGTTTCGAGAAAACTCACTAGCTCTTCGCGGGTCATTTCAGCCTCTGTCATATCAGCGGACTGCAGATCCACACTATCCAGTAAACTTGATTGAGCAAAGATGGGGGCTGAAAGAAAAGCCAAAGCAACAACAGCAAAGCCAATTGCTAATTTCATAATTGATTCCTGACTAATTTCTAGAAGTACATATATCGTGTCGCTTTTAACCAGCAACAACGAGGCACTGCAATTCAGTCAATATAGCGGATCAAGATAAGAGGGCTTCGGGAAATTATCCCGTAGAGTCTGATTCTTTTGGCGAACCCGATATCGTCAGAAACGTATCAAGAAGTGAAGACTGCCCGGTTTGCTCTGCGAGTTCGCTGGCAGTGCCACTTGCCCTCAGCTCCCCTTTATCGAGCACAAGAATCTGGTCGGCATTCTCTGCTTCATCGACCAGATGCGTCGCCCACAACGCCGCCATCGATCGTTCCCTGCACAGCTCATACACGTACTTAACAAGAGAGTCTCTGGACGCGGGATCGAGACCGACAGTGGCTTCGTCCATGAGCAATAAACCTGGCCGGCCCATGAGTGCACGTGCCAACTCCACCTTTCTACGATTTCCCCCACTTAACGCACGACAAGGTCTTTTTAAATCTTCAATCAATCCTAGGCGGGTTAGCTCTTCTTCCATTCGGGAACGCATTTCTGACTTGCTCATCCCCCTTAAGCGACCGTGAAATAGCAGATTTGCTTCTACGGTCATATCCAGGTCCAAAGATGGCTGCTGAAACACCACACCAATCTCCGCCAAAACATCAACGATTTGCGTCCGAATATCCTTGTCGGCAATCTTGATCTCTCCTTCATCAGGAACAAACAAACCGGTAAGCAACTGAAACAGCGTTGATTTCCCCGCACCGTTTTGACCAAGCAGGGCATAGAACCCGCCCTCGTGGTCAAAACTGACGTTATTCAACGCTTTGACATTGCCATAGGACTTGTGAACTGACTGGAGACGAAGAACGGGCATGGAATTTGATAGTTTTTTTAATTAAGTATGCGGCATTGGAAAATTATAGCAACTTCCTTCATTGCCGTTCTCCTGAAAGCAACTTAGGAAATTCGTTCAGCAACGCTGTACAGGCTTGAGAAACTGCCTCACCATCAATAATTCTAGGCCGTTCAATCTCAACCTGATAATCCAGCACTACTCGGGCGGGACGTGCGGAAACAAATACAATGCGATCCGCCAGGGTCATAGCCTCCCGAAGCTGATGGGTTACAAAGAATACAGAAGGCCTGCGCTTGTTCCAGAGGCGCAACAGTAGTGCCCTGAGATCATTAGCCGTAGGTTCATCTAATGACTGAAACGGTTCATCCAGCAACAGCAATGATGGCTCTACAATAAAAGCACGCGCGAGCCCAACTCTGCGCTGCATTCCACCAGAAAGTTGCCCTGGGTAAAGATGTCCAAACCCGTCTAAACCCACTTCTTGCAGAATTTTAGGCACAGCTCGAATTTTCTCGGGATTGTTGTCCAGCACCAGCTCTATATTTTTCTGCACCGTCAGCCAGGGCATCAAACGGGGCTCTTGAAAAACAAATCCGCGATGATGGGCCAATCCACTCAATGGCAGACGATTGTTAACCAGCACTTCACCCTGGATATCTTCATCGAGCCCGGAAATTACGTTGAGCAAGGTGGTTTTTCCTGCACCGGACGGCCCAACGATGGCAATGAATTCTCCAGCCGATGTTGAAAAATTGAGATCCTTGATCGTACACAAACCATTGCGATGGGTTTTATTTTCAATCTGAATTTGAATACTTTCGATCATTTAATCACCCTCCAACCGGAAAGAGACCGCTCTAATGGTCTTAACAACAGCCATTCGATCAGGTAGATCACCAGAACGAATGCTAGCGTGTAAGAAAAAATGCCTTCGATATCGAAAAACTGGAAAAAAACTGAGAGCTGAAATCCGACACCTTCACTTCTACCCAGCAGCTCAACAACCAAAACAATCTTCCATATCAACGCCAAACCGTTGCGCATGGAGGCGATAAGATACGGGGAAAGTTGCGGTAAATACACCGAGTGAAATGTTTTCATCTTCGAAATTCGATAGACCTTCGCTACCTCCATCAGCTGTGCATCGATTGCCCTCGCTCCTTCGCGCATGTTCACAATCACCATCGGGATTTTGTTGATCGCGACTGCAACGACTGCTGCGACCTCCGTCAGACCGAACCAGATATAACAGAGAATAATGGTCACCAATGCCGGCACGTTCAATCCCAGCATCAGCAGTCCGTCAAGCAGAATATCGAGTCGTTTTTTGCTGCCCATGATCAAACCAATTGCCGTGCCGAGCAACATGGCAAAGAAAAAACTAAACGCAACCCTCACGAGGGTAATCCAAAGATGTTCCAATAGCTCGCCACTGGAAATATCGATCATCAGTCGCTGTAAAACGGCGTAAGGCGTTGGCAGTACACGGTTGTCAACGAACAGTGCGGCAAATTGCCAAAGTACAAAAATCAGCGCAAAGGAGCAGGCGCGTAACCAGATATTTGTGTTGACTTTGGAGTGGATGTTACCTGAGGATTGCTGCCGTGATGCAGAGTGTGTTTGTTCAGGCATAAGCGAACATTACTGGCAGCTGCTAGCGATGGATGCTGGCCAAACGGTGCCTTCCGCCAAACTCGTAGTGTTGCCCACCAATTTTTTACCACCAATTTCAGCGATGATGCTAAACGCATCAGAGATAGAATCCGCAGAAAGTGCATCAAAACACTGAATAATTCCGTCACGAAATGCATATCTTAGTGTGATCGCCATTTCCTCAGTTTCTGCTTTCATCATGGGACGAAGAGAATGCCATAATTCATCATCGATACGCATCCTCTCTTGCGCTGCTTGTGATGCAGCCAAAAAACCCTCGATTACATCAGAATTTCGTCCCGCCCAATCCTCGCTAAATACCCAGCCAATGAGAGGGATCTGTTTGCGAATTCCCAGGGTATCGAGCAGATCGCTAACCTGTATCAGTTCACGCATTCCCAAGGCCTTCAATCTAGCGCTGTAGTGCCAGTAGTTCAGCACCGCGGGAAACTCCTGCTCAACGAGCAATTCATTGATAAGGGGCGGGGCGGCGAAACTAGGGCGTGTCATTTTCTCGATAGGTTCACCCAGCGTCTTTCTGGTAAATGCCGAAAGCAGAAGCCAACTCTTATCTACCGGTCCGCCCGCGACCCCGACCCCTTTACCCTTTAAGTCCGCAACGGTTTGAATGCCGCTTTCCGGGTGTACCATCACCGATCCGGCGGCGGTGGAATAAGGCGCAAAGGTGTAATCCTTGCCACTACTTCGAAGGCGTGACACCCAGATCCAGTCTGAAACAATCATATCGACAGCGCCACCCTGGATCGCTACATGGGTCGCATTTTTTCCCGCTAACGGCACAACTTCTAAGGAAAATCCAAACTGTTCATCTAGTTTAAGCTGCTTGATTACGCTCAGTTCCCAGTTAACGGTTCCAAATTTGAGTACACCAAGGCGAAGTATGTTGTCCGCGTGGGCCGAGATACTCTTGATGGTCAGCAAGAAAAATAGAACTGAACATTGAACAAGAAAAAGCTGACTGCGCTTTCGCTTCGGCAACAGAGCGAAAGATCGAGTGATCAACGTTTGCGAAAAATACGATACCCCGTTATCTGACCGATTTCGAATTGAACGATCTCGGCATGAAAGATAGAATGTCAGTGATGTCTGATGCACAAGCCCTATCTCCCCCACTCCCTCTTCCATCGATACGAAGGAAGCGCGTTGCCCCTATCGTTTCCCCAAATAAGACTGGCAATCATCGTCGACGTTATATCTTGGTATTTCTGACTTTTTTGTTGATACCGACTGCAACTCTGGCGGATTCCAGCGGTACCGCCGGGAGCGCCATAGATCAGCTTGAATTTGTTACAGATTTTGGTGCGAATTGTGTTGCGAGAAACGCCAAGCAAATTTTGATTCAAAATATTCATCCCAGCAAACCGGTTACCGTCAAGTTGTTTCGCTACTTCGGCGACGTGCGTCAGCCTGGACGAGCATCCTATACACTATCTCCAGGTGATGAACCTCTGGCATTAGGTTGCGACAAAATACAGGGGCGCGCTCAGCGTTGGGAGATTCATAAAGCAGAGTTTGCTGAGTGAGATTGAGCACAGTTAACACGAAAGATGGCTCCTGATAATTTGGTTAGACTGATGGAATTCAGTGGTAAGAAACCAGAGAATTGCACGACTTCGCGAAACCAGGAGTTGTTATCAATTCAACTCGCATTGCGACTCAGGCGCATCAATGCCTAATGTGTCCAGATTTTGCGTTTTATGTAAAAAGCCCTCGATTGGCGTTCTCTGTATCACCCAGTTGTGCGTCACAAGTAGTATCGGTTGTCGTAGTTGGTGATTCCAGCTTCGGAAGTTCACACGGTTACCCTTAAAGCCATCGAAAACCGTTTCCGGATCGGTAAAGAAATTGACGAGCACGTCTCGTTCAGTCTTCTCCGTAGTTTGAATGCCTTTGGCAATCATTTTCACCGCAAGCCAGGCGGCCCAATCATTGCTCCCCATTGGCCGCTTGCTCTGTTTCTCGAAGCGCTTCTCAAGTTGCGGTGCACCATATCGATCCCAGGCCCAATGCCATGCAACAGGAGCCAGCCCCTCCGCCCCCACAACTGGCGTAGGCTTGACGGTTTTATAGGGTAAGTGCCGCGCGAATTCGCCATCTGTATCGGCGACAAAAATCACGTCATAGTCGCCTTGGGTCAGCAGCTTGGTATTATTTTTTTCCCGAACTCTCGGATCCGAGCCAAGCACAAACTCACGTTCTTTTGAAATCTTGATGCCATAACGCTTCGCAGAAGCTCTAAATGTTTCCAACACCGCTTTATCTCCCGGTGACGGACCAACCAACGCCAAAACCGATCGCCACTTCAACGAAGCAAGATGCTGAGAAAGTGCATCCATCAACATATTGTGACTGGGGATCACGTGAAAAACATTTTTTCGACAGTCTTGTTGGCGAAGGCGGGTATCAGCGGCAGAGACATTCAGAATGGTGATTCCATGATTTTCTGCAAGATTTGCGGCTTCCAGTAGCAGGTCCGCCTCGAGATCTACAAGAACAAAATCCACTTTCTCATCCGCGAATTCCTGCATGAGTTCCGCTAACTCGGCCGG
Organism: Acidiferrobacterales bacterium; assembly: GCA_019633985.1. GTDB lineage: Bacteria > Pseudomonadota > Gammaproteobacteria > Arenicellales > Poriferihabitantaceae > VYFG01. The sequence continues at coordinate 10,628 of JAHQWE010000097.1, read as the reverse complement.
TTTTCTAAATCTTTTTTGATTGAGTTCAAAAGTGATGCCTAACGCCTTGCCATGAAACTTTATTTCTTTGAGCGCAGTTTTCGCACCCTGGTTAGACCGACCCAGAGGCTTGCCAAGATATTTGGCATACAAGGCCTTTTTTTTGTACCGGGGATCTTTTTTATAATCTAAATAACCTATTTCATAAACCGTTTCCGCGAGTGATATTGCAGGATTTGCAATACAGAGAAAGCTGAAGCAGATAACCAGCAACGAGGCTTTCTCAACAAAGCATCTTGCGCTAAAAGAATTCACCTTCATTTCGATTCGCTTTGGTGATTCCGACTAGTTCACTAATAAAAAGCAGGGCCGACTAGTCGTCAATGAGTGCCATATAGGGAACCCTTCCCACTGGTACCGATTTAATCACCTTATTGTTTGAAGTATCAATAATCGAAATATCATCGCTCAAGCCATTCGTGACAATCAAACGACTTTCATCAGACGTCAGTGTGGTATTCCAGGCGCGTTCTCCAACCAGCACATAGTCTTTTACTTCCAAGGACGCCACATCCAGTACCGCGACGTGGTTGGCACGACCTAAACCGATATAAGCAGTCTTACCGTCCTGCGTTAACGCGATTCCTACCGGCGTAATATCTTCCGCACGAAAACCCTTGGGGGAAAAAGTAATAGTATCGCTAATCTCTCGAGATGCCAGATCAATAATACTCACTGAACCGCTCAACTCATTGGTGACCCAAAGAGACTGGTTTGACGGCAACATTGCAAACCTGCGCGGTCTGGTTCCCACGATCACCGTTGTCGCCAGTTCCTGCGCCTCGGTATCGACAATCTGCACCGCATTGGCCACCTCAGAGGTGACAAACACCAACTTTCCATCAGGGCTGGTCAGTACACCTTCTGGCTCTTCACCCACTTCAATTTCTGCCACCATTTCGCGGGTTTCGATATCCAGCACACCAAGAGCACCATCGTCTTCCAGTGAAATGTACATCGTCTTCCCATCTGGGCTTAAGTCAAATGCCTCTGGGTCTTCAATATCTTCAATTTGGTCCACCACTTCCAACGACGCAACATCCACAATGTCAATGGATTCTCCGTCGCCGCAGGCAACATAAATTTTACTGCGGTCAGGGTTAAATGCCATATGACGCGGCCGATCTGATGTTTCAATTTTCTTAACAAGCTCATAAGTTGATCCATCGAGAACGGTAAGCACGTTGTCCTTCTCACTACTCACAAAAATAAGACCGCTGCCCGCTGCATGCAGCTTAAAACTGCAAAACAGCAGAAGAGACAGAATCAGCGTAACGCTCAAACCGCTGAATATGTGGCTTTGTTGGCCCGAGAAAAGTTTGTATAGTTTCATGTTTTATTTCTAGAGTATTACAAATTGTTAAGTTTTAATTAGTGATTGCTCGTGAGCAAATCCCCACTCTAAACTTAAGCTAACGCTTTACTCAGTTGTACGTCAATTTAATTGCCATCGACATTGAGGGATCAGGAAGAATTCCTTTAGCATTGGACACAGACTCTACAGCCAAGTATCCTTGACGTAATAACTAAACGAAACTCTTTAGGTTAACGCCGTTAGATATTCGTAAAATATAAAAAACCACAAAACACCTGGATGAATAAAGCGGCAGTCATATCGGCGTTATATGCCATATGTCAAAGAGAACTGATCAAGTTCTGGCATCAGCGTGGGCGCTTACTGTCTGCGCTGGTTAGACCTTCTTTATGGTTGTTGGTATTTGCTGCAGGGTTCCAGAATGTCTTCGGTGTTTCCATCATCCCTCCTTATGAAACCTATATCGAGTACCAGGTCTATGTAGTCCCTGGTTTACTGGGAATGGTGTTGCTGTTTAATGGCATGCAGTCTTCTCTTTCCCTGGTCTATGACCGAGAGATGGGGCTAATGCGGCTGTTGTTAACGGCTCCTCTCCCCCGCTGGTTTATTCTATTGTGCAAGTTACTTGCTGGAACGGTACTTTCTGTACTGCAGGCATATGCGTTTTTATTGCTGTGCATACTGTTCCAAATCGATCTTCCTGTAACCGGTCTGCTTCTCGCCTTTATTCCCATGTTTCTTACCGGAATGATGCTTGGCTCTCTCGGTCTGTTGCTCTCGGTCTATGTTAAACAGCTGGAGAATTTTGCCGGCACCATGAATTTTGTCATCTTTCCGATGTTTTTTCTTTCGTCAGCACTCTATCCATTGTGGAAACTTGAGGAATCAGGCGCTACCTTCGTACACTGGCTCGCGACGATAGATCCGTTGACCCATGGTATCGAATTTATTCGTTTTGCCATCTACGGCCAATTAAACTTCATTTCGATGTGCGTAGTGCTGTCCTGCACCCTGATTTTCTTTGCGATGGCGGTGTATGGCTATAATCCCCAGCAAGGGATGATGAAGCGGAAAGGTCGATAGCCCTGATGAAGCAAGAATCAAAAAATGCGGTACGAACGGGCGTCGATTTAACCGGAATTAGCCGGTTTCGAACCTTGATCGCCGATTCCTGGAAACGTTGCGAAAACAGCTATGGCCTTGAGCGCTATACCTCGCCCAAGGTGAATGTGCTTGACTCAATGTCAACGCGGTTACTTCAAGAGGAGTGCGAAGAGTTCCTCCGCATCTCGCAAGCTGAATGTCAGCAGCTGTATGAACAGACCTGTCGTACGGGCTCCATAGTTGCCTTGACCAATAATGACAGCGTCATATTAAAAACATTTGGTGATTCGTCCACAGAGGAGGACTTTAAGAAAAGTTATCTCATTCCCGGCGCAATCTGGAGTGAAGAGCACCAGGGCACCAATGGAATGGGCACCAGTATTAAGTCCAATAAGCTGGTAAATGTCCACAAGTCAGATCACTTTTTTCAGCGATATCAGGATCTCACTTGCATTTCTGCTCCGATTCACGATCATGAAGGGCGAATTTTAGGCGCTTTAGATATCACCACACTCAATCCGGAAATAAATCCCGAAGAACAGCAATATACCTGTGATTTAGTGCAAGCCGCGACCAACTATATCGAATATCAATACTTCCAAACTCGCTTCCGCGAAACGCCTTTGCTGCATTTTCACCCCCGGCGGGAATCGCTTCAACGTGGCTCAGAAGGGCTTATCGCCCTGGATAGCGATAACCGAATCATTGCGGTGAATGAGCGAAGTCTGTTCTTTCTCAAAGCAAGAAGTCGTGAAACTCTTTTAGGTAAAAACGTCAATGAAATTTTTGAACTGGCGGATTCGGCGCTGGAGTATGAAGGCCACGACCACAGTGAGCGGCGGCGAGAAACCGCTGTATTTGGCCGCGAAAATGGCCGCAGATATATCGCTCAGCTCACCAATCAGTCTGCTGGTATACAAAAAAACAGGACCAGTGTGATTTTCACTTCCAGTGAGGAAAGTGCCATGGATCAGGAAAAGCGAAACTTGTCCGCGTTTAGCTTCGAAAAGCTCTCGGGCTCTGACCCAACAATGAAAAACATCTGCGAGCGCATTAAGCGGGTGCTGGATAAGGAGATCAACATTATGATCACCGGGGAAACCGGCACAGGAAAAGAAGAATTTGCGCGTACCATTCACACATACAGCAAGCTCTCTGACCGCCCGTTTATCTACCTGAATTGTTCTGGTCTGACAGAACCTGAACTATTCGTCGAACTTATTCGCTCGTATGAGTCCGACCAGAAATCAGGTCACAATCATGACGCCGTTGGCACCATGCTTGAGCCATTTGGGGCGGAGAATCAGGAACGGCGAGAATTTTCTTGTACTGTTTTTCTTGATCAAGTGAGCGACCTTTCTCCTGTCCTACAACAGGATCTTTTGCATATCCTGCAAACCGGACAAATCACGGTCCCAGAGACGACATTGAAAGTCACCGTGGATTGGCAAATCATCAGTTCCGACTGCCAACCATTGCATACCATCGTAGATGAAAATCTGGTGCGGCCCGAACTTTACTATCGCCTCAATGGCATTAATTTCAGACTTCCGTCAATTAAAGATAGAGAAGACAAGGAAGCATTGATTCAAGAGATGCTACGCCTGGAAAATAATGCGGTTCGATCTCCGCATTTGAGTAAGCGCGCCACGCAAACACTGCTTGACTATGACTGGCCTGGAAACTTTCGAGAATTAAAAACTGTGCTGAAAACAGCAACGGCAATGAGTGATGGGCGACTCATTCAGCTCGCTGATTTACCAAATTTGCGGACACACCGTTACGATGAAAGTGCAATGCATAAGCCCGTAGACGATCAAAATGGTCACGCAGATTCAATCGGTGAAAGTCTGACTCCTGTCGAGTTAGCGGAACGCGAAGCGATTATGGATGCGCTGGAGGAATGTCACTGGAACATGAGCAGGGCCACGTCGGTGCTCAAGATGAGTCGGAGCACGCTGTATCGAAAAATCAAAAAATATGAGATCGAGGTAAATTAAATACGATTTCGCAACATCATCGCAATAGGACGCTCAGCAATGAGTTTCAGGAATTCTTTAAGTCAGATATTTTGAACAGCGATAGCGGACAACGTAGCTACCAATCCAACTAGCAAACTTAACCACTATCTATTTCTATAGGAGTAATTGCGTTACGCTAATTCACGGTGGGAATATTGTATTCCTGCAACAACGCCTGAATTTGATCCGCATTCTTTTGGAATATGGTATCGACCTGATCGCGCCAGTCATCTTCTCGACGTCTGACGCCAGCAGAGATGGAATAGTCCAATTTAATCTCGGGAGAAGATTCCATCGGAATCAAACGTAGGTTCTGATCTAGTTTAGTAAAGTAACCGGCGACAGGACCCCAGACGATAGCCCCGTCGATATTCCCCGCAGATAAATCTTCGTATATTTCCTGGTTAATGAAAAGCGTAGGATCACCGACCTGGGCGATATAAGGAGCCATTTGAACAAACAACTTATGCTTGGCCATCCACAATGCGCCCGGGCTTCTCTCGGTCAACCCAATTTTGGCGTCATCGATGACATCAGAGGGAAGCGCCAGCAAATCCTCCATCCGTTGCACATCTTTGAGCGGCCCCGCGTTATTGACGACCAATGAGTAAACTGAAGTGAAATATGGTTTAGTAGTATTCGCCAACTCATATCCAGCGGGCACGCCCATCACAATATCGCATCGGTAACCTGGATCAGTTTCACTTCGTTTTCGCAGGGTATTTCTGATAAAACCCATACTTTGGGGAAACCAGGTGTATTCAATACCGATCCCTAGCTCATTCGCAATAATCTCCGCCAGTTTATTCTCAAAACCGTCTTGATTCTCAGAAGAAAACGGCATGTAATGAGGATCGGCGCAAACCTTCAAAACCGCTCTCTCTTCGCTGGCTTGAGCGGATGTACCGAGAAATAAAAATAGAACGAATGCCAATACTGCGGTAGAAAGCTTCTTCCCCGCAAAACTCATTAACCCGGCACTCGACCGCGATCGGAAAATTCTCATGAATTCACTCGCCATTTGATTTGTTTTAGTCACCTGCGAGTTTGTCATAAATAACCCAAGAGATTTTCCCGAAACAGCCTAGTCTGCCCCGCTACTAACGATCGTAACGTTTCAGCTTTCCACCGGGAATAGCGCCGTCAGATCTCGCCATCAGATAATCATAGAGCTGGTCAATATATTTCATGACATTAGGGTTTTCCTTCCACGGCGGCATGACGCCGATTTGCCCCTTGAATCCATTTTCCACACGATCGATAAAAAGTGCCTTGTCAATTTCCTGCATTTTATCGGTCAGACTTGGTGCGAAAGAGCTACCGGTCGCATCGAGTCCATGACAAACCTGGCATTGACTAAATGCACGGTATCCGCGCGTAAGATACAAATCAATCTTACAAGGCTCGCCCTCGGCACACTTTACGTGATCTTTGTACGCTGTTTTCTCGGCTTCATCTGCATGAATCGCTGAGGTAAAAACAAAAGAGGTGAGAAAAATCAAACTGCTAAAAATGCGAACGAGGAGTGCTTTTTCTTTATCAATCATGAATCTTATCCGGAAACTTTTTATTGGTGTTCAACTGAAGTCGCACGTGGTTGCGCGAATTCTAATAATCTAACGTTATACGGTATACAAAACAAACCCGCCTCGAAAGGCGGGTTTGCAATTTACACTTAATCGAGGAGAAATCGACTAATCAGGCAGTGCAAACACTGAAAGCACACCACCCAATTGCGTGTATTTGCCGAGTTGCTTGTAAGCACCCACAGCACCAAGGCCATCTGTGTCGCCTTCCAATCCAGCCGCCATGCCAATACCGGCCCATCCACCTACACCAGAAAGCACCGCAACGTACTGTTTTCCATCGTGAGTGTATGTATTGACGTTACCGATAATACCTGACGGTGTTTTGAAGCTGTAAAGTTGCTCGCCAGAGCTCGCGTCTACTGCTTTCAAGTGCCCATCAAGGGTACCGTAGAAGACGACGTCTCCAGCGGTAGCAAGAGCACCACTCCATACAGAGAACTTCTCAGGAATAGACCACTTAATTTCACCTTTATCGGCATCCCATGCGATGAAGTTACCCAGGTGATCCGTACCGTCACCGGTTACTTTACCTGCTGGGAACATGCTCAACGTGGCTCCTACATAAGGCTGTCCAGCAACATACTCAACCTGGAATGGCTCGTAGTCCATGCAAACGTGGTTGGTCGGCACGTAGAACAATCCAGTCTTGGGTGAGAAAGCCGCAGGCTGCTGATCCTTACTACCCAAGGCAGCAGGGCATACATTTTCGGTGTTAACGTCTTCCCCATTTTGGTCAGTACTGTACTTGGCAACAACTTGCGGACGACCGGTTTCCATATCAACATGGGTTGCCCAGTTCACCGCAGGATCATACTTCTCAGCAACCAACAGCTCACCAGTTACCCGGTCGAGTGTGTAACCAAAACCGTTTCGGTCGAAGTGCACCAAGGTCTTTCGCATTTCACCGCCAACTTCAATATCCGCCAGGATCATTTCGTTAACGCCGTCGTAATCCCACTCATCATGCGGTGTCATTTGATACACCCACTTCGCCATGCCAGTGTCAGCATCACGAGCAAAGATCGTCATTGACCACTTGTTATCACCGGGTCGTACTACCGGGTTCCAGGTGCTGGGGTTACCCGTTCCGTAGTAAACCAGGTTGGTTTCTTCGTCATAGGAATACCATCCCCATGTGGTGCCACCACCAATTTTCCATTGATCGCCTTCCCAGGTATTTAAACTGGAGTCAGCGCCAATCGGCTTGAGAAGCTCTGTGGTTTTTTCGCCGTCAACACACATTTCACCGTCGGGGCCGGTGCTATAGCACTTCCACGCCAGACTACCATCGCTGGTGTTGTATGCCGCGAGGAAACCGCGAACGCCAAATTCCCCACCAGAAATACCCGTAAACACCTTGTCTTTGATTACAATTGGTGCATTGGTATTGGTGCTGCCCTGCTTGGGATCACCATTCTTGACACTCCAGATCTTTTTACCGGTATTGGCATCCAGCGCGACGAGATTGGTATCAGCCTGTTGCAGAAATATCTTTCCATCCGCATAAGCTACCCCGCGAGACACGGTGTCACAGCACATGACAGGAATCGTGTCTGGATCCTGCTTAGGTTCATAGACCCAGTTAATCGTTTGATCTTCGATGTTGATGGAAAAAACTTTGTTGGGGAATGGAGTATGTATAAACATGGTTCCATCGATAACGACAGGACCACCTTCGTGTCCGCGCAAAACACCTGTTGAAAACGTCCAGGCTACCTGCAAGTCTTTTACATTGCTCGCATTGATTTGGTCGAGCTCACTGTAGCGCGTACCTGCATAGTCACCGCCCCAGATTGCCCAGTTTCCTGAATTGCTCATTGCGCTTTTCACAGAGTCATTCGCGCTTGCGATACCCGACAAAAGAGCAAAGCATGATGCAACCAGGATTCTTAAGAGATGATGTTTCATTTCTAAGTTCCTCATTATGGTTATAGAAGACTCCATTTAACGAATCTCCAGGTGGTACGACGAAATCGAATTAACTACGTCAAACTCACAATCCCCTTGTGTTCAAGTAGGAAACCAAACAAGGAGCGAGATACCAATGGTGAGGCCGAACTTTCATTCGACTGTTTCAGGTTATCAAACCGGGTACAAGAAGTGATTCTGCATCCAGCTTTGCTCTTTGCTCTACCTACACGATTCAGGTATTGCTAGGTTTTTCGACGCAATTAACTATTTTTCGTTGCTTGAAAAACGTCTATCTTTCGACGACGAATTTATGATGCTACAACTTATTTTCCTTTTCAATTGAATCACTTGGAGAACAGAAATAACTTTTCAAAACTTCGATTTTGTCCCATAGATGAAACAATTTTGACAACTATTCTGCGTGCGTGACACAAAACGTATCAACTTGATTGCCGGAAAAATTCCTTTTTCCGAACTTTGTCAATGCAACTCAGCAAATCCCTATAATCTGGATATTCGTTCTGACTTTAAACCTTGAGATCGCTCCCAATTGCACCTTCTTGTACTCACAATTACCGCATTTTTAGCAATTCAGACAGCGGCAGTCGCCCACAGCCATTCGGAAGACGAGTGTAGATCTGGGGTCATTCCTGTTCCAAAGGTGGAGGAAGTGGCTGACGGAATCTTTCTGCGGGAAAGTCAATTTGGTCAGGTTTTTGAGCAGGACAACCTCGCCAACATCGGTTTTATTATCGGAGAACGCTGTATTGCTGTCATCGACACCGGGGGCACTCCGGTTGAGGGAAAGGGTCTCCAATGCGCGATCAGAGAACAATCCAGCACACCCATTTGTTATGTCATTAACACTCATGTCCACCCTGATCACTTACTGGGAAATCAGGTATTTGACCATTCCAACACCGAGTTTGTAGGGCATAAAAACCTGGCAAGAGCGATTTCTCTGTTAGGTTCAACCTATATAGAGCGCTTAAGGGAAGTAGCGCCTGATCTCGAAAGCCGATTGGTTCCGCCAACACGCATAGTAGAAACAGCGATTGATCTTGATCTAGGAAATCGCATTCTCTCACTGCGTGCTTTTCCTGGCGCCCACACCGATAATGACATAACGATCACGGACCAGCGCACCAAAACAATATGGACTGGCGACTTGCTGTTTTCGCGACACATACCCATATTAGGTGGCAGCGGAAGCATTCTTGGACTGATTGAAGCAACGGCGACAATCGGCGAACAGTCGACTCGGCTAATGATCCCCGGTCATGGCCCGATCTCAACAGCCCCCAGCAGAGTTATTGAGAGCCAACTTCAATACCTGACTGAACTCAGAGATCTTGTCAGAGAGTGGATCGCGGATGGCGGAGACATTGGCCCAGCGGTAGAGCAAATTGGATCCAGTTACCCGGGACTGGCAATGTTTGACCAGTTTCACAAGCGTAATGTATCGTATACCTATACTGAACTTGAATGGGAATAAGCAGTCCCATCGACGAAGACTAACACCAGAATTCTTCCATGAAATTGTCAAAACTATCTCTGTTAAGCCTGATGTGGGTTATCTACTTAGCACTTTCACTGCAAGCACATGCAAAGGATGATGTAAATCAGGTATGGAATGAACAGCTCAAGGACTTCTATTTTGAAGATCAAACTATGCTGGATGGTTCAGATATCCTCGAGATCACTGCACCCAAAAGAGCAGAAGATGGTGCCGTCGTACCGGTTCAGGTGAAATCTCTTATTGAGCAGTCAGAAGATACTTTCATTAAAAATATTACGTTGCTCATCGATAAAAATCCGGCGCCCCTCGCGGGGCAATTCGAATTCTTTCCCGAAAGTGGCCGCGCTGATCTTGACCTTCGCATACGCGTCAATAGCTACAGCCCGGTTCGAGCGATCGCAGAGATGAACGACGGAAAGTTTTACATGGTCAGTCGTTTTGTCAAAGCGTCTGGCGGTTGTTCCGCGCCCGTGGGCAGTGATCTGGATACGGCGATGCAACGGATCGGAAAAATGCGCATGAAATTGCGTTCAGAATTTGGTCTTGAAGTACCAGTACAAATGCAGCTGGCGGTGAGTCATCCCAATCTCACAGGATTACAAAAAGATCAGGTCACCACACTCTTTATTCCACCTCACTACATTAAAAGTATTTCCGTGAAGTTTAACGACAAAGATGTTTTGCGGGCCACAACAGATATTTCGATTAGTGAGAATCCGAATTTGAAATTTTTCTTCAAACCAGAGACCGACGGTACATTGGTCGCAGAAATTGAAGATAGTCAGGGAATGAAGTTCACAAAAAGCTTCGAGTACAAACGCGAATCTTGATCCTCGCGGTTGCGTCGATTGCGTCGATTGCGTCGATTGCGTCGTATGACAGCGAGTAATACTGCTGTCGACTCATGTGCTGAGTGGAACAATGCCCAGTGAATAGGCGATAGGCGAATGGGCGATGGGCGACTGGGAGTTTCTTTGCTTGAAAAAGATGTGAAACCGGCAACGCTATTTTACGAAACACTTCCTTTCTGATTCTGCGACAACCTCGTCGTAAGACCTGGTTAATTTTCGGGCGCCAGGTGCATCCCGAAATGCTCCGCCCCTCTCGCCAGGGGTCTTCATCATCACCTG
>JAHQWE010000096.1 GCA_019633985.1 Acidiferrobacterales bacterium | reverse complement strand
TACAGGTTTGTCGTATCAAAGTTGCCTCGAACTTGACACGACAAACCTATACTGTTTCGGTGTGGGCAGGGGAGGATTCGAACCTCCGAAGGCTGAGCCAGCAGATTTACAGTCTGCCCCCTTTGACCGCTCGGGAACCCCTCCAGCAACTTTTCAAGTTCAGTTACCTGAACACCCATTTCGCTCTTCGCTCCAGCACTGTCTAGCCAACTCGGCATTCGCATCGACTCAGGCTAATCTAGCTGCCCGCAATCTCGCTGGAGCCCGCAGAGGGACTCGAACCCACGACCTGCTGATTCATACCTACTACCGCTTTCACGGCCCTGTAGCCAGTATGGCCACAGGTTTGGGGTCTGGACTTTCTCTTCACCATACTTACATCAAAGGCGCGGGCCTCCAGACATAAGCTGCAGGTGGGTGGTGTAAAGTCTCTACACTCCCCCGAACTATTCCCGCTCGTCGAACAAACCGAGCAAAAAACATCAATTCGGGGTAGCACGGGATTGCCATTCGAACCGCTTCATCAGCAATCCGGGAAGGTTTCCCCGTTTTAGCCACCTCCACTTCGCAAATTTCTCCACGAAGGTGCAATTTTTACAAATCAGCTGCTCTAGCCAACTGAGCTATGCGGGCGAAACGTCTGACAACAAAAAATCTTCTAAATCAGAGATTTAGGAGAAAATTATTGAATGAATAAGTCGCCGATAAAACCGCATTAGGCTGACCAAACAGCCCTTGCTGAAACCCAAACACAAAATGGAGCGCGATTTTACTCAAAATGGCATGCAGATTGCAACGAAAATTCGGTGAAAAACCAAGGAATTTCAATGGTTTCGTCGACTGTCCCCAGAACCCCTTTAATTACAGGGTAAAACATGAATCTATTCTTTTGCTGCCTGTGGAAATTCCGCTTGCATCCTAATGATCGCGATTCTGTACTTGATGTCTCATTCGCAATCCCTTTCGATGACTTCTATTTCCTTATCACCCCAATCCCTGTCTCTAATGACGCTTCGGGCACTGCTATCGATCTCGATATCCATCCAGTCATAAGGACCAAGGGTGCGGTATTCAGGTTGTGATTTCGCCTCAATATTTTGCGTTCTCAGATAGTCCACAAACTTAATTGACAGCTCCTCTTGCGTGAAATAACCCAGAGAAATACGCGCCTGATTATCATCTCGGAGATAGACAAAATAATCGAGCTCTTTTTGCTTGAGGACTTCAACATCCGTTTGAGCGGCAGCGATGGAGTCGAATGGGCCTACATAAACACGCACCGCCCTCAGCTCACGACTCTCGCTACTAATGGGATTCATAGAAATTTTCTGGGATTCCACCCAACCAGTAGCCCTATTCCACAACGATTTGTTCTTAAATGGCCCTATTCGGTAACAGAGAAGATTGGCTGGCCCTTCAGTGATTTCTGCCGGGACCAAAGCCGCAATTAGAGTGTCTGACTGCTCCTCAGGTTCGGCCTCATCGATTCGTTGCGTCAGTCCCTGCTCATCGACCTCTAGAGACGCGATGGAGTCATCTGACACGATAGTTTCAGGCAGATCTTCTCCAGTGGCGATGACCGGGGCTACGACGCCGTCGGATGCACCTAAGAGTAGATCAGACTGCGCAAGTTCAGCATTTTCTGGATAGACCTCCTTCAACAACAACATGCTGTCACCATTTACATCAGGGCTGAGTTCCTGCTGATCGGCGACATACTCAACCTGTCGATCACTGATACCGAGAAATATCAGTACATTTGCCACCATCAGAATTGCCGCAATCCACTTCATACGATTTTCTTGTCTGCCTCCATAGCAAGACCGGTGAGTACGATGTTTTCAAAGAAGTAGCATGGCATATCTAGGCTCGAAGCAGCGAGTTGAGCATCTCCACCTGACACACAGACGGCACTGGGTTCGTTTAGTGCACTTTGAAATTGGTCCACCATGTAGCGCACTCCTCCTGCCACAGACGCAATTGCCCCGGCTTTCACCGCCTCGTCACTGTTTGTTGCAGCCAGCGACACCGCATCAATCTGAAACCGTTCAATACCCGACTGTCGTACCAGATTATCGGCATCGATTCTGATTTGACCGGTTTTGCTTCCCAACGCCTGTATCGTCGTACCATATCCTGGCAGGATCGCACCACCCTGAAATTCTCTGTCGACCATTAAATCTACTGTGACGGCTGTGCCGGCATCAATCACAATCACCGCCTCAGGGGCGCCACCCTGCTTTGATAGCTCATCAACGAGCTGTCTCGCCGCGCAGGCAGCAAGCCATCGATCACTGCCCAATTGAGTAGGATTGTCGTATCGGTTTGTATACTCGAGCAAAGACCGATCGGGGGCGATGAACTCAGGTGAACAACGCCAGGTTTGCCGACAAATTTGTTCTATATGTTCTCTGACATCGCTGCCGGCAACGGAACTCGAGAGAATCAGACCGGTTTCCTGCTCTTCATCCTGCAATGCTTGCTTGAGCGAACTGAGAGATGTGAGCTTGCAATCCCCTTCATACAGATCAGCAACCCCGGTACGAAAACTCGGCACCTGTGACAAGCCGGCAAATCCAGTGTGGGAAACAGATTTAAGATCAGAGCAGGAGAGACAAGCCCACTTTAACCTTTGATTTCCTGCATCCAACAATAGCACCGCCGCCATTACACTCCTCCCGAAGCAGGCGACATGGAAATCTCTCCTGCATAAAAAATACGGGTTTCCCCCTTCAAATCCACAATCAAACCACCATCTGTATCGACCCCAGTCACTATGCCTTCCACATCTTCGGCACCCTTAATCGCCACCGGTTTCTGATGAAAATGATGCGCCTGCATCCAGGTTTCTCGGAAACTGTCGAATCCATGTTCTGCGAAATTTTCAAGGGTATGAGATAACTGAATGATAAGCGCAGCGACCAGACTGCTGCGCTCAGGTTCATAGCCGCTTCGATGCAGGTCTGTCCATGGCAGCCGGGTTTGCACAGGAAACTGCTCAGTCTCAATTTCATCCCCAAGATTTACATTCATCCCAACACCGATTACCACTTTTTGCCCTGTCACTTCGACGAGAATACCGCCGAGTTTTTTGCCATCCAGCAATACGTCGTTGGGCCACTTTAATGTCACCGCCGCAACATGCATGCTCTCTAGAGCGCTCTTTACCGCCAAACCACAAACTAATGACAAGCCGCCAATATTGCGCACAGGCAGTTTCCATCCTAAAGACATTAACACACTGCTCATAAAAGGCGCCTGCCACTGTTTACCTCTCTGACCACGACCCTGGGTTTGCAAACCCGCCAGACACACCCGGCCATGCGCATCAGCATGCTGCGCAATGTAGTTGTTGGTTGAGGCGATTTCATCAAACCAGTGAACACGTCCGGCCGACACACTTCCGACAGCTGACAACTTTTGGTTGAGAATGTCTAGGTCAAGTTTCAAGGTTTTGGATTAGATTGACAGTCAACAGTCTTGGTAACGAAAAAGATATAATCCACCCGCACAATACAAACAGTTCGTATTTTTAATTAATCTAGCTGACAGCAACATTAACCCAAAGAAATATTCTTGATGCCCGCAAAGAGAAATGCCACTCGCGCAGTAAAAATTGGAAATATCACGATTGGAGACCACAATCCAATCGCCGTCCAGAGCATGTGCGCCACGCCCACCACAGATATTGCTGCCACTTTGCAGCAGTTGAAGTCTCTGGAAAACGCCGGCGCGGATATTATCAGAATCGCAGCTGACAATAAGCGTGATGCTGCAGCTCTTGTGCAATTGCGCGACGAAACTGACGCAGTGATCAGCGTTGACCTGCAAGAAAACTATCGGCTCGCCGAAATACTCGCACCTCACGTAGATAAGATCCGCTACAACCCCGGACATCTTTACCATCACGAACGAAAAAAACCATGGAAAGAGAAGGTCGAATTCCTGGTAGATGTCGCCACCAAATACGATTGCGCGATGAGAATTGGTGTAAACGGTGGTTCAACCGATCCGGAAAAAGCCTCGCTCTATGACAAAGATGATGCGATTACCCCCATGGTGGAAAGTGCGTTGGAACACAGTTACTGGTTAGATGAACTCGGATACGAACGATATTGTGTGTCTTTGAAGGAATCGGACCCAACAAAAACGGTGGAAGCCTATTTGAGGTTTGCCGAGGCGCGACCAGAAATCCCTTTGCACCTGGGCGTCACGGAAGCCGGTATCCCACCAATGGGAATAGAAAAAACACGAATCGCATTTGAGCAACTCATCGGCAAAGGTATTGGTGACACGATTCGCGTATCCTTAACGCTTCCTTACGATCGTAAGCACGAAGAAATCGCGGCGGGTAGGCAAATTCTCGACGACATTTCAGCTGGAAGAGTGCGAACAGTGGTGCACTTTAACGAAGACAAACTCAATCTCATCAGCTGCCCTAGCTGCTCTCGGGTGGAAAACGAAGCCTTTATTGATCTCGCCCACCAGGTACAGAAGCGCACCGCCTGGGCAGAAGAACATGCCATCACCATCGCTGTGATGGGGTGTCGGGTGAATGGACCAGGTGAAACTGATGACGCTGACCTCGGGCTCTGGTGTGGACCGAACTATGTCAACTTGAAGCGCCAGGGAGAGAAGGTGGGGGCATTTAAATATGATGAAATATTGGACAAATTGGATTCAGAATTGAGGGTTTTGGTTGCGGCCAAATAGGGGCCACGGATCTTTGCAGTGGTGGACAATGGGTTCCATCAACTTATAAAGTGAATTTCTAATTGTTCTGCCTCTTGGGCTGTGCGAGGTTTCGACTTTTAGGAGTCCGAATTCTGAATATCTTTCTTTTGGACAAGCAAAAGAAAGTCTGTCGACTTCGACAAAGAAACGAAAAAAGGAGAACAATCCCTCTAAATTCGAAATATTACCAACAACTAGACGCTGAAAACGGGGGAAGAGTAAAAACCGTCAAATCGAATCAAAAAGAACTCGAGCATTTAAGGTTTGCTACTATCTAACCTGATAACCAACAGACCCCCCCATGAGCTCTTGGCACAACAGCGTCTGCCCCCATGACTGCCCCTCTGCATGCGCACTGGAAGTGGAAAAACTCGCCCATGATCGAATTGGCAAAGTGCGAGGTTCACCACACCAAAACTACACCGATGGCATCATTTGCGCCAAGGTCTCAAAGTACGCCGAACGCACCCATCACCCGGACAGAATACAAACGCCACTTAGACGAATAGGTAAAAAGTCTGATGCGCCAGAATTCGAGCCGATTAGTTGGGACGAAGCTATGAACATTCTGGCAACGGAATTCAAACAGCGTTCCGCTGAATATGGTGCCGAATCTATCTGGCCTTATTATTACGGCGGGACGATGGGTTTAGTGCAGCGTGATGGCATGATCCGGTTGGCCAATGCGTTTGGCTTTTCTCATATGAAAAAAACGTTTTGCACTCAAATTGCCTACGACGGTTGGGTAGCCGGCACAGGAAAGCTTATTGGGTCTGACCCCAGAGAGATGGCGGACAGCGACCTGATTATTATTTGGGGCTGTAATGCTGCTGCCACGCAAATCAATGTGATGCACCATGTAGCGAAAGCGCGAAAACATGGCGCAAAACTAGTTGTCGTTGATCCTTACGAAACACCGACTGCAAAAATTGCCGATCTGCACATTGCCCCCAAGCCGGGAACGGATGGCGCTGTAGCCTGCGCCCTGATGCACCTTTTAATTCAAAATAATCAAATAGATCGTGACTACGTCGAGCGCTATACCTCTGAATTCTCCGCTCTTGAGAAACATCTGGAAGATCGAGATGCGGCATGGGCAGAAAAAATTAGTGGTGTTTCAGCGGCACAGCTAAAAACCCTTGCTCGGTGGTACGGCGACACCAAAGTCAGCTATATCAGACTCGGTATTGGATTTTCGCGACAACGCAATGGTGCCGCAAATATTCATGCTGTTTCTTGCCTGCCCGCGCTCACTGGGGCCTGGAAATACAGAGGTGGCGGCGCTTTACTCTCTACAGGTGCTAATTTCCGATTTGACGATACACTGTTTCATGGTCTGGATCTCACCGATTCGCCTTCAAGAGAACTGGATATGTCTCGAATCGGTGCAGTGCTGTGCGGTGACGAAGATGCATTGCAGAGTGGACCAGAGATTTCCGCCATTTTGATTCAGTCAACCAATCCGGCGCTGGTCGCGCCCAATCTGCATCGAGTACGAAAAGGACTCATGCGTGACGATCTATTCGTTTGCGTGCATGAACAGTTTTTAACGGAAACCGCGCAGCTCGCCGATCTCATCCTGCCGGCGACAACGTTTGTGGAGCATGATGATATCTACCGAAGTTTCGGACACACGTTTGTAGGTTTAGGAGATAAAGTCATTGAGCCCCTAGGGGAAAGCCGATCCAATCACGACCTTTTATGTGATCTCGCTCATAGATTGGATCCAGTGCAGCCGGGCTTCGATCAATCCGAGAAAAAACTGATCAGCGACACACTAAAAATCTCAAACTACCCGCAACCTGCAGAGTTCGCCCGCGAGCATTTTCATGATAGCGCCGTGTCTTTTGAAGAAGCACACCATCTAGATGGATTTGGTTGGCCCGATAAAAAATTTCGCTTTTCGCCCGACTGGTCAGCAATTGGACCTCTCGGGAGTGCAATGCCCAAGCTACCTGACCATTGGAATGTGATTGACGACACAGACGAACAGCATCCACTTCGCCTCATCGCTCCACCAAGTCGCGGATTCCTGAATAGCTCATTTAATACCTCCCCAAGTTCGTTAAAAAGAGAAAAAAGGCCCTGGATAAAAATACATCCCGAAACTGCCTCGCGTTACGGAATTGAGGACGGCCATTCAGTCTGCGTGGGGAATCGTCAAGGCAGTGTCACTCTGATCGCAAAATTGCAAGGAAAGATCCAACCAGATACGGTGGTCGTTGAGGGAATTTGGCCAGCGAAAGCGTTTCCCGAAGGAATCGGAATAAACGCACTAATCAGCGACACTCCCGCGGCGCCAAACGGCGGCGCGGTGTTTCATGACACCGCCGTTTGGATTCAGTCTGAATAGCTTTATTCAGACCGCTGGATCGACTTTCTGGTTTAAGCTGGCAACAAGCTCAGGGGGTAATGCCAGGGCTCTTGCTAGACCCTCGAGATAAGACTTCGCCATAAAGTTTTCCTGGTCAATGATCAACAAACTGGCGAGATAAACTTCTGCTGCAACTTCTTGAGAGCTCACCTTACTGGCAATATCACCTGGATCAAGCGGCTTACTCAGTTCGCGCTCGACATAAGCACTGAGTTCTGGCGATTCGCCGATGCGATCAATGTAGTTTTGCAGCCCGGTCCGTTCATTGTCGTCAATATGGCCATCGGCTTTGGCTGCAGCAATCATGGCGCTGAGTATGAGCCTGCCATGATCTTCGCTAACAGTTTCAAGCTCGACTTCCTCAAACGCGCTGTTCGTATCGTCATTGCCATTTCCAGCCTGCCAATCCTTATACGTTTTGTAGGCTAACCCACCGATCGCGGCAAGACCGCCAAGTTTGAGCGCGCCACCTGTAATAGAGCGACCGCCTTTGGTCCCTAGAAGAATAGCCAGTGCACCTGCTGCTAGCGCGCCCTTCCCCATTCCGGAAAGCATCGCATCTCGTTCCGCTCCACCTTCGGGGATATTGAGCTTTTCTTCGGCGACACCGCGGCCTTTTTCCGCAAACTGTTTACCGTTGACCAGTAGCTGATCGATCAATGATTTCGCATCCATTTATTATCCTGCAAGTTGATTTGTTAATAGGAATATGGGGTCAATTTGCTTTATTTCAATTTCGAAGATTCTTTCTGGTAGTGTGTCCTGTTGCTACTAAAGCTCCGGTTTAGTAACTCTGTGTGATGAAGAAGCTGTTCGGCACCGCTGGCCGAGTCCGTTCGTTCAATACACGACGCCAGCATGTATCCACACCAGCAAATTAAGCCGTATGGACAACCTGTATCATCACAGAGTGTCAGAAGTTTAATTGCATTTTTGGTTTGCCAATCAGGATGCAATGTACGAGAAATTGGGCCTAGGAAACTTCCTTCCCAGCATCTTTCCATCCACCAAACCCGCCCGCCATGTGTTTTACACCAAACCCAAGATCATTGAGGCCTTTGGACGCTCTCGCCGAACGCCATCCTTTGTTGCAGAACAAAATAACTTCATCAACATCGTCGAAGTAGTCTTTATAGTAAGGGCTTCCGGGGTGCATCCAGAATTCGAGCATACCTTGAGGAATATGTTTTGCTCCGGGAATTCTGCCATCGCGATCCAGCTCACGGATATCCCGTATGTCCACAAGTAATGTCTTGTCATTATCCTTTCGCGCTTCTGCTTGATCGACCGTAACTTCTTCAACTGTCGATTCTGCCTGGGCAATCATCGCTTCGAAATCCAAATCAGGTTTGTTCATTTTGGTGTGCCATTTCATTCAAACTGTGTTGTCGCTATAGTAAGCAATAGAGGCTTATATTGAAATGCCGCACCTCTCGTTGTGCCCGATAGATCAAGGCTTTTCATCTTTACTATAGAACGCAAATCTCATGCACGTAATTACACGCTGCCACCTTTGCAGTAGACAATTCGATACTGAAGGCCATGCTCCCGGCGAACGGTTCCATTGCTTGTGCGGCACGCTCTTAACTGTTCCCAATGCGAAATCATTTGATGCCTCGGTGGTGAGATGCTCTAGCTGCGGTGGGACCCGTGAAAAGCAAGACCGCGCTTGTGGCCACTGCGGCGCCGATTTCACCCTCCATGAACAACAACTCAATACCGTCTGTCCAACCTGCCTCGCCCGAATCAGCAACGACGCCAAATACTGCCATCACTGCGCGACCCCTATCACGATATCGGGGAGACTGGGTAATGCCACTGAAAAATCCTGCCCGAAATGTTCTAGCGACCAAAAACTCGGCAGTAGAACGATAAAGGACACCGACATGAATGCGCTGGAGTGCAATGTTTGTGGCGGAGTCTGGCTTGAACAAGCCGTGTTTATGGAGTTGGAGCGACGCATGATCGAGTTGGCTAGCAGCGGGATGTCCGCCGAGCATGTGGGTTTGTCGAAAGCTGTTCCCAATCAGAAATTCGACGATCAGAACTTTTATCGCAAATGTCCTATCTGTGAAAAACTCATGCATCGACGCAACTACGGGCCCGGCAGTGGCATAGTCATCGATCAATGCCATCAGCATGGTTTTTGGTTTGACCAAGCTGAGCTCGACGTCATACTCCGATGGATTCGCACTGGGGGGCTAATGGCCAGTCGTAAAACGCGGGCGGCAATTCAAAGAAATAATGATCGCCTGGAAAGAATACTGAAAAAAATGGATCAAACCCGGGATCAATGGCAACCCAAGCCTCTCTGGAAAGAGGAGTTCTAGCTGTTCGGCTCCATAAAAAACGGCCGCTATTGCGGCCGTTTTAATATTGTTGGTTAATCCGCGAACCGGCTAGGCAATATCTGCAATCGCATTATCGATTGCAGTCACAATCTCATCGAGATCACTCTTCGTACAAATCAATGCTGGACTCAAGCAAAGCGTATTATTGTGTTCTGGAAAACTACGATTGGTTCTTCCAATCATCACGCCGTTCTTCAGACAATGCGCGGCTATTCCGGCAGTGACAGACTCATCCACTGGTTCTTTGGTCTTCCGATCCTTAACAAGCTCAGCCCCTACAAACAAACCTTTGCCGCGTACGTCGCCAATCACAGGGTGCTTTTGCTGTAATTCAAGAAGTTGATCCATGAGGTAGTCGCCCATTTTGACTACATTATCCAGCAAGTTTTCTTCTTCGATGATCTGCATATTGGCGAGCGCTGCCGCTGGCCCTCCCGCGCATCCACCAAAGGTGCTGATATCTCTAAAATAATGCATCTTTTCCGCTGGCTCGGCGAGGAACTCACGAAACAAGTCTTCGGTTGTCGCAGTGACAGAAATCGCCGCATAGCCACTTGCCACACCCTTTGCCATGGTCACGATGTCAGGTTTCACACCATAGTGCTGATAACCAAACCACTTGCCTGTTCGCCCCATACCGCAAACTACTTCATCGATGTGTAGTAGCACCCCATACTTTTTACAAATTTCCTGCACCGTTTCGAAATATCCCTCGGGCGGGGTGATCACACCCCCTCCAGCGGTAATCGGTTCAAGAATGATTGAGCCAACGGTATCTGGCCCCTCTCTGAGGATAACCTTTTCAATTTCTCGAGCAGCCTGCACACCATAGTCAGGATCGTCGCCATTTGGCGCTCGATAGGCCATGCAATGCGGCACTTCAACAAAACCAGGAGTAAAAGGTCCATACTGATCTTTACGCTGAAGCTGCCCAGTGCTACTCAACGCGGTGATAGTGGTGCCATGGTAATCGCGATCGCGAAACAAAATTTTATGTTTCTCACCATTATTTTTAATCGCCGCCAACTGCCGCACCAGCTTGTAGCCTTTCTCATTCGCCTCCGATCCTGAGTTGGAATAATAGACACGGCTCAAACCCGGCATTTTGTCGATCAGGCGCTCAGCAAACTGGGCACCCGGAATGTTGCCCGCTGAGTTAGCGAAATAACACATCTTCGCAAGCTGATCACGGACAGCGTCAGCAATACTTTCACGACCGTAGCCTACGTTTACAGTCCATACCCCACCCGACACGGCGTCAAGATATTCACGACCATTAATATCTTTTACGCGCATCCCTTTGCCTTCGACAATCACCATTGGATCGGACTCTTCTAACGGTTTATGCTGGCTCAGATGATGCCAAACATGAGCCTTGTCATCTTGAACAATTTTTGCGTTCTCGATCTGAACGCCGCTAACAGGTTTATTCATCACTTTACTCCGGTATTACACCCGCCACAAAATGTGCCGAGCGTCTATATTTGTTCTCTACCTTAAAGAATCCAGGTAGTTCTTTACAACTGCGAACATACTGGGACAGACTGATTCCTTGACAGAACCAGATGACCGAATTGCATTATACCAGTAGCGTTTATTTTCACCCGCGGACAGGTTATTCAGTAAAATACCCCGATGGATGTTTCACATATTATTGACCCCCTCAATGACGCCCAAAGGCAGGCTGTCACCGCCCCCGCCGGCCCAGCACTGGTACTCGCGGGTGCCGGAAGCGGGAAAACTCGGGTACTGACTCACCGTATCGGCTGGTTGGTTCAGGCTGAGGGCTGCTCACCACAGGAAGTATTGGCAGTCACCTTCACCAACAAAGCAGCGCGGGAGATGCGCGGGCGAATTGAGGAGCTGTTACAGCTTCCTACCAGCGGTATGTGGATAGGCACCTTTCACGGCCTCTGTCACCGTTTGCTACGTATGCACTTTGAAGACGCTGGATTACCTCAGTCATTCGAAATTATCGACAGTGACGACCAGTATCGCCTGATTCGCAGAATCCTCAATGAACTCGATCTGGATGAAGCTTACTGGCCGCCCAGACAAATGCAGTGGATGATTAATCAGCACAAGGAAGAAGCCAGGCGCGCCAGTCAATTGCCCGCCGGGGAGGACTATCAGCAGCAAACTTTGTATAGAGTTTATGTGAGCTATGAGGAAACATGCCAACGACTCGGATTAGTTGACTTCGCGGAAATTCTACTGCGCACTCTTGAACTATTTCGGAATAATCAGTTCGTCAGGGAAACCTGGCAAAAGAGGTTTAGGCATGTGTTGGTTGATGAATTCCAGGACACCAACACGATCCAGTATCAATGGTTGAGGCTGCTTACGGCGGACAATCAGTTTCTATTTGCGGTGGGCGATGACGATCAGTCCATTTATGGCTGGCGTGGTGCAAAGGTAGAAAACCTGTTGACCTTTGAAAAGGATTTTGATGGCGCTCAAATTATTCGGCTTGAACAGAATTATCGTTCCAGCGGGCATATTCTCGCTGCCGCAAACGCGGTTATTGAAAAGAATGATGGTCGAATGGGCAAGGAACTCTGGACAGAAGCGCCTGACGGCCAGTTGATTCGACTTTATGGCGCCAGCAATGAGATCGACGAAGCCCAATTTGTGGTGAGCACGATTGAAACCTGGGTACAGGGAGGCAACCGTCGTGATGATGTCGCGATTTTATACCGGTCCAATGCCCAGTCGCGGGCATTTGAGGAACAATTACTATCTGCCGGAATGCCCTATCGAGTATATGGTGGGCTTCGATTTTTCGAACGGGCAGAAATCAAGGATGCACTGGCGTATATGCGCCTGATCAGCAACCGGGAATCTGATCCGTCTTTTGAGCGTATTGTGAATCTTCCACCAAGGGGCATTGGAACAAAGACTCTGGAGCAGGTCAGGGATGTCTCCCGCTCCAAACAAATGTCGATGTGGCAATCTGCCAAGCTGGTAGTTTCGGAAGAACAGTTACCCGCGCGTGCGGCAGGCGCGTTGGGCCGATTTATCGAACTGATCGAAGAAATTGCGGTGGAGGTTGACGATCAAAATCTCGAAAGTATCACCGACCAGGTACTCCAAATGAGCGGATTGCTCGACCACTATAAAAAAGATAAAAGCGAAAAGGCGCAAGGTCGGGTTGAAAACCTAGAAGAGCTGGTTACCGCGGCCAACAACTTTGTGCCAGCTGAAACAGATGATGAAGAATTGGATATGCTTTCACTGTTCCTGGCAAATGCTGCTCTGGAAGCTGGGGAAGGACAGGCAGCCGAATGGGAAGATTGCGTACAACTTATGAGCCTGCACACAGCAAAAGGGCTCGAGTTTCCCTTAGTATTTCTCTGTGGTCTGGAAGAGGGGCTATTCCCGCACCAGCGCTCGTTGGAGGAAGCCGGTAGGCTAGAAGAGGAGCGCAGGCTTTGTTATGTAGGCATGACCAGAGCGATGGAGCAGTTGTATTTGAGCTATGCTGAGATTCGTAGATTGTACGGCAAGGATAACTACACGCAGGCATCGCGCTTTTTGAGTGAAATACCAATGGAATACATCGAGGAAATTCGGTCAAGCAATCTCAGCAGACCGCTGCAAAGGCCACGCGCTTCCTACAGTTCGAACGCTGACGAGGGCAGTCAAAGCCGGAATGGCTTTCAGCCTGGCACTCAGGTGAATCATGCAAAGTTCGGAGAAGGTATGGTGGTGATGATTGAAGGACAAGGTGACCATACTAGGGTACAGATCAATTTCTCAGAAGTGGGATTGAAATGGATCCTTCCCGCATATGCGAAACTGGAATTAATCTAGCTCCCAGCGAAAGTTTGGGTGCTATCGGCTGAGGTGCGGCCGGCTGAGGTGCGGCCGGCTGAGGTGTTACCGGCTGCGGCGATCAAACAAGTAGGAATGGAACTCAGACTTTTATCCGTGAATCAATAGGTTAAATCCCTGCTCAGATCGAGCCTGGATTTCGAGGCTATGCGGCGTCCTTGCAAGGTTGTGGTAATGCTGCCCGCCTTCTCAAGACATGCTGTATCGGTTGATAAGGGTGGTTCTGACTATCTGAAAGTGATGCCTCAGACAAAATCTCAGGTATTGGCGAGTGATTCTCGTGAACCGGAGAGAAATTCATTGCCGTAGTGGTAAGTTCCAATTCCACAGTGGTATCAATATCAACCGAAGCGGGATCAACCGCTTCAATTTCTGCGGAAAGCCAGCGAAAACATGGCTGATCAACCTGGAACGGCATCAGCGGAGAGGTGATTAACTCCGGACGTTCATACAAAATCTCATCAGTAACCGGAATAAACACTTTTTGACCCATCTCATCCTCTTAAATTGACTACGCCCAGCCATTACACCCTGTGTCGATGGCGGGAATGAGGAAAAAAAATGGTATTTTGATGGTAGTTCTGTTTTAGCCAACAAAAAACAGAAAAGATTAAAAATTGACGTCAATGAACGACACGAATAGGCACTCTTTCACAAGGTACAACTCTCTGAATCGGGACGATACTGCCAAACCAGGTCGGATCAAGCTCCTTAACAATCGTTCTGGTTTAGTGTCAAGCACTGACCGACTTCGTGGCTGGCACAGGCAGTCCATCGCGGAAGCTTAGGTAAATCTATACTTGAAGTACTGTACGCCTTCGATGGGATTGTGAACGTAAGCATCTATCTCAACAAACCCCTTTTTCAAGTACATTCTCTGTGCGGTCGTCATTTGCGGCAGCGTATCAAGAAGAATCGCTTGGTACCCCAGCTCTTCCGTTTTTTTCATCGCCGAATCGAACAAACGTTGACCCACTCCATAGCCCTGCAGCCCCGGTTTCACAAACAACCTTTTTAATTCTGCCTGCTCTCGATCAATCGCTCTTACCGCAACGCAACCCACAGCAGCGTCGCCTTGCATTGCGAGCAATACAAAACCTGATGGAGGCGCATATTTTCCGGGCAGTCCATCCAGCTCTTCCTGAAAACCCTGAAAACACAACTCTATCCCTAAGTCCTTCTGATAGGCCTCAAACAACGTTCTCACCGTCGCCATTTGCGTAGCGGCAGCCTTTACAATATCTATTTCAAGCATTGGTACTCTGCTGCCCTCTTCAATCTGTCATTACAGGACTGATTCTTATCATGTGCTTCAACCTAATAGGCAATATGATTTCCCTCTGCTAATTTTAACCTGTTGATTAGGATCATTCACCTAACTAACCTTTTCACTGCAAGTATGAACTCTATTCAAATTTTCAAAAACGTCATCCTGCTGAGAACAAAAATACGGTAATCCAATTGCAGCGAGTATCTCAAATGTCAGATCCTGAAAAGCCTAGCTTGCGAAACCACGTCGCTATGGTTCTTTGGCCAATCGCCCAACCTGCCGAGTCGACGTAATGCTTGATTTACGTCACCTTTGCGTGGACTCGACAGGTCGTCCATAGCAAAACCACCAGTAAAACTTACCAATAAAAAAACAATGAAACCACATCATATTTTAAAATCATCTCTCATCGTTGCTATTTTGTGTTTCCAGACTACCCTGGCGAAAGCCGACAGTATGGTTGTGTTTGGTGACAGTCTGTCAGACATCGGCAATCTTGCAAGCGTTCCAGGTCAGGGCCCGTTTCCCCCGCCGTTTTACCTGGGATCTAGGGTCAGCAACGGACCAGTTGCGGTTGAGGTTGCTGCCGCCCTTGCAGGCGATGATCTTCAACCCTCCTTACATCTGGTAGGTGGTGAAGGCGGATTGAATTTTGCCGTTGCAGGTGCTCGTGCTGCCGGCACCTCCCCCATCGATCTTTCTACTCAGGTCGGCGCCTTTCTGCTGCCCAGAGGCGGTATCGCACCGGAGGATAAGACCTACGTCGTGTTTATTGGCGGCAATGATATCAGGGACGCTCGGGACGCCAGTGGTCGTGAGTCTTATGAAATTGTCCGGAAGGCGGTGAGTTCAATCGAACAACAGTTGACCCTACTAGTAGGAGCTGGAGCCAAGGCACTGATGGTGGTGTCCGCCCCTGACATCGGGATTATTCCGGAGACTCTGAAAAATGCCGTCGATCGTGAAGGCAGAAGAGCAAAGTACCGTGCAAGCTGGCTCACTTATGTTTTTAATCGCCGGCTAGAACGTGCGGTAAACAGAATTGAAAGAATCGCCGACATCGATATGGTGTTGCTCGATATTAATGACATCTTCGACAATATTATCGATGACGCAGCAGCAAGAGGAATCACCAACACGACAGAGGCTTGCTTGGATACTCGCACCTTCCAGTTTAACGATGACTGCGGATTTGGCGCTAACTTTGATCAGTTTGTATTCTTTGATCAAATTCATCCCACCGCAAAATCCCATGCCATTGCTGGTCGAGTAATTTATGCCTATCTCCCCTCGCCTCCGTCAGTGACTATCACACCTCAATAACTCAATTAAAAAAATGGTCGGTAACCCCGGCCATTTTTTTTTAAGATTGACGATTTCGGGCAAAGGCTCGTGCCGAATAATTCTACAAACACCAACCTGGCCCGTTTAAAACCTAGCGTTTGTAGTCACCTACTTTTTGAGCGCCATCTTGTGGATTATTTGTTATACGGTGGTTATCTAGAGCAGAAATACTGGTATTTTGATGGCACTTGCCCTCAATGCGATTGCCCGATGTCTGGCGCAGAAATGCATCCGCTATAATTCGAGCGCTTTTTCCCGTTTTCACTCCGGATATCAAACAAGAATAACTATGTCACGAACAATAGCCATCGTCGAAGACGATGTGGACCAAAGAGAAAACTATGCTGACGCGCTGAGATCGCAAGGCTATACCGTACAACTCTATCGCAACCGGCCAGACGCACTTGCAGGATTCACCAAGTCGCTCCCCGACCTCGCGATTCTGGATATTATGCTTGAAGACGATATTGATGGCGGTTTCGATGTATGTCGAGAACTTAGACAAAAAAGCCCAAAGTTACCTATTATTTTTCTGACAGCCCGGGACAGCGACATTGATCGTGTATCAGGTCTTCGACTTGATGCCTGGGACTACATTACCAAACCAGTCAATCTGCAATTTCTGGCGGTTCGCGTTTCGTCTTTATTTCGCATTGCTTCGGCAGTACAAACTTCCAGCGATCAACCCTCCGCCCTGGTATTTGGTGATTTGGAATTAGACCAGAGTAGCATGTCGGTTAGTTGGAAGGGGCATATATTAAGCCTTACTTTGACAGAGTTTTGGTTAATAGAAGCGCTTGCGCGCCATCCGGGTCATGTGAAGACCTACGAAGCACTCATGCAAACAACTCGTCAGAGTTATGTAGAGAAGAATACAATCAACGGATACGTGCGCCGGGTGCGGAAGAAGTTTAAGGAAGTCGACAACGAATTTGACATGATCCAGACAGTATTTGGTGTGGGCTACCGCTGGCAGTCGGACTAGACTAAAAAACACCTACTTTTGATCGAGCAACATGTTCAAAACACTCCGCGCTCTCAGCATCAAAACCAAGTTGATCTTGATTGCCTTGTCGTTGCTCGTGATCCCCTGGATGGGAAATTACTATGTTCAGGAGATGCGACAGTTTCTGCTAAGGGGGCAACAAGACGCACAACTGCTTGCTGCCAACGGCATTGCGACAGTGCTCAACGATCGCCAGGAATTGTTCAATCCCAATACTGGTGTTCAGGAACTACTTGGCAGCAAGAATGATCTATATGCCCATGGCCTTCCTAACCCCATTCAGCTAGACGGACAGATAGCTGACTGGGAAACCATTCTCGAAGAGAATAGTTTTTATGTCGGAGACACACCCTTTAGCTGTGAAGCAGAAGACGATCCGGATGACTTTTCTCTTAGCAATGTCATCGGCTATTTTGAGAATGACTTGTATGTACTATTTGAAATCAATGATGATCAGATTGTCTACCGTGACCTGAATCGTTTACAGCTGGACAACAGCGATCAAATTCGGGTCTTACTGCAGTTGCCGAATGGAGATCTCCGACACTATCTGCTCGTTGCTCGTGCCCCTGGGAGGATGAGTATTTATCTGGTCGACGAGAACTGGAAACTCCCTATCAAGGGCGAGGCGATCACCACATTTATCGCGGAAATGGCCGAGACTGAGTGGGGGTATCGGGTAGAGTTACGAATACCCCGCAATGTGATTGGCACACGGTCTCGCCTGGGATACTTCGCTGTGGATGTCGACAACATAGAAACTCGGGAAATCACGAGAACTCTCTCCACCTCACCACGCCAGGCCGAGGGTTCGACCGGGCAGGTCTTACTGAACTCACCTGAGCTCACTAAAATTCTGAAAGGCCTGGACCGACCGCAGTCGCGTATCTGGATTCTGGATAAAGAACAAAGAGTGCGGGCCGTGGTGGGCGGACTCTCGGCGAATATTGAGCAACCGGAAGAACCCTTTTCCGAGGAAACCTGGTTACTTCGGCTCTATCGCAAAGCCCAGCGGATGATAGACAATTTACTGAAGAAACCGTCAGACCAGTTCGTCGATGTCTCTACTGACGTCACCTCTAGACCAGACAAGATATTTGCAAGAATCTTGAAAGGAGAACCACTTGTCCAGGCTCGCCCCTCCCTCGACCAAAAGGCACAGATTATCGTCGCTGGTTATCCGATACGATCAGAACAAAGTATTCTGGGAGCAGTGATTGTTGAGCAGAGCAGCAATGCCATTATGGAACGCCAGTTTTCACTATTACGGAGTCTGACTCTGGTGACCTTACTGGTCTTTGCCTTTGTACTTTTTGCCCTTCTGATTTTTGCCTGGCGACTGACTGCGCGGATTCGTCGCCTGTATCAAACCACCGAACAATCTATTACCGCCGAGGGTCGGGTTTTGGAAGATCGTATTCCAACCAGAACGTACCCACGGGATGAGTTAGGGGATCTGGGGCGAAGTATTACCGGAATGCTAACGCGGTTATCCGGTTACACCCGCTACCTCGAAGGAATGCCCGACACGTTAGCGCACGAAATGAATAATCCACTCAATGTCGTGAGCTCTTCGCTTGAAATATTGCAGACAGATTTACCCGGTGTCAGCGATAACAAGCACATGCAGCGCGCACAAAACGGTGTGGGTCGATTGCGCGCGATCCTCACCAGCCTGACAGAAGCTGCGAATCTCGAAGACGCTATGCGTGACGAGATAAAACAAAAGGTAGACATTAATGCACTCGTGTCTGAAATCGTTGGCGGATACAACCTGAGCTACCCACAATATCCTTTTTATGTTCAAACCGACCCCGCTCCATTGTGGATCAACGGCAGCCCCGATCATCTGGCACAAATGTTCGACAAAATCGTTGACAATGCGGTGCAGTTCAGCACTTTGGGCAGCAGTATTATTGTGCGAATCGCTCAGTCAGAAGACCATGCCAACATCTCCATTTTGAATGAAGGACCAACCATTCCAGAAAAGCTGAGAGAGCGTTTGTTTGATCCGATGGTGTCTTATGGTAAGACTAATGCCAAGCAATCACATCTCGGTCTTGGTCTATTCGTCGTTCGCCTAATTTCAGAATATCACAACGGTAGCGCATGGGCGGAAAATCGAGCAGATGTTGACGGTGTCATCGTGACTGTATCCATTCCTTTAGTCTGAGCGCACAGCCAGTAGAGCCTTTCTGATCAATCACTGCTGCAAACAGAAATCTCGTTTGATTTGCTATTCTGCGTATTCACAGCGCCAGGAACCAATACGTATATTTTTATCCGGATGCAGGTACCACTCGGACCCTTGTAGGAGTTTGACCTGTGGTTGGGAGATGTCGATGTCTGCAGTGCGGTAATTTTTGCCTCCCCAAAGTGCGGGGAGTTCTGAACCTGCTTGGCAATCGTCGCCGCTATATACCGTGCACCAGGCAAACCCGGTTTGCGCAAACCGAATCGCTTTTCTCGATCGACGTAAATCATGGCATCCTGGTCGTTCCCGATCCTTCAACCATCGCTGCTTCACAAATTGGTCTTTAGAGTTCAACTTGTAAATTCGAACGTTTCCATGATGGTCTGCGAACGCGATCTGAGAAGAAAGAAACGCTCCGAAAATCAATACCAATGCCAAAACCGGGAACTTCATAACAACGTGATTAAACGATTGATTGAAAAAAAACGTCCTTACCAGGTGCCAATGGTCCATCGACGAAGATTTTGTGTCTCTCCCAGCTCTTTGTCTGCGGTTCCCCAGAGTGAGTCGACTTCCGTATTCTCGTACGTTTCGTCAATACCGTCTTCTCTACGAACGGTGATTCGATCCAGCCTATCGCCAATTCTTCGCTCTTCGATCTCGTACTTCGGAGGGACACCCTGAGTCGCCTTTTCCGCTAGATCCTCAGGCAGTTTCAGTGACTGATTGGCTTCATCCGTAAATCCGGGGCTGCTTACTGCGAAAACGCCGCAGGCGCACAAGATAACCGTGAATATCTGTAGCTTGAAACGCTTAATTTGCATATCTTTAGATTTGTTAAAAATTGAACATCACTATACCCTCAACGGCGAGGTGGCGTTAACCACAGTAGCATTACGTTAAATCTGTATATGCTGGCGCTTTAAGAGTGGGTTAAACCCGTGTAATTCGTAGTGGTCCATTATGGCATCACGAATGTCTTCAGGTTCATCCAAAATTTGAAACAGGTCAAAATCAGATTTACTGATGGTTTTTTCCGCGAGTAAGGTGTCCTCCAACCAGTCAACGAGGCCCTTCCAATACGATCTACCCGCCAGTATAACCGGAATCCTTCTTGCTTTATCTGTCTGCATCAAAACCAGACACTCTATGACTTCGTCCAGGGTCCCTAGTCCTCCTGGCATAACCACATAAGCAGAGGCGTATTGCACGAACATTAGCTTGCGAACAAAAAAATTATGGAATGCAATACTGACATCCTGATACTCATTCGGCGTCTCGCTCCGACCAGGTAGGACAATATTGAGCCCAATACTTGGGGAACCCCCATCCTGAGCGCCGCGGTTAACAGCCTCCATGATGCCAGGACCTCCACCACTGATAATGGAAAATCCCGAGGCTGAGAGCAGTTTGGCCGTGCTTCGGGCAAAGCGATAGTGTTTGTGACTTCTTTTCGTTCGTGCAGAACCAAAGAAACTCACCGCCGGGTGAATGCCAGAGAGTTGATCAAACCCCTCCGCGAATTCTGACATTACCTGAAATATTTTTCCGATTTCCTCCTGCGTGGTGCCGGTATTGGTAACACGCATTGAGGAGTGACGCAGATCTTTGTCGGGAAAGTTCAAACGGTTTTGTGACATGGATGGGGGCTAGTGGCGAATTACGGCGTACAATATGGTCTGCTGCTATCGATCATACCTGCCACTATGTCACCTGACAAAGAAATCATTCTCATTGACGGTTCCTCTTTCTTATTTCGCGCCTACCATGCATTGGGTAGTCAGGGCGGCTTATCAACAAGAGATGGCCAACCCACCCACGCTGTGTTCGGCGTAGCGAACATGCTTCGTAGCCTAATTAAGGAGTGTCAGCCACAGCATATCGCCATGGTGATGGATGCGAAAGGGAAAACCTTCCGCCATGAAATGTATGCTGAATACAAGGCAAATCGCCCGCCAATGCCCGATGATCTGCGCGTTCAATTGGCTTACTTGTTGAAGCTTATCCCTGCGATGGGGCTGCCTCTGGTGTCCATCGAAGGCGTGGAGGCGGATGACGTCATCGGCACACTTTCTGAACAGGCTGTGGAAAACGGGTTCCATGTCATGATCGTAAGTAGCGACAAGGATCTGGCCCAGCTGGTAAATGAAAAAGTCGTGATGGTCGACACAATGAAGAAGAGTCGATTGGACGAAGCCGGGGTACTGGAGAAATTTGGCGTCCCCCCGAGTCAGATTATCGAGTATCTCGCGTTAATGGGGGACTCTTCGGATAACATTCCCGGAGTGCCAAAGGTCGGACCGAAAACCGCGGTAAAGTGGCTAACCCAATTCGGATCTCTCGATGAACTGGTTTCCCGCGCAGATGAAATTGGCGGTAAAGTTGGAGAATCGTTGCGTGAAAATCTCGAGCTACTAGCGCTTTCACGTACGCTCGCCACGGTCAAATGTGATGTCGATACCGGACTCGAATTTGATGATCTGCAGATGGGAGACCCCAATGTGGACAAGTTAAGAGAACTCTATACTGAGCTTGAATTTCGTAACTGGCTCAAGGAGCTTGATAAGCCGGCAGATACCCCGAGCACTAGCGGATCAACGGATCCAGCAGAGGGAAGCGCAAACGATAATACTGGCTCAGGAAATAAGAGCCAGTCTTACGAAACACTGTTAGATGAGGTAGCACTTGATCGATGGATCAAGCGACTCGAATCAGCAGATATTTTTGCTCTTGACACCGAAACTACTTCTTTGGACGCCCATCAGGCCCGTCTTGTCGGCCTGTCGTTCTCCGACAAGGAAGGGGAAGCGGCTTATCTTCCAGTGGCACATGATTATGAAGATGCCCCGACACAAATATCGCTAGAAACGGCGCTGAACAAGCTCCGGCCACTGTTGGAAGATCCCTCCTCCAGTAAGACCGGGCAGAACCTTAAATATGATCTGGAGGTGCTCCACCATCACGGTGTTCAGCTTGCCGGGGTCGACCATGACACCATGTTAATGTCCTATCTATTAGACGCCGGAAACACCAGACATGATATGGACACGCTGGCAATGAAGCATCTAGGAGTCACTACCACTAAATTTTCCGACGTCGCAGGCACTGGAAAGAAACAACTGACATTCAACCAGGTTCCGCTTGATGTGGCGGCAAACTATGCGGCAGAAGATGCCGACATCACTCTGCGCTTGCATCATGCGCTGCTCCCCGAATTACAAAAACAGGAACGTCTTTACGCTTTGTACACCAACGTCGAGATACCGCTTCTGCACACCCTTGCGCGAACCGAAACCAATGGGGTCAGAGTCGACCCCAACATGCTCCATCAACAAAGTGCTGAGATCGCTGACCGCCTCAGTGAAATAGAACGCAAAGCCCATATGTCTGCAGGTGAGGAGTTTAATATCGCGTCGCCAAAGCAGATTCAGGAAATCTTATTTGAGAAACAAGGGCTGCCTGTTATTAGTAAAACTCCCAAAGGCCAGCCTTCAACTGCAGAAAGTGTTTTACAGGAGCTCGCTCTGGATCACGAACTACCTAAACTGATCGTTGAGCATCGCGGCCTCGCGAAATTGAAGAGCACCTATACCGACAAGCTTCCTTTGTTGATAAACCCTGAAACCCAGCGTATTCACACCTCCTATCATCAAGCTGTTGCCGCCACCGGCCGTCTTTCCTCCAGCGATCCCAATCTGCAAAACATACCCATTAGAACCGAGGAAGGTAGGCGTATTCGTGAAGCGTTTGTGGCTGATGAGGGGAATGTCTTGCTGGCTGCCGATTACTCTCAAATTGAGTTACGGATCATGGCACATCTGTCGGAGGATGAAGGACTGGTGAGCGCATTTCAGAAAGGTATTGATGTGCATAGCGCAACTGCCGCAGAGGTATTTGGTGGTTCACCAGAAGCCGTAGACGCCGAACAACGGCGACGCGCAAAAGCCATCAACTTCGGTTTGATCTATGGCATGTCCGCGTTTGGGTTGGCGAAGCAACTACAGATTCCACAGAGAGACGCCAAAGAGTATATTGAAATCTATTTTGACCGTTATCCGGGCGTTAAGCGCTACATGGATGAAACCCGAGAGATTGCGCGTGAACAGGGTTATGTCGAAACACTGTTCGGTCGTAGATTAAATCTTCCAGAAATTCGCTCTAAAAATGCAGCGCGAAGACAGTACGCTGAGCGCACCGCGATCAACGCGCCGATGCAAGGTACCGCCGCGGATCTCATCAAAAAGGCGATGAATCAACTTGATCAGTGGCTGACTGAAGAACAAAATCCTGCCCGCATTATTCTTCAGGTACACGACGAATTAGTACTTGAAGTTGCATCAGATGCCGCGGAAGACATGGCCAGCCAAACTGCTGAAATTATGTGTTCTGTTGCGGAACTGCGGGTTCCTTTACTGGTCGATAGCGGTATTGGTGATAACTGGAAACAGGCGCACTAATCACGCAAACCACGCAAACCACGCAATTTTTATATTTTCAAAGTATCTGCTACGATCTGTTTTTTAACTCTACTATTCAGGCAATTCCGATGGCTCAAGCTACAGCGCGTCATATCCTGGTCGACACAGAAGACCAGTGCAATCAACTTAAACAACAAATCGCAGATGGCGCCGACTTCGCTGATATGGCAAAACAGCACTCAAGCTGCCCTTCCGGTCGAAATGGTGGAGATCTAGGGTCGTTTGGCCAGGGTCAGATGGTTCCAGAGTTTGACAAAGTAGTGTTCAACGACGCCGTCGGCGAGGTGCATGGTCCAATCAAAACCCAGTTTGGCTATCACTTACTGGAAGTCCAGTCGCGTACGGACTAATTGACTAATCAGTGTGTCACTCGTATCCAGGGGCTGATCGGACACAAAATTTGCAGCTGCTGTATCCGCCCTTGTGTTTGTTGGGATAACAGCGGCTCTTAACGTTCCCATAAACTATTAACTCACTCATCTAAATCAAGAAAAGCCTAACATAATCAGTCTTTCGTAAAAGTCCAATGGCGAAAACATCGATCAAACCAGCTGTACATGGCTCGCTTGGCTTTGCAGGACGCGTAGTTCAGAGCATGCTCGACGAAGCAGGGATTGTCATCAACGGTTCGAACCCATGGGATATCCAGATTAAGGATCCCGCTCTGTTTAAACAAATCTTAACCAAGGGCTCCCTCGCACTTGGAGAGGGATACGTCGATAAAAAGTGGGAGGTCGAACAGGTAGATGAATTGATCTGCCGGATGTTGCGATCCAGCCTTGCGAAGAAAACGGGTTTTTTTTCTCACCAAATCAATCGTCTTAAAGCGATATTCTTCAACCTTCAACAAAAATCGAGAGCCTTTCAAGTTGGGGAAGAACACTACGATCTGGGCAATGACATCTACGAAGTCATGCTGGATCCGCGCATGGTCTATACCTGCGGGTACTGGAACGACGCCAAAGATCTTGCTTCAGCGCAGGAAAACAAGCTGGAACTAGTCTGCCGGAAGCTCAACCTGCAACCTGGAATGCGAGTACTGGATATTGGCTGCGGCTGGGGGAGCTTTGCACAGTATGCCATTGAAAAATACGACGTAGAGGTGGTGGGTGTCACCGTTTCCAAAGAGCAGGCAGCCTTGGCTAAAAAGCGATGCGCCGGTTTGTCCGCCGAAATCAGATTGCAGGACTATCGAGACATTACGGAAAAATTCGATGCCGTAGTTTCTCTCGGTATGTTTGAACATGTCGGGCACAAAAACTATCGAACCTACATGCAGGTACTCAACCACAGCCTGAAACCAGGCTCTCTCGCACTTTTGCACACTATCGGTAAAAATCACTCCACACCTGGCGTTGATCCCTGGATTTCGCGCTATATCTTCCCCAATGGTGAAATCCCGTCTCTGCTGCAGATCTCCAAAGCCATGGAGCCCGATTTGATGGTAGAAGACCTGCATAATATTGGGCCAGATTACGACAAAACGCTGATGTCATGGTTTCGCAACTTTGAAGCCGGATGGGAACAACTGCAAAACAATTATTCAGAACGTTTCTACCGGATGTGGACCTACTATCTCAGAGTCTGCGCTGGCGCTTTTCGGGCTCGTGATTTGCAACTTTGGCAACTGGTCATATCCCGTGGTGACAATTCAACTTACCGTCGTCCTTTTTACTAGTGCAATCCCTCCTAATAATCATTTCCCATGACAACTTTACAAACACGAACCCAGCACTATTGGGGGGTAGATCTGGGCGGCACCAAAATCGAATGCGCGGTTTTACGGTCGGCCACTCGCCCTGAGACCCTGGCCCGTCAACGAATTAATACTGAAGCAGATCAAGGATACCAGCACGTTCTGAAAAACATCGCTGGTCTTATTGATGCGACCAGCCAGCGAATTGGCTTAAAGCCAGACATGCTTGGCATTGGAACGCCAGGCACACTGGATGCTACGACAGGATTACTCCGAGGCAGCAATTCGCAAAACCTACAAAATCAACCCATTAGAGAAGATCTTCAAAACCTGTTGGGAATTCCGGTTCTTATAGAAAACGATGCAAATTGCTTTGCCCTGGCAGAGACCAGATTAGGCGCCGCCTCTAAAAACCACGCGGAATCGGGAACTGTGTTTGGCATCATTATGGGAACCGGTGTGGGTGGTGGACTGGTGCTTGATGGCCAACTTATCAGTGGAAGAAATCAAATTGCCGGCGAATGGGGACACAATTTTCTCCATGCATCTGGCGGCAACTGTTATTGCGGTAAATCTGGTTGCGTAGAGACTATTATTTCTGGACCGGCTCTGGAAGCGTTTTTCACTTCCAAAAGCGGACAAACGAAAAACCTTTATGAAATCACTTCCCTCGCCAGAGAAGGTCACCCCCATGCTGTCGAAACCATCAACAGACTGGTCCAATATTTCGGTATCGGGGTGTCAAGCATTATCAATATGCTTGATCCGGATATGATTTTGATTGGTGGCGGAGTGGGAAACATTGACGCGTTGTATTCAGCGGGCGTAGAAGCAGTCGCACAACACATTTTCAGCCCAACAATGCAAACAACGATCGCTCAGCCCACTCTTGGGGACAGTGCCGGTGTCTTTGGTGCCGCACTGTTAACCAGCTAATTGTCTACGTGGTTCTCCGGAATCTGAACCACAGTGCCTAGCAAACGCCATAAAAAAAGCCGGGATAAACCCGGCTTTCACTCAGTCAGAATGTTGCGGTCTTAGTAACGATAGTGTGAAGGCTTATACGGGCCGTCTACAGGAACGTTGATATAGTCTGCCTGGGTTTGAGACAAGGTTGTTAGATTAGCACCAATCTTATCGAGATGCAGACGCGCTACTTCTTCATCTAGATGCTTTGGTAGGATATAGACATCGTTTTTGTACTTGTCACCATCTTTCCATAGCTCTATCTGCGCCAATACCTGATTGGTAAAACTCGCCGACATCACAAAGCTTGGATGACCGGTCGCACAACCCAGATTCACCAACCGCCCTTCAGCTAATAACAAAATCTTGTTACCACTTGGCAGAGTAATCTGGTCGACCTGTGGTTTAACATTGATCCATTCAAAATCTTTCATAGAAGCAACGTCAATCTCGTTATCGAAGTGCCCGATGTTACAAACAATCGCCTGGTCCTTCATCTTAAGAAGATGCTGGTCGGTAATTACGTTGAAGTTACCGGTAGCCGTGACAAAAATATCTACCTGATCGACTACATCGTCCAATTCAACAACGCGGAAACCTTCCATCGCTGCTTGCAGTGCACAAATCGGGTCGACCTCGGTAATCCAAACTGTGGAACCCAAACCTTTCAGAGACTGCGCCGAACCTTTACCGACATCACCATAACCTAAAACCAGAGAAACCTTACCGGCCACCATCACATCAGTCGCACGTTTAATTCCATCGACCAACGATTCACGACAGCCGTACAGATTATCAAACTTCGACTTGGTCACCGAGTCATTCACGTTAATTGCCGGGAAAGGCAGCTCGCCTTTTTCAACCATTTGATACAAACGGTGAACACCGGTAGTGGTCTCCTCAGTAACGCCCTGTATTTTAGCCAGACGAACGCTGTACCAGGTTGGATCATTCTGCAAACGCGCTCGTATGGACGCGAACAGCGCGACTTCCTCTTCACTACC
Organism: Acidiferrobacterales bacterium; assembly: GCA_019633985.1. Classification (GTDB taxonomy): domain Bacteria; phylum Pseudomonadota; class Gammaproteobacteria; order Arenicellales; family Poriferihabitantaceae; genus VYFG01. The sequence continues at coordinate 49,571 of JAHQWE010000096.1, read as the reverse complement.
AGGGTTATCTAGCACTGAAATATCCGACTCTGCCTTGGTTCCCAACATCAGCAAGCCGGTGGCATCACCGCCATCGTCGAGAATCATATTGGGAGTACTGCCATCTGGCCAGGTCATAATTCGGTGAGTGTAATCCCAGTACTCTTCCAGGGTTTCTCCTTTGTAAGCAAATACAGGGATACCCTCCGCAGCAATTGCGGCAGCGGCCTGATCTTGGGTTGAGAAGATATTGCATGATACCCATCGTACTTCCGCACCCAATGCAGTCAGCGTTTCAATCAACACTGCTGTTTGAATGGTCATGTGGATTGACCCAGCAATACGTGCACCTTTCAAAGGCTGCTCTTCAGCATATTTTGCGCGCGTTGCCATCAAACCAGGCATTTCCTGCTCCGCAATATTGATTTCCTTTCGACCCCACTCTGCTAATTCGATATCGGCAACGTGGTAATCCTGATTCAAACTTTCTACTGATTGAATAGACATGATTTTTTCCTGATTAATGAAGTAAAAGTGTTAAACGCCAGCGTCTGATTTCAACGCGTCGGCTTTGTCAGTTTTTTCCCAAGTAAAGTTGGGCTCGCTCCTACCAAAATGCCCATAGGCAGCGGTATTACGGTAAATCGGTCTGAGTAAATCCAGTGTTTCTACAATGGCTTTCGGTCGCAAATCAAAGTGGGTGTCTACCAACTTCGCAATTGCCTCGTCTGCTATTTTGCCGGTGCCAAAAGTATCGACCATGACTGAAACAGGTTTGGCGACACCAATCGCATAAGCAACCTGTACTTCGCACTTCTCAGCAAGGCCTGCCGCCACAATGTTCTTAGCAACGTAGCGAGTCGCGTAAGCCGCAGAGCGGTCCACCTTGGACGGATCCTTTCCAGAGAATGCGCCACCACCGTGGTGCGCCGAACCACCATAAGTGTCGACAATAATTTTTCGTCCTGTGAGACCACAGTCACCAACCGGCCCACCTATTACAAAACGACCTGTCGGGTTAACCAAAAAGCGAGTCTGCTCAGATAGCATGTTTGCTGGCAGTACGGGTTTGATGATTTCTTCGATTACCGCTTCTTCCAGGTCTTTATGCTCAACACCTTCGTCGTGTTGCGTTGATAAAACTACCGTATCGACAAAGCTCGGTTTGCCATTTTCATAGCGAACGGTAACCTGGGATTTAGCATCCGGGCGCAGCCACGTGAGCTTACCGGTCTTGCGAACTTCCGACTGTTTTTTAACTAGCAAATGCGAGTAAGTGATAGGAAATGGCATCAGCACATCAGTCTCCGTGCAGGCATAACCAAACATCAAACCCTGGTCACCAGCACCTTGATCTAGGTCAAGTCCCTCACCTTCTGTAACACCTTGTGAGATGTCTTGAGACTGCTTATCCAAAGACACTATGACCGCGCAGCTTTGAGAATCAAAACCCATTTCCGAAGAGTTGTATCCGATCTCCTGAATCGTATTTCGTACGACTTCGGGGTAATCCACAGTTGCACCACTGGTTATTTCACCCGAGATCACCACCATTCCTGTGTTGATCAGCGTTTCGCAAGCAACGCGGGACTTGGGGTCTTGATCGAGCATTGCGTCTAGCACCGAATCAGAGACCTGATCAGCGACTTTATCTGGATGACCTTCCGATACCGATTCAGAAGTAAATAAATGGGATTGGGACATAGTTCGTTCGTTGCCTCTGGACAAAACAAAACCCGCATTCCGCAGGTTTTCCTTTCAAATTGAAGTTATTAATATAAAGAAATCTTTATATCGCTATATTAACACAGGTAGTGCATGCAGAAATACTGCAATAGCATTTCAGGAGTTGCATTATATGTTCAAAAAACGACTTATTCACTAGGTATTACGGTAGAATCCGGCTCCCGATTTTCAGGGGTAACCCGCCAGCAATCTCAGTCTGGCCGGCGAAACACGGATTCCGATGAACCAAGACCAAATAGCAGATCAGGAAACCGCCAGGGTTCTTACCGAGGCGTTGCCCTATATTCAAAAATTTCAGGGAAAAACCATCGTAGTCAAATATGGCGGCAATGCCATGGTGGATGAAGACCTGAAGCGCGGCTTTGCTCGTGACGTTATTCTGATGAAGACTGTGGGAATGAACCCCGTGGTCGTGCACGGTGGCGGTCCGCAGATCAATAACGTACTGGACAAGATTGGCAAGGAATCTACTTTCATTGATGGTATGCGAGTGACGGACAGCGAAACCATGGACGTTGTCGAAATGGTGCTCGGCGGTTTGGTCAACAAAGAAATCGTGAATTTGATTAATTCTTTAGGGGGGCGTGCCGTCGGACTCACCGGCAAAGACGGGGATTTGATAAGAGCTGTACCGCTGAAGGTAAAAAAGGATGATCCCCTTCTGAAACATTCTGAGATCATCGACTATGGGCATGTCGGTCAAGTGGAGTCGATCGATCCCAGTATCGTCCAGCTACTAGAAACGGAAGCCTTTATACCTGTTATTGCACCGATCGGTGTAGGTAAGGATGGTGTAACTTATAATATAAATGCCGATCTGGTCGCCAGCGGAATCGCCACGACCCTTGCCGCAGAAAAGCTGATTTTGTTAACCAACACCCCTGGTGTTCTCAATGCTGAAGGCGTGCTGATAGACGCCGTTAAGGCAAACGACGTCAACACAATGATTGCTGATAAAACGATTAGCGGCGGTATGATTCCCAAAGTCGAATGCGCGCTAAACGCGGTGTTAAGAGGGGTAAAAACATCCAGCATTATCGACGGCCGACGTCGCCATGCGTTGCTTCTCGAACTCTTTACTGATAGCGGAATCGGAACACAGATCCATTCCTGAGCTCAGGACCTCATTTCTACTTTTTTAAGGCTAACCGCCTCTCAATATGTCTCTATCAAATTTGCGAAATATCGCGATTATCGCGCACGTCGACCACGGCAAAACCACGCTGGTTGACCGTTTGCTTCAACAATCGGGTACCCTCGGCGAACGCTTCGGCCCGGTTGAACGGGTGATGGATGGTAATGATCTCGAAAAAGAGCGAGGGATTACCATCCTCTCTAAGAACACCGCTATCAAGTGGAAGGACTACAGAATTAATATTGTAGATACACCTGGTCACGCTGACTTTGGCGGTGAAGTGGAACGGGTGCTCTCCATGGTGGATTCTGTGCTGCTGCTGGTCGATGCTGTGGAAGGTCCAATGCCACAAACGCGATTTGTTACTCAGAAAGCGTTTGCCCATGGTCTCAAGCCAATCGTCGTCATCAATAAAATAGACCGGGATGGTGCGCGCCCAGAATGGGTTCTTGATCAAACTTTTGATCTATTTGATCGTCTAGGCGCTACGGACGAACAGCTGGACTTTCCGGTGGTTTACGCTTCTGCTATTCAAGGGTTCTCTAGTCTCGATCACGAGGACCAGACCGAAAACATGGAAGCATTGTTTCAAACGATCGTCGATCAGGTATCTCCGCCTGATGTCGATGTTGATGGTCCTTTTCAGATGCAAATTTCTTCCCTTGCCTACTCCAGTTATGTCGGCACCATTGGAGTCGGTCGCGTGGCCCGTGGAAAAATAGGGCTGAAATCCCGGGTCACGTGTATCGATCGATTCGGCGAGAGTCGTAACGGTCGCGTTCTTCAGATCTTTGGCTTTCATGGTCTCGAAAGAGTGGAAGTGGACAGTGCACAGGCTGGAGATATCATCGCTGTCACCGGCATTGAGGATCTAGGAATCTCAGATACCCTTTGTGACCCTGATCAGCCTGAAGCATTGCCCTCGTTGAGTGTGGACAAACCGACGGTCAGCATGAACTTTCAGGTCAACACCTCACCAATGGCAGGACGAGAAGGCAAATACGTGACTTCGCGCCAAATTGGGGACCGGCTTCAAAAGGAATTGATTCATAATGTTGCGCTTCAGGTAGACCAAACACCGGACCCGGATATTTTTGCCGTGGCGGGTCGAGGAGAACTGCATCTCTCTATCCTGCTCGAAAATATGCGGCGTGAGGGTTACGAAATTGCGGTATCCCGGCCCCATGTTATCAACCGGGAAATCGACGGCGTCATGTGCGAGCCCTGGGAAGAGCTTTCCGTGGATGTGGAAGACACCAATCAGGGAGCCGTAATGGAGGCACTGGGAGCACGGAGTGGTTCGCTGGAGAATATGCAGCCAGATGGTCAAGGTCGGGTGCGATTGCAATATCGAATCCCTGCAAGGGGATTGATCGGTTTCCAAACCGAATTTATGACGATGACTTCTGGTAGTGGCCTTCTCTACCATGTCTTCGACGGTTACGCGCCACTCGCCTCCGGAGAGATCGGCAACCGTCGCAACGGTGCGTTGATTTCATCTGCGAGCGGTAAAGCACTGGCGTTCGCTCTTTTTAACCTTCAGGAGCGCGGTAGAATGTTTCTGAGCCCTAATGTCGAAGTTTATGAGGGCCAGGTGGTGGGATTGCACTCTCGAAGTAACGATCTGGTAGTGAACCCTCTTAAAGGAAAACAGCTGACCAATGTCAGAGCGTCTGGCAAGGATGAGAGCATCAATCTGGAACCGCCGATTCGCCTTACTTTGGAATCAGCGATAGAACTCATCGATGACGATGAACTGGTGGAAATCACACCCGAGAATATCCGTATTCGAAAAAAGTTGCTTAAAGAACACGAAAGAAAAACCGCGTCCAGAACCAAAAACAAAGCTGGATAAGGATCCTTTGCCTATGTCCTCTGCGCTGCAATACTGTTCTATGTCTTTGACTAGACACACGGATCTTTGTCGCGATTCGGACTGGCTGAATCAGCAACTTGCGTCGGATGACGCAAAAGTACTCACTCTGTGGGCCCAAAAGAACATGGTTCGAATGCAAAATGGTGTACCTCAGCCAGTGTATCTGCCAATTTCTGAAGCTGCGCTGATTTTGGGCAATGCCAAAGAAGTCATTTATCTGGGTCACGAACATAACACCCCTGTGTTTGCCGCAGATTTGGGGGTGCTCGAGGAAAAGGAAGCAACGCGTATTCTCGATCATGCGGCACCAGGTACGGAGATGATCGAGCTACGTAAAATTGGCGCGGTCATCGATCCAGAAACAGGTTCACTTTTCGCCTATGCCAGAGGATTAGCATACTGGCACCAACAAAACCCGTTTTGTGCTCGTTGTGGAAGCCAAATGCAAAGTCGTCAAGGAGGCCATGCGAGACGCTGCACGGGTTGCAACAAAGAGCTGTTTCCAAGAATTGATCCCGCCGTAATCATGTTGATTGAACAAGCGCAACCATCGGACGGGATTCCTAGGTGTTTGCTTGGTCGCGGTACTAAATGGGAGAAAAAAATGTATTCCACTCTTGCTGGCTACGTAGATGCTGGCGAAAGTCTGGAGCAAGCGGTTATCAGGGAAGTTCAGGAAGAGGCCGGTCTGAAGGTCAGTACCACTCCCATTTATGTTGCTTCCCAACCGTGGCCGTTCCCAGGTTCAATCATGCTTGGGTTTCGAGCCAAAACCCACGAGATCGAAATCTCAATCGATACCAACGAGCTGGTCGATGCACGGTGGTTCAGCCGAGCAGAAATTAGAGATATTGTAGCGAGTACCGATCAAGAGAATGCAGTGATGCTTCCGCCAACGGATTCTATCGCACGCTTGTTAATTGACCAGTGGTTAGCGGAAGGCTAACTCTCGATTCAGATTCAATAAAAACAGAGCATCTCTCATAACGCTTTGAGAAGTTTTTCGCGGCAGCTGACTGAAAGGAATTCATCGCCTCGTGATCACTGACAATACAAATATCTTCTTGCTCTTTCCGAATATAGTCAGGGTTGGTCGTTTACTGATCAAAATCAACAAAAACGTCCCTTTCACTACGCTGATAGTTGAAATTTGCAGCAACGACGTTATTGTTACCCGCACTAACCGATGTAAATATTGAGTAAAAACATGGCCGAAGCCCATACCGAAACCGTCACAGAAGTCCACCACTGGTCAGACAGATTGTTCACAATCCGAACCACCAGAGATCCCGCATTGCGGTTTCGTAACGGTGAGTTTGCAATGATCGGGATAGAAGTAGATGGCAAACCTCTGATGCGCGCTTACAGCATGGCCAGCTCCAACCATGAGGACTACCTTGAGTTTTACAGCATTAAAGTTCAAGACGGTCCTCTGACTTCCCGTTTGCAGCACATCAAAGTCGGCGACAAACTGATGGTCAGTAAAAAACCAACCGGCACTCTCCTTTGGGATCACATGCGCCCGGGGAAACACCTTTATTTATTGAGTACTGGTACCGGGCTAGCACCATTCCTTTCGATTATTAAAGATCCCGATGTTTACGAGAACTTTGAAAAAGTGATCCTGGTGCACGGATGCCGGTTTATTAATGAGCTAACCTACCAGGAATTAATTACTCATGAGCTGCAAAACAATGAGTACTTCGGTGACGAAGTAAAGCAAAAGCTCATCTATTATCCAGCAGTCACTCGAGAACCGTTCAAGAATTTTGGTCGCATCAACAAGTTAATCGAGGACGGCACGCTAATGCGCGACATCGGTTTACCACAATTAAGTAAGGAAGATGACCGATTTATGCTGTGCGGTAGTCCGGCAATGTTGAAAAGCATCGGCGCAATGTTGAAGGAGATGGGATTTGAAGAAACCCGAAAAAGTGATTTTAGGGAGTTTGTCGTTGAACGCGCGTTCGTTGAAAAATAGCTGAACACCCAGCGTTCTGCTAAAGCTGACCATCTCTAGTTTCTATCGCACTGTAGTATTCTTTGAGCGACTACAAACTTTCCCCCGATCGCGCTAAGTCACGTTGTGAAACAATCGCCTTCGCAAAACATAAACAAAGTTTTCCGGCGACAATTTCTCAAATAGTCAAATACTGAGCTCAAACTAAGGCGAATGATGCAGCTGATCGAAAGCGGTCAGGACTTTAGCACGAGGTAGCTACCCGCCCCCATCATCAACCCACCAGCCAGTTTGTTTAGCGGCCAGGATAGATTTTGATTTCGCGAATGGTTCACGATTTTAATCGCAAGCACTGCGTAGACGACTTTGATCAATCCCACACTAAAAATCGTAACCACAGAAACAATGATGAGATCTCTAACCTGCAACGATTGCAGATTAATAAACATGGGAAATAAGCTGACATAAAATAAAATTGCCTTCACGTCGCCCAAGGTAAGAAAAAATCCAGCGCAAAAACTGGCAATCAACCCTCGTACTTCGGTTTTCACCGGACTAGTCAGAACAAGAGCACTATCACTGGATCGCAGTAACCGTAAACCTAGCCATATCAAATATAAACCGCCCAGAATTTTAACCGCGAAAAAAAAACCTCCAAGCTGTTCGGCAACCACCGAAAGCCCCAGAATTGCAAATGCAATGAATACGAGGTCTCCAACAACTATCCCAATTGCAACAGCAACACCATTCGCAAGTCCCATCGTGGCCGCGCGCGTCACCACCAACGCAACACTCGCACTGGGCATGGCAGCGAGGACAATCAAGATCCCAAATAAAGTGGCGGTGTCGAGCAAATTCATCTCACTTACTTTTGGCGCATTGGAGTTTTGGTAACGAAAGAATAAACGATTTTTCAACTCAGGGAAAAAATCCTGACCTGATCAAAGTGCAGAATCATCGTAGCAAAAGCAAGTCTCAGACTTTTCACATTAAATAAAACCTTAGGCGTAGTGTCATCAGACCAGCAATATTAGGTGTCTCAACAAAAAACGACTCAAATCAGACTCTACTTTTCAAACAAGGAGCGTATAATTTCGTAAATCGCCTTTTGTAATTAGTGCGCATCTGCAGACCATCTTTGATCGACTAAAAGGAAACAATAATGAAACTACGCCGCTTTTTTATCGCCCTCTCCGCAAGTCTAGCCTGGATATCCGCCTCGGCTGATATGGTCACAATAGATTTATCGCATCCCATTCCCACATTTGAGCCCAGTGAAGAAGATCCGATGAAAGCGGACTTATCGAAACCACATCTTGACTCCGTACCAATCCCAACATTCGGCGGTCAAACTGTATTTGCATTGGGTAAGTTTCCTACCAGTCAGGGGCATTTCGATCTTGGTACATTGGTGTTGGCTGAGCACCACGGTACTCATTTGGACACCGCTGGCCACTACATTAATGATGAGACCAGCATGGAACAGGGAACCATCGCACCTTCCGATCGAAAGTTGGCCCATCAGCTTGACGCCAGCGACTTGATAGGCAAGGCAGTAATCATTGATATTTCCAGCAGAGTTGACACCGAACTTGCAAAGAATGGCGGAACCCCGAGCCCAGATAAGAACATCACTGATTTTTCTAATTCCTCCCCAAATGTGGTTAACGCCGATGATATCGACGCGGTAAAAGATCAAATCGAAAATGGTGTCTGGCTCGTATTAAACACGGGCTGGTCTCGATTTTATTTTTCGGGCACCGACTTTGCCAAAGACCCTTACATCAACGGCTTTAATTTTCCGGGCTTAAGTAAGGATGGGGTCGATCGACTCGTGGAAATTATGGCCGAGAAAAATGTCATGATAAACGGCATCATCGCCGACAATATAGGTGTCGACTCAGGTGAAAGCGCGGTGGGAGATGATGATAAATGGACCAATTCTTGGCATGCCCATGTGAGACTGTTACAGCGGGGAGTGAAAATGGTGGAAAACGCCACTAACCTTGGGCAACTCGTGCTAGCAGGTAGTGGGGAAAACTGCACCATCATTGTTGGCGCACCCAAGCATGTCAGAGGAACCGGTGGGCCGTCTCGCGTACTGGCGATGTGTGAAACCTAGAGCGACTCCATTTAAAGTAACGGATAAATGAACTGTTGCAGTGATCTGTTAGATACGTCACGGCGACATTCAGTCGCTCTGGATTAAATCTAAAGCATAGAGCGCCGATGCGCGTACCTGCATGTCGGCATCATTATTGCTAACTTTCTCTAATGCATTTCGAACTGAATCGGCGCGAGGCTTCAAATACCCAAGAGACAAAACGGCTTCATTTCTAACCCGACTGTTTGGGTCCGTGGTCGCCTGAATGAGTGGCTCAAAGCTGTCGAGTAACTTGTCTCTTCCTAAAACTGTTGCTGCCTGCCATCGAACTTCAGCAACCGGGTCTTTCAGCCCCTTGACCGCCTGCATGCGAAAACGACCAGGGTCGTTGACACCCATGGATCGCATCGCTACCGCACGGAGGCGGCCGTCTTTGTCGGCGAAAGCACTTGTTAAGACATCGTCCGCGGCGCCTTTGTGGGTATAACCGAGACCGTAGATGGCCTGCCACCTCGCCTTATAGAGACCTTCCGCTACCGTGAGTAATGCAGGGGTATTGGCTTGAATGGCTAGTGGCGTTGCGGCCAACCGAAGCACAGAATCAGCGTGATGTGGGTCAGTCGCAATGATCGTTCGAAGGAACTCGTTAACGACCGAGAGATTGACGATCGTTTTTTGGGGATCAATTTTGATCTGATCTGGACTTTGGCCGTAAAAATCTTCGAAGTACTGCTTGGCCACCTCCAACATTGGCTTAACAAGCTCGGGGGCTTTGAGCTCTCGACTAATTTCCAGAGCTTGGATTCGCATCAACGGATTTTCGCTGCGCAACTTGCTGCGCAGAGCGATCTTAACTGAGGACTCATCGATCGCGCTCAACGCAATTAACGCATGTCGTCTCACTCGGGGCTCGGTAGAATCTTGCAACACGGCTTTTATCTGTGCCGATATAGATTCACTTCCGATGAGTGTAACCGCCTTAAGTACTTCGACCAATAGCGCAGGCGCTGTGTCTGGTCGCAGCCACTTCAACATAGGATTCAGTGCCTCCAATCGTCCGGTCTTCCCAAGGGCACGTACAGCAGGCAGCTGAAGTTCTGGACGAGATTCGGCTAACAATGCAGTGAGAACAGAAACTGCCCGAGAAGAGCCTTGGTTCCCGAGGCTTAACACTCCGGCTCTTTGTACCGACAACTCAACATCCTGGGTAGCCAGAATCGCCGCCGCTTCTGCTTCCTCGGTTCGTATTTTTTCCAACGATAGCGCACATAAAACCCGCACCGACGTCTCAGGCTCATTGGTAATGCAATCCATAGCTGCTGGCACCGAACGCGCATCACCGATGCGACCCAGTGCACCAAACACTGCCCGCCTGACTAATACATTCGACTCCCCCTTAGCCAACGCGCCAATTAATACTTCTGCTACTTCAGCGGTTTGATGATGTCCGAGGGAGTGGGCGGCGCGGCGCCGCACTTCCACATTTTCATTATTTAAAGCCGATATCAGTGCGGAAACTGGTAGCGATGTATGTTCCCAGCCGTTAGCCTGTATTTCGGCCGGGGCTAAAGACAGCGCCAACAGTGCGACAGCCATTCGGCGAATATTTATAGTCAAACTCATTGTCTAGAATTTCTTCTCATTTTCTCTTTCACACACAATATCAGGAACGCTGTTTGATCAAACCGATTATCTGAGAAAAGAGCGGAGACTGAAAATCTCCCAACACATTTACCACATCAAAATGATCTGCATCAGACGCGATATAAATAGACATGTTTTCTGATATGCCGCGAAAAGTTTCAAAGAATTCTATTGATTGTCGTTGCATATCCGGAGGTTCGTTCGCTCCATACCCGACAATCATCGACGGCAACGATCGGATTTGCCGCCAAAGCGGGCTGGCTATTTTCACCTCCGCGGGATCCAGTTTTAACCTTGCGTTTTCAGAGCAAAAAAGCAACGGTTCGAGATCGTATAGTCCGGACAAAGCGGTACCACTTAAGATGCAATCTTGAGGCATTTCTGGTTCAACACTACTCCAATCGGTCATCATCATCTCGGCGGTTAAATGCCCTCCCGCGGAATGCCCGACGATATGGATATTGTCTCGTGAAAACGCCAATTCCTCGGAATGGCACCACAACCAGTGCACCGCCTTTCGTGCATGGGCGGAAATTTCAGATAAACGCACCGCCGGACACATTGGATAGTTGATCAAGGCCACAGAGATCCCTTGCTCAAGAAATCCCTCCGCAAGAAATCGGTAAACAGATTTATCACCGCGCTGCCAGTAGCCACCATGGATGTAAATCATCAGCGGACAACCCGCGACATCAGCGGAGTAAAAATCGAGATAGTTACGTTCCTGATTACCATAGACAAGATCAATTTTTCCGGTGAAACGTTGAGAGAATTCGCTAGATCGCGATAGCCAGTCTGGAACTACCGCCACATCGTAGTCCGGTCTCAGTCCTCGTAGAAAATACTGCCGCTCTATTTCAGATTTGCTGATATTTGGGTAGGTTTGCATTGCGTCCAGGTTTTGTCTTCACGGGTCGCATCATTCTACGTGAATAGATCAAACTATTGCGGAATCCAGGATCGCATTTCAGCTGTCCTCCTGAGTGCCAGCGAGAGTAGTTTTTCTCGGACGCGGCCATTCTAAACGGCACGATCCTTTTCAAATGAATCGCACTGGTGACCCGCGAATTCTTCATTCAAATGCTGTCAGACGAATAGATTCGTCTGTCGGTTAAACCGACGCCAGCTTTGTTATAATGTCTCGGACCTTCGAATTGCCTAATGCGTAATTACGCCTATTCCTATGCGAACATTCTGCACCAGTCTTAAAAAACCCATCTCCCTTCTCAGCATTCTTAGTATTGCGCTGCTAGCCAGCAGCATAGCAACAGCGAAAGTAGCGCCAGAAAGCATTGTTGAAATTCTCAAGTTATCGGGTCTGACCACGCAGGTTGGTGAATATCCCAGGCACTTTAAAGCGGGTTTCGATGACGCCCTGAAGAATAACTCTGACATGTCAGAGGAGCTACACAAGGCATTTGTCTCCGCCGCAGACACTGCCTTCAAATCTTCGGACATCCTGTTCGAAGTCGCTGTTGGTATCAATCAGAACATGGAAGAAGAAGAAATTCAGGAAATTCTCTCCTGGTATCGCTCTGATCTAGGCAAACGCATAACACAGGAGGAAGAACTCGCAAGTACGCCCGAAGCCCATCAGATTATTCAGCGAGAAATGACTACACTGCTAAATGACTTTGAACGAGCCGGCTTTGCAAGGAGCATTGAAAAACTATTCAATGCAACAGAACTCTCTCTGCAGATTCAGGAAAATATTGCCCTGGCGTCCTTGTCTGCTGCAACCTCTGCATCAGACCCGCAAGACTGGATTGATCCAGAACAGCTGCGCCCGCAAATTCGAGCCGACCTTGAAAAAACCCGAGAAGCGACCAAGGAGAATATCGTGGCATCATTGATCTACTCTCATCGTAATATCGGATTGAGAGAATTGATCAAGTACGAGATGTTTTTGACGGAAGATGCGACCGTCAAATTTCACCAGACTACGTTTCGAACCCTGGGAGAGGGACTAGAAAAAGCGGTGAATCGTTGGGCTGCGGAGGCCCAGTCTCTGCTCCAACGAATCGAAACCTGATCACAAATAATCTATATAGGAATGAAGTGTGGCGGAGTGCGATTAGCGTAACCGCTGCATAGATGAAGCGGAAAAAACACTAGCGATTGGTCAGCCGCTCAATACTCGACTGCAATATAGCAATACCCTTGTCAATCTGGTCCTGTGACAATACCAGGGGCGGTGCAAGTCGCACTACATTTGCCCCGGCCTGCAAAATCAGCAACCCATTTTCGGCACAGACTTTAACCACTTCGCCTGCTCGGTTTTCCAACGCGCCAGAGAGTTCGCAGCCGATAAGCAGGCCAATACCTCGCACTTCAGAGAATACATGATTCCGCTGATTGAGGTTTTTTAACGCATTTTCAAAACGGATTCCTTTCTCTTCCACAGCCTGAAGAAACTCATCTTCTGCCACGATTTTCAACAGCGCACTGGCAACCGCACATCCCATGGGGTTGCCGCCAAACGTGCTGCCATGGGTTCCCACCCCAAATGAATCCCCAATCGCCTCAGTGGTTAACATCGCGCCAATCGGAAATCCACCACCGAGTCCTTTAGCAGAACTCATAATATCGGGGGTGATTCCGAAGTGTTGGTAGGCATAGAGCTTGCCGGTTCTTCCAGCCCCTGTCTGCACTTCGTCAAAAATAAGTAACGCCTTAAACTGGTCGCAGAGTTCTCTGACGGCTTCAAGAAACTTCTGATCTGCCGGATTAACCCCACCTTCACCCTGGATCGGCTCAAGGATCACCGCACAGGTTTTTTCCGAAATCTGGCTTCGCAGCGCATCGATATCGTTAAATGGCAGGTGCGTGATATCTCCCGGTTTGGGACCAAACCCGTCGCTATACTTTGGTTGACCACCTACCGACACAGTAAAGAATGTACGCCCGTGAAAGCCGTTATGGAACGCAATAATTTCCGATTTCTGCGCACCAAAATGGTCATGTGCGTAGCGACGCGCTAACTTAAGGGCTGCCTCATTAGCTTCCGCCCCAGAATTCGCAAAAAAAACGCGTTCTGCAAATGTATGTGCGCAGAGTTTTTGCGCCAGTTCAATTGCCGGAGCATTGGTAAGCAGATTGCTGACATGCCAGTATTTTGCCGCTTGATCCGACAATGCCTTGCACAATACAGGGTGGGCATGACCCAGAGCGCTGACCGCAATACCTGCCGCAAAATCGAGGTATGCATTGCCATTCGTATCCCAGAGCCATGCGCCTTCTCCGCGCTCCGGAATCATATTCATCGGTGCGTAATTAGGGGTCATCACATCGTCGTGATGCGATCGCCAGATATCGACGACGGTACTCGATGTATCCGGAACAATTTTCGCGTTGGCTGTCATGCTAATTTTGGTTAGTTTGGGTCGCTTTTCGAATTGGCATTTTACCGGGTTGGGGCGCAAAATATCGGACTTTAGTGAACGCAATTCCACTGCGAGCGTCGTAAACCAACCTAAACTGTTTTTCATTATGTCGACCGAACAAATTGAACGTGAATCCATGGAAGTAGATGTAGTCATCATAGGTGGCGGTCCGGCAGGTCTGTCTGCTGCCTGCCGGTTGATGCAACTCGCACAGGAGAAAGAACAGGAACTCGCCGTGGTCGTTCTTGAAAAAGGGTCCGAAGTGGGGGCGCATATTCTTTCTGGTGCCGTATTCGAGCCCCGGGCGATGAATGAATTGTTCCCGGACTGGAAAGAAATGGGTGCTCCGCTCAACACCCCCGTTACTGAAGATCAGCTGTTCATGTTCAAAGATGCCAACAGCGCAACCAGCATGCCACATTGGACTCATCCCAAACCGATGCGTAATGGTGGCAATTATATTGTCAGCCTGGGCGAGGTATGCCGCTGGCTTGGCGAGCAAGCAGAAGCACTAGGCGTGGAAATTTTTCCAGGATTCCCTGCATCTGAAGTGTTATTTCACGAAGATGGCACGATCAAGGGCGTTGCTACAGGTGAAATGGGTAGAGGAAAAGATGGTGAGGCAAAAGCGTCTCATGAGCCGGGAATGGAGCTACACGCCAAGGTCACCCTGTTCGCTGAAGGTTGTCGCGGCCATCTCGGCAAGCAGCTAATCAGCCAACTCAACCTCGACGCGGAAAGCGAAACGCAGCACTACGGTATCGGCATTAAGGAATTATGGAAAATCAACCCTGAGAAACACCAGCCCGGCCTGGTGGTTCATGGTGCAGGCTGGCCACATAGCGAATCGGGTTCCACCGGAGGGTCATTCCTCTATCATCTGGGCGACAATCTGGTATCCATGGGAATGATTACTGACTTGTCTTATTCAAACCCGCACGTGAGTCCGTTTGACGAGCTACAGCGGTTTAAGCACCACCCCGAAATCAGCAAGTATCTAGAGGGAGGAGAACGTATTTCCTACGGCGCCCGCGCCATCACTAAAGGCGGTCTTCACGCGCTCCCTAAAATGGTACTGCCAGGTGGTCTGTTGATCGGTTGCGATGCGGGCACCTTAAATTTCTCCAAAATCAAAGGCTCCCATACAGCAATGAAATCCGGAATGCTGGCTGCGGAAACGGTATTTGAAGTACTTACTAACGACGGCAATCTGAGTGACTATGAATCCAGATTCAAAGCTTCGTGGCTCTACGACGAGCTCTATCAATCCAGGAACTTTGGCGCAGCAATCCACAAATTTGGCACCTGGTTAGGTGGCGCCTACAACTATATTGACCAAAATATCTTTGGTGGAAAGTTACCATTCAAACTCTCTGACCCGACTCCGGATCATGAAGCTTTAAAGCCGATCGCAGACTGCAAACCAATCAACTACCCGAAGCCGGATGGTAAACTAAGTTTCGACAAGACCTCCTCTGTTTATCTGTCGAGCACTAACCACGAGGAAGACCAGCCGGTTCACCTGCAGCTGGGGGAGCCTGATCGAGCGGTAGCGGTCAATTTCAATAAGTATGGTGGCCCGGAGGAGAGATTCTGCCCGGCGGGTGTTTATGAATACGTAAACAAAGAAGACAATCCAGAATTGCGGATTAACGCGCAAAATTGTGTTCACTGTAAAACCTGTGACATCAAGGATCCAACCAAAAACATCACCTGGGTGACTCCTGAGGGAACGGGTGGCCCGAACTACGCTAGTATGTAAAGATTGTCTGGCGCTAAAATAGAACTAAAACAAGCGTCAGATCCCGTTACCATTTCTATTTCATACCTCTCTCTTTTTTGGATCACGATTTTCCATACAAGGCGTTAAAGCTGGTAAATTAACGCTTTAATTACGCGACCTTTTCGCGAGCTATACCGCAGCCCTCCCGCTGCTGACCGGAGATAACACTTGGCAAACTCTTGCCTGACCAACACGGATCGATTGCATCGATATCGATCCGCTGCGACTTACAGAACCCTTGTGGGAGAGGCTCGGCGTGCTTCCACTACCAAAATCGCAAGCGGTGGGGTATCTCTGCCAACACTCCTCGTTTTCTTCCTACTGCTCGTGAGCACGCAATCGGTGTTTGCCGAAAGGTTCAATTTTGATTTGTTCACATTACCTACCGATCTCGTCGCTGATATCGTCAATATTGAAGATGACATTGCTCTGGATAATCGGCAGCAGTCGAATAGAAATGCGGGCGTCAAAGCGGTTAGAGGCGCCGAAACATCGGCCATAGTGAAATCGGAGGGAGTTGTGGGCGAAGTCGATAAAAGTTCCAGCTCCATCTTCAGCAACGTCGACACTGAGGAGGTTGTCGCTGACAACCAAAATGCTTCTGAAGTATCCACCTCTGAAGCAACTACCAAGCTCATCGCCGACACCGAAGTCGCTCTGAATACAAAAGCGCCATCATCATCCGGCTCCATTTTTAGCGATATCGCGTCTGAAGGGGTTGACGATTCAGAGAAATCTATAGCAATGGTGGAATCTGAAACCGTTGTGGCGCAGAACGCCATGACTGCACCATTATCCAGCTCTATTTTTAGCGAGGTCGATTCCGGCGAAGCGAGCTTATCTGGCAAACCAATCTCGGAGACAGTGTCAGAAACTTCACTGGCACTCAATGCTGAAGTAGCTCAAGTGTCCGGCTCCGTGATGAATGAAACAGGTTCCGGCGAAGTCAGTGAATCAGATACAGCTGGCTCTGAATTGGAAGCCGAAGCGGCGGTGGCTCAAAATGCCGAAATTGGATCATCTTCCAACTCGGTTTTTAGCGATGTCGCGCAGTTAGAACCCGATGAAGTGGGCACATCCGATTCTTCCCCAGAGTCGGAAACCACGGTCACAGCGAATATCAAGGCAGAATCGACAACCGACTCTGTTTTCGGTGCGGTAGATGCTGAAAACACTGAAACCGATCCTGCGGTGTTGGATTCAATATCTGAGACCATCATTGCAACGGCTACAAAAGAAATTTCCGAGGAAAAGGGTATCGACAACGCTGCATCTGACACTCCGGAAAAGGTGGCGACGATAAGCGCTTATTCTCCAGCGGTCACAGTAATCCCAGAGATCGCAGATGTAATCGTTGCCTCAACTGATACGAAATATCAACCGTCTGCGACAGTATCAGACGGGGAGAACAGCCAATCTGAACCCGAATCAATGCCGATCTTGGTGGTGGAACAACCAGTTTCAGCCGGCGATGCCGCCGACATGCCGCGAGTTCTCGACGAGAGTCAAGGGGTGATCATTGTAGCGGACTCTTCGACCACAGTAGATCCTGAAGAAGCAGAAGCAGAAGCAGTAATCGCCAACTTGAATGGAGAAGTCGAGTCAGCATCGACAGAGACTGATGCAACTACAATAGAAGAGCCATCAACAGTGGTATCTGAGACATTGGTCGAAGCTGAAACCGAAGTATTGGCCGCAGCTGAAACGGTATCTGAATCCGCTTCGGCTATTCTCAGCGAACCCGATCAGGCTACCGAAAAACCACTTATCTCGGAGTCCAAAACTGAAATAGCGAGCAACGTTCAGTCTGAGACGACATCCACAGCAAAAACCGCGCTCACTGATGAGCAAATTATCGAATTGGCGCAGAGCATCGAAACGGAAACAGCAGCGTTAGCGGTTACGCCAGAGCAAGAAGTCAGTATCAACGAAGATGAAATCATTATCGCTTGGGCGACTGCCTGGTCAAACAATCAAACTGAAGATTATCTAGCGTTTTATGCCGATACATTCCAGCCTGCAGATCAAAACCTGAGTCGGGATGCCTGGGAGAAACTGAGGAGAAAACGTCTACAGAATAAAAATATCCGGATTATCGTCTCCAATGCCGAGGTCTATCGGGTTCAGGGGGATATAGTCGAAGTTCGGTTCACCCAGCGTTACACTTCCTCGAGTTACAAGGATCGGGTTATCAAATCGATTGAAATGACCGAGACCGAGAAAGGCTGGCGGTTCCTGTCTGAGAGAACGATTGAGGAATTACCGTTCGAGTAAATTCTTCCAAAGGGTTTGATCTGATCTCAGCTTAGGTATCTGGATCGTCGACGTCGACCTGTCCAGTGAGACGCCGTCGTAAATGAGACCAGGAAATTCCTACAGAAAGCAGAGCAATCAGGGCCACCAAAATCAACCAGGTCAAGGTATCTGGCTTGTCCAGTGATATTAAACCAACATCAATAAACCACCATATCCCCAGACCAAACAACGTCGCCAGCAACACCGTACCTATCATGCCGATCGCTTTGTAGGTTGCTCCCAGAAACACCCCCCAGGCAATGAGCAATGCGATGCTGGCAATGCCTTTGAGAATCGTAAAATCGCCCGGCCGGTTTAAGAACGGTTCGATCGCCCAGTGGTAAAAAGACCAGGGGTCAATGGGATTGTAGGTCACAAGAACCAACACCGCTGCAAATAGCAGGCGTATTAAGAAACTACCGGGAGTGAAATTACTTCTAGCCATTGATTCGTTATTTATCCCACCCACTTACGGGCATTTTGAAAAAGTCGCATCCAGGGGCTGTCATCAGGCCAGTCGCCCGGATGCCATGAATTAGACACAGTTCGCGCAACCCTCTCCGGGTGCGGCATCATAATGGTAAAACGTCCGTCGGCATTGGTAAACCCGGTAACCCCCTCAGGTGACCCATTGGGGTTCAAAGGATAACGTTCTGTCACGGCGTGATGGTTATCCACATAACGCATCGTCACCTGTCCGGCTGCGTTAAGTGATTCCAGCTGGTTTGACTCAGCAAACCAGGCTCGCCCTTCACCATGAGCGGTAGAAACTGCAAAAGAGGAACCTTTCATTCCCTGCATCAGAATAGACTTCTCTGATTCAATACTCACTGTGACAAACCGGGCCTCGTACTGCTCCGACTGGTTACGGACGAACTTGGGCCAATGCTCGGCGCCAGGAATTAACGATTTAATCGTCGACATCATTTGACAGCCGTTACACACACCCAAGGCGAACGTGTCCGGGCGCTGAAAAAACTGCTCAAAGGTATCGCGGAGTTGACTGTTAAACAGGATGGACTTGGCCCAACCCTCTCCCGCTCCAAGAACATCTCCAAACGAGAAGCCGCCACAGGCAGCAAAACCGGCATATCCGCTGAGATCTCCACCACCGACCAGGTCACTCATGGTCACATCAATCGCATCGAAACCTGCGCGATCAAACGCCGCTGCCATTTCAAGCTGGCCGTTCACACCTTGCTCCCGCAAAATCGCTACCTTGGGTCGGTTTGATGTATTGATGAAGGTTTCAGCGACATTCACCGCCGGGTCAAACGACAATAGCGCCTGAATTCCGGGGTCAGCCAAATCAGTGATTCGAGCATACTCCTGATCAGCACAGGCTGGGTTATCCCGTAATGACTGCATTTTCCACGTGACCTCTGACCAACGTCGATGTAAATCTGTTCGGGCTTTCTCTATGAGAGTTTGGTCTTGATGACGAATCACGATCTGGTCACCTTTTACTGGCGTGCCTACCGGGTGCACCACCATTCCCAACCCAGCGGCAGAGAAGATGCTGTAAATCTTTTCATGATCTGCTTGGCGCACCTGTATCACCGCACCCAATTCCTCACTAAACAGGGTTGAAAGCGCGTCAGTACCCAGTTTCGATAAGTCTACGTCCAAACCAACCCGCCCTGCGAACGCCATTTCACACAACGTCGCTGCCCATCCTCCATCCGACCGATCGTGATAGGCGAGCAACAGATTTTGATCCAGCATCTTAGCCATCGCCGTCATAAAACCTTTTAGCAGCCCGGCGTTAACATCTGGTGGCTCGGTTCCCATTGAATCATACACCTGGCAAAGCACTGAGCCGCCTAAACGATTTTTACCTTCACCAAGATCAATACACCATAGTTCCGTCTCCCCACTGTTCGAACAAATCTGCGGTGTACAGGTAAGCCGGGTGTCGGAAACTGGAGCAAACGCCGTCACGACAAGAGATAAAGGAGAAACCACGCTATTAAGATTGCCTTTTTCGTCTGACCATCGGGTCGACATTGACATGGAATCCTTACCAACTGGAATCGCAACACCAAGTGCTGGACAGAGATCCATCGCCACAGCCTCTACGGTACGATATAGAGAAGCATCGTGGCCCGACTCCCCTGCCGCAACCATCCAGTTCGCTGAAAGACGCACTGCAGAGAGGTCGGTGATCTTTGCCGCCGCTATATTAGTGAGCGCTTCACCAATCGCCATACGACCGCTAGCCGGGCCGTTCAGTAAAGCCGTGGGGGTACGCTCGCCCAATGACATGGCTTCACCCGCAAAGCCCTGATAACCGCTATTGGTCACTGCCACATCCGCAACAGGTACCTGCCAGGGACCTACCATCTGGTCTCTGGCAATCAGCCCAGTGACACTGCGATCACCAATGGTCACCAAAAAGGTTTTATCCGCTACCGCTGGGAAGGACAATACCCGTTCGATGGCTTCAGAGGGATCCACATCAGAGCGGGAAAAATCTGTGAGGGTGATCGCAGCGGACTCCACATTTCGCTGCATCTTGGGTGGCAATCCAAACAACAAATCCATCGATAGATCGATCGGATCCACCGCGCCGTCACGATTTCCAAAATGCGCATCAGTCAGCTTTAATTCCTGCGTATCCGTTGCATGCCCCACTTCCGCAAATAAACAGCGCTCGCGCGCGCAAATAGCT
Organism: Acidiferrobacterales bacterium; assembly: GCA_019633985.1. Taxonomy (GTDB): domain Bacteria; phylum Pseudomonadota; class Gammaproteobacteria; order Arenicellales; family Poriferihabitantaceae; genus VYFG01. The sequence goes on along the minus strand of JAHQWE010000096.1, from coordinate 28,995 downwards.
TTGAACGTATCAAACTGATCAGGATGAATCGCCATCACATATCGTTCCTGAGATTCGTTGCACCAAATCTGCATCGGTGACATACCTGGCTCATCGTTCAGTACACTGCGCAATTCAAATGCACCTCCTTTACCAGCATCGTGAACCAACTCGGGTAGGGCATTACAGATACCACCCGCGCCAACATCGTGAATCGACATGATAGGATTTTTGTCTCCTAGCGCCACGCAGCTATCGATCACTTCCTGACAGCGTCGCTGCATTTCAGGGTTACCTCGCTGGACTGAGGCGAAATCCAGGCTTTCACTACTGCTCCCTGATGCGACGCTAGAAGCAGCACCGCCGCCCAAACCGATCAACATAGTGGGGCCCCCCAACACCACAATTGGTGCTCCACTGGTAATCGCATTTTTGTTTACATGAGAAGGTCGAACATTTCCCAGGCCACCCGCAAGCATAATCGGCTTGTGATAGCCATATCGTTTTTCCGGCGTCTCACTGGCCATTTCGAAGGTTCTGAAATACCCCGCGATGTTGGGACGACCAAATTCATTGTTGAAAGCCGCTGCACCAATGGGCCCTTCAAGCATGATCTGCAGCGGGCTGGCAATCCGACCAGGCGTTTTGGCTTCGGACTCCCAGGGTCTTGGCAGGTCGGGCAGCCTCAAATGCGAAACAGTAAATCCAGCCAAGCCTGCCTTGGGCTTACCACCACGTCCCGTCGCCCCCTCATCTCGAATTTCACCTCCAGAACCCGTCGAGGCCCCCGGAAAAGGAGAAATAGCAGTTGGATGATTGTGCGTCTCAACCTTGATCGCAATATGTGCCGGCTCCTCCACATAGCGGAACTGGCCATCGGTATGATCTACCAACAGTTTGCTTGCCGCCGATCCCTGTAAGATTGCCGCGTTGTCATTGTAGGCAACGAGAGTACCTTCACTATTTTTTTGATGCGTGGTGCGAATCATGCCAAACAACGATTTGGCCTTGGCTTCGCCATCCACGGTCCAGTCAGCGTTAAAAATCTTGTGCCGACAGTGCTCAGAATTCACTTGCGCAAACATCATCAGCTCCACATCGGTCGGGTTTCTGCCGAGTAGGGTGTACTGCTCTAGGAGGTACGCTTTCTCAGGGTCGCTGAGGGCAAAACCGAATTCGGTATTTGCCGCCTCCAACGCCAACATGCCACCACCTAGAATATCAATGATACAGAGTGGTGCTGGCGATGCTGTAGAGAACAATACCTCCGCTTCATCGGCATGCAACAGGCAGCTCTCAACCATCGGGTCGTAAATTGAACCCGACAACACCGCATTCATCGCGCTTTCATCAATTTCTGATTGATCGAAAATCAGGGCCCACTGAATCCCACGCTCAACACGTTTAATGGTATTGAGACCACAATGCCAGGCGATGTCCGTTGCCTTGGTAGCCCAAGGCGAAATCGTTCCTATTCGTGGAACGCTCACTCTCCCGATACTCAGCGCGCCCTTCTGATCAGTTGGTCGCCCTACTCCTTGGCCATAGTCGAGCAGTTTCTCAAGGGTTTGAATTTGTGATGGAGTCAGCGGCTGCTGTTCGCTTACGTCCACAAAATGTAAGAAATGCGCTTCAACGCCAATACACCCTGGCAGGGCAGCGGCAAGCTGGTGAACAATCTTTTTTTTACGAAAATCAGACAGCGCGATCGCGCCGGGGATTTGCAGCATCGTCATTGGTGCTTGAACTTACACGTTGCACTGGCAAATGCGTTTGCCCGTGGTTGAGTTTTTGAATTTGGTGAGGAAAGCGGCTTCATGGGGAAGCGCATTTCGAATTCTCAGAATGATCGCGTTTACAGAACGCCCGCCCGTTGCATCGCCTTTTCAAGTTGGGCGTGATAGGACTCCGAGAATCGGGTCAGGGGTAATCGAATGCCATCTGGAATGAGACCCAGTTTTGCCACCGCCCACTTCGCCGGAATTGGGTTTGATTCTACAAACAATTCTTTATGCAGTCCGTCCAACTGATCATTGAGTTTTTCGGCCAGCGCGAGATCCCCCTCGAGCGCCGCCATGCACATTTGGTGCATCTTCGCAGGCGCTACGTTTGCTGTTACCGAAATACAGCCATGACCGCCAGCTTTGATGAATTCCAGCGTGGTCGCATCGTCACCTGAATAGAGGACAAAATCATTGCCGCAACGAGCAAGAAAGTCTTCCACTCTGGGGACATCAGCGGTAGCGTCCTTAATGCCAATAATATTGTCGACCTCTGATAGGCGAACAACGGTATCGTTATGCATATCCAGTGAGGTTCTACCCGGTACGTTGTAGAGGATCTGCGGTACATTCACCCGCTCCGCGATATAGCGAAAGTGCTGATAAAGACCTTCCTGAGTGGGTTTATTGTAGTAAGGCACCACAAGCAAACAGGCATCGACACCCAGGGTCGCAGCTTTCTCCGTCAACTCCATGGCTTCACTGGTGGAATTACCGCCAGTACCGGCAATGATAGGAATCCTTCCCGCAGCAAACTCCTTTGTTTTACGAATCACGTCAATCTGTTCCGGAATATCCAGAGTTGCAGATTCTCCGGAAGTACCCACCGAAATGATGGCGTCGGTTTTCGCTTCAACATGGAAATCAACCAGTTTTTCAAGCCCATCATAATCCACGCTTCCGTCTTCAAACATCGGGGTGACCAGCGCAACCAGACTGCCTTTAATCATGGGTGATACCTGCAATTGAGAGGGTTTTATCAAGAGGTCGATGGTATCTCTCGAACCCTGTTTAAACAAGTCAAATCACCGATACCGAGTGGGAAATCAACAAATCCAAGCCGCCGACAAAAACGCGCAGATCTTGTTGAAGTTATGGATTCATTCACATATAAAGGGCGTGACTTTCGCAGCAACTTGTTCCGTGACGCCTTCTTTAGAAAAACTGTCAAAAAAAAGCATCGGCCTTCTTCTGTGTGACGATGTCCCGGAGGACGGGCGTGAGCGTTTTGGCAACTATCTTGGCATGTTCCAACGCGGTATTAGCGCGGTTGATAGTTCGATGACACTCACTGCATACGCCGCCTACGAGGGCGTGTTGCCGGATCAACCGCAAGATCATGACGGATACATAATTACCGGCTCGGCAGCCAGTGTGTTTGAAGACTTGCCCTGGATACCACCGCTCATGGAATTTATCAGGAGCTGTTATCGAGCACGAGTAAAAATGGCAGGCATCTGCTTTGGCCATCAACTGATCGCCCACTCCCTCGGCGGCAAAACCGAACGCTCGGATAATGGCTGGGGCTTTGGCATTCATCGAGCAGATATCACTGCAAACCCTGATTGGCTGGAAACCGAAAACGAGGATTTCCATCTAGTCGTGATCCATCAGGATCAGGTCGTGGATTTACCGGAAGGCTTTTTCACCCTTGCCAGCAATGATTTTTGCCCCTACAGCATGATCAGCGACAACGATCTAATGTTGGGAATACAGGGACATCCGGAATTTAGCAAAGAATATTGCGCCTACCGCGCTCAAGCGCGAAGGGAGCTGATCGGTGAGAGCAAATATCAGGAAACACTGGAGTTGCTCGAAGGGAATGAGTCCGAATCTGCGGAAGTCCTTGGCTGGGTCAGCCAGTTTCTGCGCAAAGACTGAATGCCCATGGCCGAGCTCATTCTGCTCCGGCATTTTCCCACCGATTGGAACACCGCTCGCCGCATTCAGGGCAAGACGGATACTACGCTTTCCGCAAGCAGTCTCTCGAGACTGCAACAAATCACCCTGCCGCCGCAATGGCAAACCTATCAGTGGTTCTCTAGCCCGCTATTGCGGTGTCGTCAAACCGCGAATGCTCTCGGCATTGATGATTGCAAGATAGCCGATGCGCTCGCAGAAATGAATTGGGGAGAATTTGAGGGTCTGACGCTTCCAGAAATTGAATATCAAATAGCACATCGACAACTTAATCCAAGCACGGGCCTGGATTTTCGTCCTCCCCGAGGAGAAACGCCGGCAGAAGTGCGAATTCGTCTCCAGACCTGGTTGGAAGCATTAAATGCGACTACCTCAGTCGCAGTGACTCATAAGGGAGTGATTCGAGCAGCGCTTAGTCTCGCCACAGGTTGGGATATGGAAGCGCCCATTCACCGAATCAATCACCCTCAGTTAGTTCAAAAGATCGATTGGTTACGACCCCTTAAATTTAGCTATGGACACGACCGGAAATTGGAGCTGGTTGGCATCAACCTGAATGAATGGTGTGTCCCTGATGCGGAATAAATTCGGGAAATAACACACTGTTACGCTAAAATCGTTTTTACATTTCTCTGATATCAACACTATGATCGTCAAACAAATCTGGACAGGAAACGCTTACCGCAATTTTAATTATCTAGTTGCCTGCCCAGAGACGGGCGAAGCACTGGCAATCGATCCGCTCGACTACGAGAAATGTTTGCATCATGCAAAGAGTGCGGGCTGGAAAATCACCCAGGTGCTCAACACCCATCACCACGGCGATCATATCGGCGGTAACAGCAAAGTGATCGAAGCAACCGGCGCCAGTCTGTTAGCCCACGCCGGTGCGAGCAACAAGATCCCTGGGATGGATATAGGTCTTGGAGCCGGAGACGTTGTGAAGGTTGGGAACAGCGTTGACCTTGAAGTTCTGGATACACCGGGCCACACCATGAGCCACGTTTGCTTGTTATCAAAAACTGACAATCCTTCCCTCTTTTGTGGAGACACTCTGTTTAATGCCGGCGCAGGAAACTGCCATAATGGCGGACATCCCAATGATCTTTATCAAACTTTCGTTCAACAGCTCGCACTACTGGACGACCGCACAATTCTCTACCCCGGTCACGATTACCTAGAAAATAATCTGCGATTTACCATGGATCGAGAACCTGGCAACGAAAAAGCGATGCAGTTACTCGAACAAAACCCGAATGTGGACCCGACAAACGCTATGACCACCACTATTGGGCAGGAAAAAGAAATCAATACGTTCTTCCGTTTAGAAAACCCCGAAGTCATCGAACAGCTACGGCTGCAATTTCCAGATTTGAGTTCCGACCCGGATGCGAAGGAAGTGTTTCTGAAATTGCGGGAGTTGCGGAATAGCTGGTAGTCATGTTGTCTTCAGCAGCGCTCTAAGACGCCACCTTAATAATTCAAACTTCTGCTTATGGAAAACGCGAAGCAAAAGGATATTTACGGTCGCTGCTACTGCGGTTCTGTCCGTTTTTCAATCGCGGCGGGAACCAAACCCCATTGGGCTGGATACTGCCATTGCAAAGACTGCCGCCAGGCCAATGCAGCGCCCCTCTATCAATATATCTACGTAAAGAAACAATACTTTCAGATTATTGAAGGTAAGCAATTATTGAGGTGGTATACGCGGGCAGACCCCAACATCAATAACCTGAAGCGCTTTTTTTGCGAACGCTGTGGCAGCAAAGTTTTTAATTCCGTGACGGCTAAAAAGGCTGACCGGGACGTGGAATTGTGCGGAACATTCCCCTCATTGTTTGATGATCCAGTGATCGCAACCAGTGCCACTTGGAGCCCGAGAATGCATGTCCACAGTGATCAAAGCTTTATGGATTTATCTTTGTTGCAAGATGATCTACCAAGACACTAGCGTGCCCATACCTCGACGTCTGTGGATATTATTTTCCCAATTTCGTTCTTTTGAAATTGCGAAGGCCGGTGGCGATTAAAGTCGAATGACAACCAACCCCAGCGCAGCGATTCGATAAACCCTGTGAATAATTAAGCGGACCTGTTTTGAGCTTCTTTTTTGAAATCTCTAAACGCCGCGACAACCGCTAAAACAGGGCGAGACTCACCAACTGCCAGAGCTTTTCATAAGCAGCTAGTGCTCAGCGCGCTCCCCGCACCATTGCTTACTGCGACACAAGTTTTTGCACCCGCACCGCCAACCCCGTCTTGTACCACCGAATGACTGATATTGGTTGTCACTCGAGTTGTGTTGTTAAAACCATCATCCGACCCCTGCATTTTGCTGTTACGAACAGTAGAGGTGAAAAAACTGCCAATATCTAGAATATGGATTCCGTATCCTTCATCGCTGCCAGAACCATTCACATCCACATCATCAAGATCCGACCCCAGACCTATTAACCGAATACCATAACCGTAACTACCCCCTGTGGCATTTGCTGAAACTTTATGCGTATCGATCGAACCCTGTGAAACCTGAATTCCCACATTAGTGCTGGTCGCATCTTCAGCAATCGCAACCACGTCATGCAAGGAAGAGTTCGTCGAGAAGATTTGTATGGCAATACTGATAGCGCCACCAAGCGCTTCGACCGATGACCCTTCTAAATGGACACCCCCCGGTCCACTCACGTCAATACCAAGATTCGTTGTTCCTCCAAATACATCAACATCGACATCTTTGATTTTGGAATTACACTCATCACAGTAGACACCTACCACGACGCCACCGCTTCCATTGCCTCTGTTGATGATCCTCATCCCCTGAATACTTGTGTGTCTAACGAAAACTTCTGGATCAACGATGGAAATTACTGCGGCCCCCGCACCGCCATTGGCTTCGCCGAAACTACCATCAAGTATCGTTAAATGCTTTCCACTGCCGATCAAATGTACGTAAGGCGATAACTCTATTCGACTCTCGAGAATGTAGGTGCCTGGTGCAACATACACCATATAAGGGTTGTCTTCAGTTGCGTCGCTGATTGAAGCAACCGCTGATGCGGGATCTTCGAAATCACCATTTTCTTTTGCAACCGTCACAATGTTTGCTAATCCCTCCACAGGTGAATCACCAAGTGGAACAACGACAACGCTAGTGTGTGAAATAGCAGGATCGACAGCTACGAAGAAAATGAAAGTTATGACTGCCAGCATGCTGGAAAACTGGTTCGGGAATTTTCTTAGCACTGTTTTTGCCTCCATCATAGTTATATCGCTGATCATAACGCTGATGACTGTTGAATTCATCCGCCGGGCTTCAGATTTTGTTGGTGGCATAGCGGTATGGATTTACTATATACGGACCGTTAACTACACACTCACCCAAAATGGCAATGAGAATACTTGACGCAATCAGGAATCATGATTCTCGAGACGGCCGCTTATTTGACTATACGATAATTAGTTTGATTTTAATTTCAATCGTCACCTTATCGATAGAAACCGTCCCGGGATTAACAAAACAAACCATGTTAATTCTGAGACTGACAGAAGTCTTCATTACGATCGTCTTTACGATTGAATATCTACTCAGAGTGGCGGCTAGCGAAAAAAAGAGCCGCTACATATTCAGTTTTTATGGAATCGTGGACTTCATTGCGATTCTGCCTTTTTATCTGGCACTGGGCTTCGATTTGCGGGGACTCAGAGCTTTTAGGCTGTTTCGCCTTGTCAGACTTCTCAAACTAAATCGATATAGCCATGCCATGGATAAGTTCGGAAAGGCGGTGATACTCGTCAAAGAAGAGGTCGTTCTGTTTCTGGGTGCAACCGCTATTCTCCTGTTTTTATCGGCAACAGGCATTTATTATTTCGAAAACACGGCGCAGCCCGAAAACTTTCAATCGATCCCCCATAGTCTCTGGTGGGCAGTTTCAACTTTGAGTACGGTGGGTTATGGAGATGTCTACCCAATTACCATTGCGGGAAAAATATTTACTTTCGCAATCCTGATGATTGGTCTTGGGATAGTTGCGGTTCCAGCAGGTCTGGTCGCTTCAGCTTTATCAGAAGTGAGGCGAAATGAAAAAGCTGAGGCGGGTAAAGATATCAAAAACAAAGACACCGGTGCTGTTTGAAGCCCAGACGACGAGGGTCTAAATAACAACGAATACAACGCCACTTTTCGTGCGCTCCGCAAGCGTAAATCGATTGCAAAATTATCGATAAGCTGGCTCGTGACTGTAATTCTTATCAGTCCGTTTCGCAGTTCACCGCATTTCCGGTTGAATAATCGATTGGCTCGAGACCACCAAATAACCCGGGACAATCGAGAAGATCGTTGTAGTAAATATTCACGGTACCGTTAACTCCCGCCGGTGCCAGATTGGGAAACCCAGAGGCACTTTCAAGCATTGGATTCGATACAATGTCCAGGCTTCCGGGAATGGCGTCTCCCACTTCACCGAGATTTGTGAAGCCCGCCATTGTCGTTAGTACAGGGTTATCGGAAATCGTCAAACTCCTGACAGTGATCAAACCATTGAATCCCGCTATATTTTGAGCCAGGCCCAGCGCATTCAATCTGATAGAACGCGCCGTCACCAAATCTGGGAAGCCGGGTATTTGAGAAAGAGAACCCAGACCACGAAGAATGAGTGAATCGACCCTTGAAAGATTGGAGAAATTCGGTAGCTCGCTCAACGAGGGTAGGAATCGAATCCATAGAAAACGATCCACTATATCTAACGAACCAAAACCAGAAATAGTGTCAAGCTGCTGGTTATTATCGATGTTAATACTTGCAGCGTTGGTCAGGGCACCAAAACCGCTAACTGTAGAGAGCTGTGCGTTATTTTCCACCGTAAAACCGCTGGATGCCGTTCCCCCAATTTCTTCCAGGTTGATGAATCCTGATATCTGCTCAAGAGCTGGATTATCGATGAAATCCAGTTCAGCCACATCCACTAACCCATTAAACGTTGGAATGGTCTCGAGTGTATTGTTTCCGGAAAAATTAATCTTATTGGCAAACCCCAGATTCTGGAAGCCGCTCACCTGCAGCAGGTTAGGATTCTGAAAAAAAGTCAGTGTCGCACTCCGATTTGTCTGATCGTTGGTGCCAAAGGTAGCCAAATGCGTTAACGAATTAAATCCGTTGACCGATGTCAAGCCACTGTTGTTTAGGAATTCAACACCAAACCCGACTCGTTCCAAGTTGTTAAAACCAACAACCGAACTTTGTGCACCATACAGAAAACTAAGGCTACCACTAATCTCAACGAGACTATTAAACGGAGAAAAGTCGAGATTGCCTTGCCCACTAATGATGAGACTACGATCGTATGCAGTCACTCCCGCGAACGCATCTACCTGTGCTTGGGTCTGAATGACGTTCTGACAACTCTGTGGTGTGAACCCGGGTATCCTGCAGTCTGGTTGTAACAGCGTACTAACGATGATATTGGCTACTGTGGCTCCGATAGTCGTAGCTGGAACCGTTGTTGCCGGGATGCTCTGCCCAATAGCGGCGCTAGCGAATGCAAAAAACAAACAGGAAGAAAACAGGGAAATTCGAGCACCCGACTTCATCAGCTTTTTCGCTGCACGCGAGAATCTCCCGAATATCACTATTTTTCTGTACATCTTCAATACATCCTCAGAAATTCAGCTTATTTTAGTCGAGATAGTGGTAAACGTGTGCTGAACCCTGTCATTCCCTGATATTAAATGCGAAATCGCCGACTAGCGCACCCATTTTTCAGATGATTTGCCAAACTCAGTTTTCCGATCTTCGAGATGGGCAATTATCGAACTGAAGGACTACACACCTGGTTACTCAAGTGAGCGCAATATTATCCCGATGAATCAACTCACTTTCGCCAATGAACCCGAGAATCGATTCAATACGATCACTGGAATGACCAATGATCTTACGAGTTTGCTCAGCATTATAGTTGACCAGGCCTCGCGCCACTTCATTACCTAATAGATCGACACAAAGTACCAATTCTCCGCGTCCAAATTCCCCTTTTACCTCCCGCACTCCAATGGGTAGCAAACTCTTTCCGGATTCTCTCAGTACTTTAACCGCACCATCATCGAGTGTGAGCCGGCCATTTCCGCGTAGTTGACCTGCCAACCATTGTTTGCGTGCGGTGATGCGGCCGCTGCCAGGAACCAGTATTGTCCCCAGTTCTTCTTCCTGAAACAGGCGAATCAGTACATCTTTTTCGCGACCACCTGCAATCACCGTACTAGCCCCGGATCGCGCTGCCTTTTGCGCTGCCTGCACTTTGGTCACCATACCCCCACTACCAAAACCAACCGGCGGTCCAGCGGATCGCATAAGCGAGGGATCATTGGCTGCACTTTCGCTTACTAACTTTGCATCAGGATTTTTTCGTGGATCGCTGTCGTACAAACCAGTTTGATCGGTCAGCAAGATGAGCGCTTCCGCCTCAACCAGGTTTGCGACCAGGGCTCCTAAAGTATCATTGTCACCAAATCGAATTTCCTCATTCACCACCGTGTCATTTTCATTGACGATCGGCACAACCCCTAGCTTGAGCAACTCTCTCAATGTGCTGCGCGCGTTGAGATAACGTTCCCGATTGGCCAGATCAGCATGGGTCAGCAAAACTTGTGCGGTCACAATATTGTACTGCTGAAATGCAGACTCATAGCTTTGCACCAGACTCATCTGGCCAACCGCTGCAGCAGCCTGTAACTTGTGCAATTCTCTTGGTCTTGTTTGCCAACCCAGTCTGCGGACACCTTCACCGATCGACCCAGAGGATACCAGTACCAACTGAAAACCCTGCTTTCTGAGTGACGCCATTTGACGAACCCAATCACTGATCGCTTCCTGATCCAGCCCATGTTCGACATCAGTGAGTAGCGAAGTACCTACCTTCACCACCCAGCGTCTGGATTTTGACAATCTATATCGCTCAGTCATCTAGCTTGACCTGCGTTTCCGATTGGAACTGCCTTTCCAGTTCCATCTCAGCCTGTGCCTTCGCGGTTGCTACTCGATCCGCTTCTTCTGCATCCAGCTCATTCAATCTTTCCATCAATGCGCTGGTTAATGCTTTACAGTTCTCTCCGGTCGCCGCTGAGATCGTATAGATGGGACCCTCCCAGTTTATTCGCTCGCGGACATCAGCGATTTGCGCCTTCACTTCAGCCGCATCGACAATATCGGTTTTATTCAACACCAACCATCTTTCGCGTGCGGCTAGTGCGGAATCAAACTGCTTGAGCTCTGCAAAAATCTCTTCGATAGAATCCACCACATCTTTTTGGTCCATAGGGGCAATGTCCACCAGATGCAACAACACCCGGGTGCGGTTTAAATGCTTGAGGAATGCAGTTCCCAAACCTACCCCGTCCGCGGCGCCCTCGATCAACCCCGGGATATCGGCAATGACAAACCCACTGGATTCTCCGACGTCCACCACACCAAGTTGCGGGTAAAGCGTGGTAAACGGATAGTCTGCGATTCGAGGACGCGCACTAGACACCGCCGCCAGGAATGTGGACTTGCCTGCATTGGGCAAACCCAGCAAACCGACATCTGCCAAGACTTTCAGTTCTAGCTTGAGCTGTCTTTCATCACCCATTTTTCCAGGTGTGGTTTGCCGAGGGGTGCGGTTGATGCTGGATTTGAATCTCGCATTGCCGATGCCTTTAATACCGCCACGGGCGACCAGTAACTTTTGTCTCTCATCGAGCACTTCTCCGATCACTTCTGCAGTTTCCACATCGGAAACGACAGTTCCTAGGGGCACATTGATGATGAGATCGTCACCAAACTTTCCAAAGCATTCCCGACCGGAACCGGCCTCACCGTTTTCGGCTCTATAGAGTCGAGTAAACCTAAAATCCGCCAGGGTGTTGAGACCGCTGTCCCCGGTGAGATAAATGCTACCGCCATTGCCCCCATCGCCACCGTCAGGTCCACCATTAGGGCGATATTTCTCTCGCAGAAAACTCATTGCGCCATTGCCGCCTTTGCCGGCAATCACCCGGATTACTGCTTCGTCGACAAATTTCATTACTGACTATTTCCTGAATCAAAAGGGCCAAAAAAAACCTCGCTTCGTTGCCAAAGCGAGGTTCCTTGTTTGACGATCGAGCCGTTTACGCTGCGGCTTCGATGCTAACTGTTCTGCGCTTTTTGGGGCCTTTTATCTCGAAAAGTACCTTTCCAGGCGCGGTGGCAAACAGTGTAAAATCCTTGCCCATGCCGACATTTTTGCCAGGATGAAAGCTGCTTCCGCGCTGGCGTACGATAATATTTCCAGCTAAAACTTCCTCACCGCCGTAACGCTTGACGCCAAGTCGCTTGGAAACCGAATCACGGCCGTTACGTGAACTACCGCCTGCTTTTTTATGTGCCATTTTGCTATACCTATCTAGTTAACGGTCAACCCTGGAATACTTAATACGTATCCGGTTAGCCTTTAATCAATTCTTTTGCTTGTTCAACCCACTGCTCGCGCTCGATGCGACCTTTAAAGCTCAGTTGCTCGTTGATCTCATCCATTCGCGCCTGATCCAGCTCTGCGATTTGCTGGAAAGTAGTGATACCCAGGCCGTGCAGTTTTTTCTCAATCACCGGTCCAATACCATTGATGGTGGTGAGGTTGTCTCCTACGCCGTCCGGTCCGTGATCATGATCTTTCGCGGGGGCCTTCTCAACCGGCTTCGCTTCCACTTTCTTTTCTTCTACAGGCTTTTTCTCTGCTTTTTTCTCAGCAGCTGGCTTGGCAGCCGCTTTCGCACCACCGATGCCCGTGATTTCGACTTCGGTGAACGACTGGCGATGACCCTGGGTACGACGGTAATTCTTGCGCCGCTTCATCTTGAAGACCTTAATCTTCTTGTCGCGTCCATGCCCAACGACTGTCGCAGTCACTGTGGTATCGAGCACTGGTTCGCCGACTTGAATGTTGTCGCCATCTGCGACCATCAATACTTCGCCCAAATCCACTGATGCGCCTTCTTCAGCAACCAGTTTCTCGACTCTTAATTTGTCACCGATGGCTACTTTATATTGCTTGCCACCCGTTTTAACTACTGCGTACATTGTTCAATCCGTACTAATTCAAATGATTTTTACTGCTTCCTAGCCGCTTGCGCCGGTCTATTACCGGAATATCTGGCAATTAGACGGTTTGATGTCGCTGAATGGCTACGCTGCCTCGAACGAAAACACTTTAATTTCAGTGATTTACGTTGTTTCGAACAGCCTCAAAGGTGCAGAAATTTGAGGACTGCGGATTGTATCCATGGCACCTGTTCTCGTCAATCGCTATCTGACTGTTTTTATAGCTATTTTCTCACCAATTTTTTCACACAGAATGTACAAGAATGGCATTACTTGTTCTGCCGATCCAGCCATTTTCAAAGATGTTTTTCCGATAGAATAGCGATCCGAAAAAGAATGTTCCACCTGAGATGAATCATCCCGGCACCGCTGCCGCCTCCAATGAGATCCATGCTGCTGATTCAAAAGCCGTGAGTTCCCAGCACCTGGATTCCAACACTACTTCTTTCACCGAGCCGGATCAATTGCTTGATCTCGCTGTTTCTCTTGCACATCAAGATATGGAGCAGGTGAATGAAACAATTCAAAAGCGGCTGGATTCGGACATTGTCTTGATCAAAACACTGGGCGCCTACGTCGTCAAAAGTGGTGGAAAACGAATGCGACCGCTGATTCTATTGCTCTGTGCCCGCGCCTGTGGATATCAGGGGAACCAACATATCACCCTTGCAGCTGTGGTCGAGTTTATCCATACAGCAACGCTCCTCCACGATGATGTGGTGGATAGCTCATCCATGCGTCGCGGTCAGCCCTCCGCCAACGATGTCTGGGGAAATGAAGCCAGTGTACTCGTTGGTGATTTCCTCTATTCGAGGGCATTTGAAATGATGGTGGAGACCGATCTCATGGCGGTCATGCAAATTATGTCCTCCACCACCAACGCGATAGCCGAAGGTGAAGTTTTGCAGTTGCTCAATGCCCATTCGCCAGATACGACAGAACAGGCTTATCTGGATACCATTCATCGAAAGACCGCGAAGTTATTTGAATCTGCTGCCTGGTTGGGCGGGGTTGTTAGCGGACAGGACGACACTATTTGCAAGGCCCTCTCCGAATACGGGGTGTTCCTCGGTACCGCTTTTCAGCTTGTCGATGACGTAATGGATTATTTATCTACCAGCGAAGAAATGGGCAAAGATGTGGGTGACGACCTGGCTGAGGGTAAGCCCACATTACCGTTGATCAAAGCAATGGAGAACGGCTCGCCCGAGCAGGTGGAAGTTGTTCGCAAGGCGATTGAAACCGGTGATCGTGATCAGATCGAACCTATTCTACAAATCGTTAAAGATACCGGGGCAATTGACTACACCATGAAATGCGCCAAACAGGAATCTGAAAAGGCGATCGGCTCTCTCAACTCATTGCCGGATAGTGACTACAAGCAGGCACTGATTAATCTTGCGCTATTTTCTGTCGCAAGAAATCACTAGATCGCCCCTATTACATTCGTAGACGTCTGCTTAAGCCCATAGATCAGTGCTTAAGTAACGTTCTCCGGTATCCGCCAGTATCGCCAGTATGGTCTTACCTTGGTAAGCATCTTCCGCTGCGAGCTGCATCATTCCACATACGGCTGCGCCGCATGATATCCCACATAACATCCCTTCCTTTTCTGCCAATGTGCGCGTCATGCTATACGCCTCCTCAGCACTGATCTGCAAAATACGGTTATACGATTCAGTATCTAACGTATCAGGAATAAAACCTGGCGCGGTCCCCATAATTTTGTGCTTGCAAGCGATTCCTTGACTCAAAATTGGTGATATATCTGGCTCTGTAGCCACGATTTCTATATCCGGGTTAAATCGTCTAAGAAACTTACCGAGACCAGACACCGTGCCACCGGTACCGGTCGTACAAACCACCGTGTCCAGAGTGTTGCCAAAATCTTCCCAGATTTCATTGGCGGTGGTTTCATGGGAGGCTGGATTTGATGCATTGAAATGCTGCCCGACAAAGAAGTAGCCCTTCTCTTCCGCGAGTTTTTTCGCTTCCTCAATCGCGCCCACGGTTCCCTTCTCTGCGGGCGTCAAGATGACTTCGCCACCATAGGCTTTGAGAATCAACACCCGCTCCTGACTCATATCTTCTGACATCACGAAAACGGAGCGGTAGCCTTTCACCGCCGCAACCATCGCAAGCCCGATACCGGTATTTCCCGAGGTGGGTTCAATAATGGTATCTCCTTCTTTCAGCTTGCCCGATCGTTCCGCATCTTCAATCATTCTGAGAGCAGGGCGATCCTTTACTGAGCCACCCGGATTGGCACGCTCCAGTTTTGCCCAAAGATGAACACCTGAATCTGCACCCACGCTATTCAATTTCACAACAGGGGTACTGCCAATGGTTTGAAGGATATTGTCGTATTTCATTTTCTACCCACTTGGTTTAAAGGGAAACGGGCCAGGTATCGCTGATACGATAACCCTGTGGCCACGGATCATCAGGGTCAAGCATATGTTGATGAGTGCCAGTAAGAAAACATCGACCGCGCACTGAAGGCAGAATGGCGTTGCGATCGGCCACATTGGTCTCGCTTTCAATTTGGCAGTAGAACTGGGAATCAATAATAGAGGAACCAATAAAAGTTTGCCCTCGCGACAGCAAGCCTCTAGCATGAAGCACGGCCATCCTTGCAGAGCAGCCGGTTCCGGTTGGCGAGCGATCCAGTTTTCCTGGTTTAATGGCCACCGTATTCTTTCCTGCAATGCCCTCTGCTGTCTCGACTATCGGCAGTGTGAACTGACAAAACGACAGATGATTCCAGTCTGAAAGCACCGGATGATGGAAGCCGATCTGTTCATTGGCTGCATCGACTATTTTTCTACCGGTAATGGCCAGATCTCTGGCCTCGTCCAGACCAAGCGAAAAACCCAGCTCTGTTGCATCCACCAACGCAAAGCTATCTCCACCATAGGCCGTATCCAGTGCTACCGTGCCTATCCCGGGCACCTCGATCTGTTGATCGAGTTTGTCGACAAAACTTGCCACATTAAAAATTTTTACATCAATCACCTTTCCATCACGGCAGTTAGCTCTGGCCTTAATCAAACCACCTGGCGCTTCGAGTGTCAGCTCGGTAACGGGTTCCACCATCGGCAAGATGCCGGTTTCGAGCATCACTGTGACAACGCACATTGAGTTAGAGCCGGACATCGGCGGGGTATCCTCTGGCTCCATGATAATCCAGGCCGCATCGGCCTCGGGATGCTTGGGTGGGACGAGCAGATTCACATGTCGAAACACGCCGCCCCTCGGCTCGTTCAACATAAACTGTCTGAGGCTGTCATCATTGGCGACAAAGCGAGACTGCTCCCACAAACTATCACCAGGGGGAGGTGCGACACCACCAACGATGACATCGCCAACCTCGCCTTCGGCGTGGCAGCTTACGCTCTGAATGAGTTTAGTCGAACGCACTAGTACACCTCGTACATACAGACCTTCGCCCGAGGCAATCAGCGCGGAGATGAAACTTGGAAATAGAAAATGGGCTGCCCATAAGGGGAATATGGGCGTTTGAATCGCGGGTTGCAACCGCAATTAACAGCGATTGATCAAAGGATTACTTGTCGTGCAGAAAAAGAAAAATATCACCCGCCGATCAATGGTTAGACAGACCAGCTTCCTCTTTCCACCAGCCACTCTGCAGATTTTTTCATACCACCAAACGGAAATACATGAATCTGTTTTATCGGGCTATCTGCATTGGCCAATGCATGAACTTCGATAGGATTCACAATTTCGTCAGGATTAAATCCCGTTACCAGGGTGGTGATAGCCGAAGCGCGTTTCTTCAAAAACTGAATCGAATTCCCCACACCACACATAGCAGCGAATTTTACCAACGTAGTCAGCTTTGCCGGCCCGGCTACTCCCAGGTGCACGGGCAGGCTGACACCCGCAGACGCGAGCCCGTCCGCCCAGGCAATAAATCCTTCCGCATCAAAACCAAACTGCGTCACCACACGCATAGAAGCGTCGGTTCGATTGGCAAATTCCTGTTTCAATCGGAGTGCTTCTTCTGCAGTAGGCAAATCAAAATCAGGGGAGCCTTCCGGATGACCGGCCACTCCCATTTGCTTGATACCGTACTTGTCAAACAATCCGGTTTCCAATACTTCCATGGTCGAGCCGAATTCACCGGCTTGTTTTTCAAGGCCGCCGCCAATTATGAGCACGTCGTTAACGCCTGCTTCGTCGACCAGCATTTTGATTCGGGTTTCCAATGCTACTGACGTGGTCAATCTACGCGAAGCAAAATGAGGAACTGCCGCATAACCAAGGTCTTTCACGCGCTTCGCGCCCGCAGTGATGGTCTCCGCGCTGTCTGTCCCTACATCGGTAATATATACGCGTGTTCCCTGGGGGAATAACCCTTCGAGGTCAGCGCTTTCCTCCGCTTGCTTTGGAGAGATTTCGATAGATGCCGGTATGTTTGCCATGAGCGTTTCGCGGGCGAAAAGAAAAGAGGCGGTAATTTACGGCAACACCCCGGATACACCTTTCACCACAACGACACCGGACACGCCTTGTGCGCCCTGCGCTTTCACCAGACCAGATAACCCTCTTGCCAGGCATAGCGGGTAACCATGAGCAGACAGGCGAGAACTATTAACGGCCGCACCAGACGTCCACCATATGAAATCACCGCAAGAGAACCTAGATAGGCGCCCAGCATCTGTCCTAGAATCATCACGCCGCCGACAATCCACAGTACTTTACCGCCAATCACAAATACGACCAGCGAGGCAATATTACTCGCGAAGTTGAGCAACTTTGCATTCGCCGTAGCGCCGACCATGTCATTACCTCGTAGTGCCACACCCGTTGCCGCATAGAACGACCCCGCGCCGGGGCCAAAAAACCCGTCGTAGAATCCAATTGGTGGGACTACAGCATATAGGTAAGTATTATTTCCCATGCGAGCTGACCGGGTTTTCTCGGTGTTGGAACCCGCGAGTAAAAAATACAGTGCAATCACAGTCAGAACGAGCGGAACAATGATTTTCAGCGCTTCTGCGGGAAACTGTTGAACCATCCAGGTGCCTAGTGCCCCGCCTATTAGCGCTAATGCAAAGTAACGAAGCGGTCGGCTAAGTGTCACCTTACCGCGCTTCAGCATGGTGATTGCAGCGGTTGCTGTACCGAAACTGCCCTGTAATTTATTGGTCGCCAAAGCATTGATGGGCGGCACGCCAAACAGCAACATGGCAGGAACCGCGATTAAGCCCCCTCCCCCTGCTGCTGAATCAACGAAACCTGCGATGATGCCAATAAGGCCCAGCCACAATAAGGCCTCAATCGCGAGTTCCAAGAACGATCTCCCTCAACTTGAATTTTTGAATTTTACCGGTCGAGGTTTTAGGTAACTCACCGAAAACGACAGATTTGGGGCATTTAAAGTGAGCAAGGTTCTCGCGACAAAAATCGATAATCTCCTGTTCAGTGACCTCCGCGGTCGCTTTCAATCCCACAAAAGCGCAAGGAGTTTCCCCCCAGTATTCGTCAGGCTGAGCAACAACGGCTGCCTCCAACACTGCGGGGTGCTTATATAAGCAATCTTCCACTTCAATAGACGAAATATTTTCTCCACCGGAAATAATGATGTCTTTGGAGCGATCCTTTAGTTTCAGGTAACCGTCCGGCTCAATCACACCCAGATCGCCGGAATGGAACCAACCTCCCGCGAACGCCTTCTCCGATGCGATTGGATCTTTGAGGTAGCCTTTCATCACAATATTGCCGCGAAACAAGGTTTCTCCCATTTCTTCGGCGTTGTGTACAACCGGTGTCATCGTTTCTGTATCCATGACATCCAGCCCCGCTAGCGCGTGATAGCGAACACCCTGCCTGGAATTACGAGACGCCTGTTCAGCATCGTCCAACGCATTCCACTCTGGCTTCCAGGAACAGATCACCGCCGGGCCATAGGTTTCAGTCAACCCGTACACATGAGTCACTCGAAACCCTTCTTTTGCCATCGCTTTCAAAATCGAGGCAGGAGGTGGCGCCGCTGCGGTCATCATTTCAACCGAGTGTTCGAATGCTCGCTTTTCCGAAGCGTTTGCGTTCACTAGCATGTTCATAATGATCGGTGCGCCACAAAAGTGTGTAACCTGCTGATCCGCGATGGCGTTATAAATAGAGGGCGCGTCGATAGTGCGGAGACAGACACTGGTCCCGGCAATCGCTGCAAGACTCCAGGGGAAACACCAACCATTGCAATGAAACATCGGTAGCGTCCATAAATATACCGCATGATGCGGCATCTGCCAGCCAACCAGATTGCTCAAGGCGTTGAGATATGCCCCTCGATGGTGATACACCACCCCCTTGGGGTTTCCCGTGGTACCAGACGTGTAATTAAGCGAAATGGCATCCCACTCATCCTCCACTTGTGGCAGTTCTGCTTCACGGTTTCCCTCATGTAGAAGACTTTCATAGTCCAACGCTTCTAGCGGTGGCCTCGAAGGATCTGGAGATAATCCGGCATCAATCTCTACGAGTAGCATTTCAGATCTTCGAGAATCCGATAGACCGCACAACGCTTCGTGCACCACGCCGGTCAAACTCTGATCCACGAGTAAAACACCGGTTTCTGCATGCTCAAATATATACGTCAGAGTGGTCGCATCCAGCCGAGTATTAATGGTATTCAGCACTGCACCTGCCATCGGCACTGCGAAGTGCGCTTCATAAATTGCAAGACTATTGGGCGCGATGATCGACACGGTTTGTTCTTGACCGCAGCCACGCTGTATTAATGCCGAAGCGAGCTGCTTGCAACGGCCCAACAACTGAGACCAGGTAACGGTTCGGTTTCCATCAATAACCGCTGGTCGATCAGGATAAACCGCCGCGGAGCGATAGAGAAAATCAATAGGGGTTAGAGGAGCGTAGTTAGCGGGGCACTTCTCGAGCCCATCTCGATAGATTGAATTTTCTTTTGTTCTAGTCATCGTCTTGAGATATCACTTGTTTCATCTTCGAATCATAGTATTCTTTCCCTTTCGGTTATACACCCTAGTCTTATGCCAGACATCCCAACATTGCGCCGCATTCTTGCCGAAAACAAAACCATTGCGGTGGTCGGCTTATCCGCAAAATGGTTTCGACCCAGTTTTTTTGCAGCGAAATATATGCAACATCACGGCTATCGAATTATTCCAGTTAATCCTAACTACACGGAAGTTCTCGGAGAAAAATGTTATCCAGATCTCGCTTCCATACCCGACAAGGTGGATATGGTTGACCTGTTCCAACGGGCGGACACCACTCCCGGCTATGCCATGCAGGCGATAGAAATTGGGGCCCGCTCCGTTTGGTTGCAGCTTGGCATCAAGAACGCAGAAACCAGAGACATCGTGGAAAATACGGGGCTGGATTATGTCGAAGATCGATGTATGAAAATTGAACACGCTCGTTTGTTCGGCGGGCTCAACTTCATTGGTGTAAACACCAGAGTGATTTCTTCCCAGCGCAACAAGTTTATTGCGAACTGAAATAGCATTTGAACGCTAACCAAAATCCAATACCATGAGTGATAGAGAATTCGGTTTTGAAACCCTGTGTTTGCATGCCGGCACCCAACCTGACCCCGCAACAGGTTCCCGCGCTACGCCGATATACCAAACCGCATCTTACGTATTTGACGATACTGATCATGCTGCCAGCTTGTTCAACCTGCAAACCTTCGGCAATGTTTACACCCGTCTCAGCAATCCAACAACCGCGATGTTCGAAGAACGTATGGCGGCGTTGGAGGGGGGGCGCGCGGCGGTCGCAACAAGTACCGGCATGGCAGCACAAATGGCGGCACTTTTAACTATTCTGAAGAGTGGCGATGAGATTGTTTCCGCCAGTACCCTCTATGGCGGCACGATCTCCCAGTTTGGTGTGACATTTAAAAGAATGGGAATCTCCACCACGTTTGTTGACCCAGACGATCCGCAGAATTTTGCGCGGGCGATTACCGATAAAACCCGTGTGATTTATGCTGAAACTGTCGGCAACCCAAACAATAATGTTTTGGATATTGAGGCCGTGGCGAAAGTGGCGCATGAACATGGCATCGTATTTGTCATTGATAACACCTTTGCCACCCCCTACCTCTGCCGACCAATGGAGTATGGCGCTGATATCGTAGTGCACTCAGCAACCAAATTTATTTGCGGGCATGGCACCTCGATGGGAGGCATCATTGTAGAGTCGGGGGGTTTCCCCTGGGATAACGGCCTTTATCCAGATATGACCGAACCATCCGAGGGCTATCACGGCGTAAGATTTTACGAGACCTTTGGGGACTTTGGTTTTACCATGAAGGTACGCTGTGAAACGGCACGCACCCTCGGCCCGACCCTAAGCCCGTTCAATGCCTTCATGCTTTTGCAAGGGCTTGAAACACTTCCGCTTAGAATGGATCGCCACGTTGACAACGCAAAACGAGTTTCAGAACACTTGAAGGCGCATCCCAAGGTATCTTGGGTAAAGTACGCTGGAGATCCTGAGAACCAGTACTTTGCTTTGTGCGAGCAATATCTGCCGCGCGGTGGCGGCTCAATTATGACGTTCGGCATTCACGGTGGTGAGGTATCCGGGGCAAAATTTATCGAAAATGTGAGCTTTATGAGCCACCTTGCAAATATCGGCGACGCTAAAACACTGGTCATCCATCCCGCTTCCACCACCCATCGACAGCTGAGCGAAGAAGGGTTAGAGAATGCCGGAATCACGCCCGATATGATTCGATTGTCAGTTGGCCTCGAGTCGGTGGAAGATATTCTTTGGGATATTGATCAGGCGCTAGCGGCAGTATAGAACGACCAGTAGCGCGAGGAAGCACAAGTAATCTAAATGACTAGGAAGACGCTGTCAGTTGATCGCTTCAAGCTGAAACCAGGAGAGCGTATTGGCGACAAATTCAAGGTAATTGAAATTCTGGGCGCCGGTTGGGAGGGCGAAGTGTATCTCGTCAAGGAATTACGTACCGGGGTCGTACGTACTGCCAAGCTATTTTTCCCACAGAGAAATCCAGGCGATAAGACGCTTAAATCCTATGCCCGTAAATTACACAAATTACGCCAATGTCATATGGTGATTCAATACCACTCACTAGAAACCTTCGAGTTTCTGGGGAATCCAATTTCGGTACTGATCTCAGAGTATGTGGAAGGCGAACTTCTCTCCAAGTTCCTCAAATCGCAGAAAGGCAAGAAACTGAACCCATTCCAGGCCGTCCATTTACTCCACGCTCTGAGTTTGGGAATAGAGAGTATCCATGCTACCAAGGAATACCATGGTGATTTACATTTAGAGAATATTATTGTCCAACGCTTTGGTTTGGGGTTTGAACTGAAAGTACTGGACATGTTCAACTGGGGCAAACCAAGTAAGGAAAACTATCAAAATGATATTTGTGATTTGATCAGAGTATTTTACGATGTGTTGGGAGGCGCTAAAGCCTATGCCAGGCATCCTAAAGAGGTCAAGGCGATTTGCTGCGGATTGAAAAGCAGTTTGATATTGAAAAAATTTCGCAGCGCCAGTCAACTGAGAAACTATTTGGAAAATATGCAATGGCAGAGCCGCTAAGTGCTTCATTTTATTCATCGACAGAGCCTCGTCTTGCCTACGAGCAACATGACCACTGTCAGTTTGCCATGTTCACTTCGGTAAGTCCGACCAAGAATCGTCCGAATGAAGATTGCGCCGGTTGGATCCGACTGAGTGAAAATCACTGGGTGTTCTTAGTTGCAGATGGACTGGGGGGATTACCCGCTGGCGATGCTGCATCACAACTTGCTATTTCCATTATCCTCGAAGCGCTCTCAGACCGGGATCTAGAGGATGCTTCGACCGCGCTGTTGGTAGCAATCGATAGTGCCAATCAGGCAATTCTGGAAAATGGTAATGGTGGAGCGACCACCCTGGCAGCCGTGGAGTTCGATCATGATGTTGCCCGCCCATTCCATATCGGTGATTCAACGGTGCTAATTACCGGGCAACGTGGAGCAATAAAGTTCAGCAGTGTTTCGCACTCTCCAACCGGTTATATGGAGGAATCGGGCCAGTTGACTGAACAGGAAGCCATGATGCACAGCGACCGCAACCTGGTGTCAAACGTTGTGGGCAGCGAAGAGATGCGTATCGAAGTTGGTCCCAGAATCAAACTCGGTCGCTACGATACCATCGTGATTGCCAGTGATGGACTCTGCGACAACTTATACCAACACCAGGTAGTAGAGGGAATCCGAAAAGGCCCGCTGGAGCAGGGACTTGAAGATTTGATCGTTGATTGCAGAAGAACCATGTTAAGCGGATCCACAACTTCTCCCAACCATCCCGATGATTTGACGGTATTAGCCTTCAGACGAAACAGATAGCTAGAGGTCTCCCCAAAAAACATCGGGGCGACTAGCTTGCAATAAATAGACTATGAAAGAAAGAACTAAAGAACAGCCACTTGAATTAAAAGGGGTGAGGCTCAGCTTTAAATCCATTGTAGCTATTTCTGCCATGGTGGGATTTTGCGGTATGATTTTGATGGCCCCCATTCTATTCATATTTAGTGGCAATCCCAGAGCGGCGTTAATGCTGGTTTTACTGGGGCCACTGGTGGGTGCCTTGAATGGTGCAATGACAGGAGCCATTGGCTATCCTATCTACTCACTAGTGGCAAATCGCTACTTTGCGCACGGTATAGTCGGATTTGTTCAAAAGAGGGACCAGGTCTAAACTCGTCGCCAACATAAATTCGAATGCCATTCCAGTTAAAGATCAAAGGCTGATATGAGTGCCACCAACTATCGAGTGATCCAAACCGCAAAGGGATTTGGGGTATTCAAAGTGTATTACGATTCGCGGGGAAAGCCTTATAAACGGGATGTCGAACCTGTTTTTGCGGAATACAGCAATTCGGCCTGTGGATTGCTTGATTATGTAGAGCGTATTCAGCTCGCATTTGAGAAAGACAGTTTGGCGGAAAGTGATATAGGGTGAATATTTCGATGCAAGAGGTATTTGTCCATCTATCTTAAATTGTTTAGACTGAATCTGTCTAAAACTGACCGCCACACCTGCCAAAGGAGCAATGAATATGAATCCCACCCCATCTGCACCCGAGGATCTCCGCGGTGAAATCGACCACAGTCTGTACGGCAAAGGCATTGTGTTTTTTGAAACTAATGACTACCGCAGTGCAATCAGCGCATTTAAGGAAGCATTGGTTTATTGGCCGGAGGACAGTCTGGCCTGGCTGGCGCTTGGACAATGCTACGACGCAGACAACAAACCCCGTCGGGCAGCCAAGTGTTTTCGTCAAGCGCTAAAGTTCGAAACCGAAGAAACGCGCGATAGCGCGCTCTACGGTCTAGGGGTTAGTTTTTTTGACCAGGGTCTGTTTGAGGAAGCGATCGAGCAGTTTGAACAAGTCTCTGAGAGCGCGGAATTTCAAAGTGTTGCTCAGCGCAATATTCAAACTGCCAAGAATTGGCTAGAGACCGATAAACTGCAATCCAAGCAGCAGTTAAAACCAGAAAAACTGGAGCGGATTCGTTGACGCGGATTCCTTTTTTACTTGCAACGAGCCCAGTAAAGGTTTGCATCGTTGGCTTTTTATTGGTGAGCCAAGTGGGTTTCGCCGATGATGCCGAACTCGAAGGCGTCTGGGTTCTCAATAAAAGCAAAACGGAACAATCTCTTCGTCAAAACGACGTTAGCCTCCCACCGAGACTAATCAAAAATCTGGAGCGTTCTTATGACAACCTTGCATATATTTTCAAGGGAAACAGAACCACTTACACTCCGAAGGATACGATTGAAGACCAACCTAATTGGTATACATGGAAGATGCAGGATTCGACACCACATTCTGTTTCGATTCTTATCTCAGGACTGGATGAGAATGTTACTTTTTCAAGGGAGAAAGACTGTATTGGATTGTTTATTGAGGATTACGCTTATTCTGAGTTTTATTGTCTGCAGAGTTTTTAGTCAAACTCGTGGAGTGACCCGTTCAGGACTCTCAACTCTCCTCCGTCGATACAACATAAAAAGTCCTGAAAGGATAATAATTGCGCCCCCTACCCAGGTGGTTACACCAGGCACCTCACGCCAAATCAAATAACCACCAACCGCTGCCATGATCAACGTAGTGTATTCAAACGGGGCGAGAAACGTGGCCTCGGCAAACCGAAACGCATTGGCGAAACAAAGTTGCTGAAAGCCTGCCAACCCGCCTATCGCCAGCACCCAAACCCAGTCACCAGGTTGAATTGGCGTCCATCCTAACCCTAAACATAAAACCAGGAATACGACAGTACCTAGAGAGTTGTATAGCAAACTGGAAGTGAGCGGGTGTTCGGTATCGCTGAGCTTTCTTAAATAGATCACGACCAAAGCACCGGAAACTGCAGAACCGATTGCAGCCACCACACCGACACCAAGTACACCCGACCCCGGCCAAGAGACAATGAGGACACCAAAGAAACCGATAACTACCGCCGCCCATCTCCGCAAGCCAATTAATTCACCCAATATAGGAATCGACAGCACCGCGCAAAAGATGGGAACCGAATAAGCGATAGCGGTTGCCGCTGCGAGCGGGATTTGACTTACCGCAACGAAATAAAACCCGATACTGCACATACCGGCAATTCCGCGTATAAGATGATCTTTGTAACGATTTGTTCGCAGTTTTAATGGCGAACCTGAGAGCTTCCCTATGAGGATAAGGGGAATCAGGCAAATACTAAAGCGAAAGAACAACAGCTGAACTAGAGGCACGCGGTCACTGGTGTATTTGACCAGCATACTGATCATGACCACTGCGACCAGTGCCAGTAAATACAGACCAACCCCAAAAAGCTGATTATCCGATCGATGCCCTTCGTTCAGACTATCGGACATCTTGCCGATCCCACAGGGGAAAACAGCAGAGGCACCCTATTGCGCGCCCGTGGAACCGAAGCCCTTATCTGCCCTATCTGTCGTTTCGAAATCTTCCACAATATGAAATTCCGCTTGAACAACCGGAACAATCACTAGCTGTGCAATTCGCTCACCTGGCTCGATCACATAAAGTGTTTGTCCACGATTCCAACAGGATACGAACAGCTGACCCTGGTAATCGGAATCAATCAGGCCCGTGAGGTTTCCGAGCACAATCCCATGTTTATGGCCAAGGCCAGAACGCGGCAATATCATCGCCGCAAGAGACGGATCTGCGATATGAATCGATAATCCTGTTGGAATCAGCTCGGTTTGGCCGGGATGCAACTCCAGCCGAGTATCCAGACAAGCTCGCAAATCAAGCCCAGCTGAACCCTCTGTAGCATAAGCAGGTAAGCCAAATTCATCGCGGGCACGAGGATCCAAAATTTTCAGATCTATTTTTTTCTTCATTTTTTCTTCTATGCTGAATTCGCAAGTTTAAGAATATGACGCCACATCGAAATAGCGACCGCATATTTATCATTAGTAGGTATTTCTATTTCGCCATTGTGATGGATCAAGGTCACCGCATTTTGATCACTGCCAAAAGCGCCCTCGTCCCCCGCCACATTGTTGGCCGCAATGATATCGACATTTTTACGGGTCAGCTTGGCGCGCGCATGGGCAATTTGATTTTCTGTTTCTGCGGCAAATCCAATACAGTAAGGACGGTTAGGCATGGCGCCAACGGTGGCCAAGATATCCGGGTTCTTGACCAACCGAATAGTCATCTCGTCACTCTCATCGGTTTTTTTAATCTTCTGTTCCGCCACATTGATCGGTCGATAATCTGCAACCGCCGCCACCGCTACAAAATAGTCCGCGCTGTTCACATTCTCCAGAACCGCTTCCAGCATGTTCTGTGCAGACCGTACATCGATGCGGGTAGCACCCGCGGGGGTTTCGAGATGCACTGGGCCGCTTACCAGCGTCACCTCTGCGCCACAATCCAGCGCAGCCTCGGCAAGCGCAAAGCCCATTTTGCCGGAGCTATGATTAGTAATGCCCCGCACCGGATCCATCGCCTCCCAGGTGGGTCCTGCTGTGATCAGCACGCGCTTGCCCACTAGCGGACGCGCCAGAGCCTCACCCGCAAGCAGGGTGGCAATTTCTGTGGGGTCGGTCATGCGGCCAGGGCCGACTTCTCCACATGCCTGGTCACCGCTACCGGGTCCAATGACGCGTACTCCTCGATCCTGCAATAGGCTCAAATTCTCCGCGGTGCTGGGGTGCTGCCACATTTGTTGATTCATCGCCGGTGCCACGGCTATCTCCGCGGATGTTGCCAACACCAGGGTGGAAAGCAAATCATCGGCACGCCCCGCTGCGAGTTTGGCAATAAAGTTGGCGGTGGCAGGTGCGATGACAATTTGCTCAGCCCACCGCGCCAGTTCAATATGCCCCATTCCCAACTCGGCCTCTTCGTCCAGAAGCTCTTCGTGAACCTTGTTGCCACTGACGGCTTGTAGCGTCAGAGGGGTGATAAACGCTTTTGCTCCTTCACTCATGACAACTCTGACATCGCAACCGCGATCTTTTAATCGTCTAACTAGTTCCGGACTCTTATAGGCAGCGATACCGCCCGTCACGCCAACGAGCACACGCTTGTTTTTATGGATAAACATGGGCTAAATTGTAACGCACCAACGGAATTACAAGGAATGTAATCATGGCAATTAAAGATTGGCCGACCAGGGAGCGGCCGCAAGAAAAACTCCTCTCTTCTGGCGCTCGAACACTTTCAGACGCTGAGCTGCTTGCGCTGTTTATTCGCAGTGGTTCTCGAGGTCTCACTGCCCTGGATATTGGCCGCGATTTAATCGACAAATTTGGGGGTTTACGACAAATCCTGGGCGCCAGTCAGAAAGCGATTTGCGACACCAATGGACTCGGGCCGGCCAAGTACGCCCTACTGCAAGCATCACTTGAGCTGGGGCGACGTTATTTGGATCAAACCTTGCGAAAGCAAGGGCCGCTTAGCAGCCCGAGCCAGGCCGCAGAGTTCTTGACCTACCAGCTTCGCGATCTTAAAAGAGAGGTGTTTGCGGTGATCTATCTCGATACCAGGCATCAGGTCATTGATTACGAAGAATTATTTACCGGCACATTAAATGGGGCCACAGTGCACCCGAGAGAGGTAGTGAAAAGCGTACTTGAACGTAATGCTTCAGCGGTGATTCTTGCGCATAACCACCCCTCTGGCATTGCCGAACCGAGCCAGTCTGATGCAACCCTTACGCAACGCCTTAGAGAATCTCTGGAGCTGATTGATGTCAGACTGTTGGATCATCTGGTGATTGGTGACGGCGAATACGTATCGATGTCAGACCGAGGGTTATTTTAATGGATTTAACGAAATGCCCGTTAATTCATCGCCGCTCGAACATCTATACATTCATTTTTTCCTGATTGGGAGAATATTCAATGCAGGGTTTTTGCGTTTCGCTCGCAGTCAGACTGCAATACAATCTCCACCATTCTTACCACAACATAAAGTTGACGGTAATTTGATTTGACGCGGTTTACATTCCCCTCCCATCCATGCTGATCGCTGACCAGTCACTTTATCTGTATCCAATAACTTATTCATGAAAACAAGAGACCGCCGCGAAGGCATCACATTAGTTCACACTGGCGAAGGCAAAGGAAAGTCTTCCAGCGGATTTGGCGTGGTATTTCGCGCTGCCGGATGGGGCCTGAAAGTGTGCGTTATTCAACTGATCAAAGGCAAATGGAAGACTGGAGAAAGCCAGGCAGCAGAACGGTTCGACAACATTGAATGGCATGCGATGGGAGACGGGTTTACCTGGGACACCAAAAACCCTGAAAAAGACATTGAGACCAGCCGTAAAATTTGGGAGTTCGCCAAAGAGAAGATTCGCTCTGAAGAATTTGATTTGGTCATGTTGGATGAAATCAACTACTGCTGCGGTTACGGCTGGTTCACTGGAGAAGAAATCGCCACCTTTGTCAAGGAAGAAAAGCCTAAATGGATGCATCTTATCTTGACAGGTCGAGATGCGCCCCAGGAAGTCATCGACGTTGCGGATACCGTAACCGAGATGCGCAAAGTGAAGCATGCTTTTGATAGTGGGGTATTAGCTGCCCAAGGCGTGGAATTCTAGTCATAAAGTATCTTTGGGCCCAATACTGCGTTGCGATCTACTCTGCGGTGCTCATTTACTATTGTAAACTGCGCTCCTTGAGCAGAGC
>JAHQWE010000095.1 GCA_019633985.1 Acidiferrobacterales bacterium | reverse complement strand
GTGAGTGGAACCATTTCTCTACCCAATGGTGAGTTAGCGCCTGCTGGTGGTATTTTTGTGGAAGCGGATGTCAGGAGCACTGACTTCGACATATTTGGAAGTGACTATGTGCTCATTCCTGCTGGGGAGAATTCGGTAACTTATGAATCTGTGACTGTTCCAGATTCTTCCTCAGAACTACAAGTTCGTTACCGATGCGTAGAAAGCTCGAGCAGTCCGAATGGGTGTCCAGGAAATTCTTCCTACGGCTATTACGCTGCCAGCGGTACTGTAGCGAACGCACCAGAAGCCACTCTGCTCCCGGCGGATCAGGATCATTTCGATATCAATATGATACTCATCCCTGCCATTCAGTTCTCAGGCGATATTACATTGCCCAGTGGCATGGTAGCACCAGCGGGTGGAATTGAACTGTCTATCACTGGCGTAAAACAACGAACCGCGCCAGATGACTTTTCTGGCGATGCAGTAAGTACAACCGTTCAGATTATGGAAGGTCTGTCTAGTGCCACTTATACGTTGGATGTTCCTGAAGACGTCGCACTGAATTGGACAGTTAATTACAACTGCTTCACTAATTGTGGCGTGCTATTTGAACGAGGGTTCTACTCTGACTCGGGCACAGTGTTTGGCCAAGATCAGGCTACGTTGCTCACAGGTCAGGTAGATATGAGTAATATCGATATGACATTGTTCGTGGCAAACGTGATTGATGGAACTATTTCTCTGCCTTCCGGGGAAGTTGCTCCAGCTGGAGGCATTACCTTCGACTTAGGTGCTGCAGGGAACCGCATCAGTGATGGCCTACCATTATTTGGTGATTTTTTCTTCGATCTGTCGATTCCCGAAGGACAGAGCACCCTAAACTATTCTCTGAAGCTACAACCTGATGCTGATACTGAATGGTACGTGTCCTATACTTGTTTTTCTGAAAATTGTGAAGGTTACACCAATGAAGGGTTCTACGGTGACCCGAACACCGTGCCAGTTCGCTCTGAAGCGACTGCATTAGTAGGCGGGTCAGATGCTAGCAATGTTGATCTGGTTTTCTTGCCCGCAGTCGAAGTGAGCGGTACTGTCACGATTCCGGATGGTTTAAATATCTCAGGTGACAATCTCTACTTCGAGGTGTTTGTTTACGATCGAAATCGCCCAACCGAGTCCTTTTTCGAGTCACTGGGCCGGGTCTTTTTTGGAATGAGCGGACCAATTACCTCTTTTGAGTACTCGGCGGCGGTGTTTGATGATCCGAATGCTGATCTATTTGTTGGTGTTACCTGTTTCGACTTTTCGTTCGGCGATAGTGGGCCGTGTGATGAATTTGTAAACAGTACTTACCATGGCGATCCTGTGTCAGAGTTTGATGATCAAAACGCGGTAATACTGCAAGGTGGTCAAGACCACACCGATGTGGATGTGTTGCTGATTGAGGCAGACGTGATAAGCGGTGTGGTATCGCTGCCAACAGGAGTCGCCCCGGCTGGCGGCATTGATGTGAATGTCGCTGCATTCGAGCCGAATGCGCCTTTTACCTTTGGCGACTCATTTTCAATCAACATTCCGGAAAATGACTCTTCTGCCAGTTATAAACTCAGAGTGCCCTCTGGTTTGCCAGCGAACAATTGGATTGTCGAAGCAGCGTGCACAGCCAATTGTGACAACTACGAGCAATATCAGTATTACGCCGGTGCGAATAGCGCCCCAATCCGGGAGCAGGCCACAAGGCTACCGAATACTGGCCCCTACTCGAATATTGATATTGGGCTGCTTCCGGCTTCTATGATCACTGCGTTTACTTGTGATGTCTTGTTGGATGATTTCAGCGGAGAGACGCTCGATCTCGATAACTGGCGTGACCCTGAATTCTCCGGTGAGATTGAAAACGGTAAAGTGTTAATCAAGCAGAAATTGATCAGTGCCGAGGAGCGATCAACATTCGGTGAAAGCCGACGCTTTAATCTGAATTTGCTGACATTTCCGGCTACGATTTCCGCTGATGTAGAGTTGGTAGAAACCGATCTGACCGATTCCGGAGTTGGGAGTGCGTTCGCGAGTGTACGGGGCTCGTTCTACTACACCCTGGATTCCGCGGCCGACTATGATGACAATCTAGGGGAGGTGTTTGCCGACGTAGAGATTGGCGATCGCGGAAACGGTTTGGAGGCCTGGTATCAGATTATCGAATCTACTGATTCCAATTTCGAAACCTGGATTACCCATGTGGATGAAATACTCATCCCTGCAGGTACGTTGCAGCTCAATACGACCTATAACCTTAGCATGAGCTATAACGCTGCGACCAAGGAGTTTACTTTTTCAGTTGATGGAACCAGCGCGAGCGCCACCGGCCCAGCCGAAGGCAGTGCCGTTGTGCCAGATATTGGGTTATTTAGGGGCTTCACCGCAGGTGCTTTCCCAGAAGAGAACGAAGATAGCGACCCGATTTCAATCGCCGCGACCTTTGACAATATTATGGCGAATGGCGTTTTAGTCGATGATTTTAGCGCGCCAACACTCGATGACACGATATGGGAGCAACCGATCAGAAGCCGAACTATTGACCAAGGTAAGCTTCGCACTGCGATCACTTCGACGTCGGAGACGACTCGTTCGATTTTTACCAGCGCCCAGCCTTCGGACTATGCCAACGCCAGTTGCTTCCAGGCAACGCTCGGTATCGACAGCACCAGCGTGATCCCTGAGAATGCCCGTGGTAGAAATCGTATCGATGGATACTGGTACAACACCTCGTTCGATGGTTCATCGGGTTCGGAATACAACGGTCTGGAAGGAACGGTGTATGCCCAGGTTGTGCTGGAACAAATCGAAGATGGTTCCGTTCGCGGTGCGCTCTATGCAGAGCGGGTAGACGACGCCAATTACAATGCAACCACACAGTTGGTGTTTCACACTTTCGATACGCCGGTCGCATTGGATGAAGAGTATGTGGCAGCGATCCAGTTGGATCGTGACAATAACCGTCTACTGTTTCGCTTTGAAGACGAGGTGTTTTCGTTGCCTATATTGACGCCGATTTACCCGGTCAATCCTGAGGAAGACTACGTTGGGTTTACCACTAGAATCCAAAACGGAATTGGTCAGATCAGTGCGACAGTGGATAATGTTTATATCACGCCGCTTCCGGACACCGTTGAACCGCCTGCGGGCAGCGACGAAGTTTGTTTTCCGATTGTTGGCAGTGTTGGAACTGCGGTCGTTTGTTTTTAATTCGCTGATACCTGTAAAAATGCACCATTCAACGGTTGTTGTGATGGTGCAAGATAACCTGTTTATCGTTGGTTCCAGGTTTCGGAGCTTTCTGGTCAGCAATCTGTGAACCCTGCCTTTGCGCTCACTGTCAACTTACGCTAGGGTTTACCTATTGCTATTTGGAGCTCTGACGTGGGAACGCGATTCTGGTTATTTCCGCAAACGCCGACAGATGAAAACAGTTTGCCTGCAGAAGTGGTGGAGTTATCACCGCCTGCGGGTAGTCTTGATCCTGGCCCAGAAGATGACTCGATGTATGTCATTTTTCCAGTCGATAAGCATCAGGAATACGGTATGCACAAAGACCGCTTTGGCAGAGATTATGTGTATTTACCACCATGGGATGGTGATGTATACGAACGACCAGTCGCGGATGAAGCAGGGCACTTTTTGCATTACAACGACGTTGACGACGCACGCTTTCACGCCACACATATCTATGCCTCTATCCGTTTTACCCTAGACGTTTGGGAAGGCTATTACCAACGTCCGATCAAGTGGCATTTCCGCAATCACTACGATAAATGTGAGGTCAATCTACTACCGGACTTCGACAACGCCATTATTGGATATGGCTTTGTTGAGGTGGGCACTTATGTGGATAAAAAAGATCGATCACTGTCGCCGTTTTCATTAAATTTTGACGTGCTTGCCCATGAGGTTGGACATGGCATTGTATATGCGGAAGTGGGAATGCCGGATCCGAGAAAGGAATCAGCAGAGTATCTGGGGTTTCAGGAGTCCTGCGCAGATATTGTCTCGATGGTGGCTACTTTGCATTTTGACTCAATCATCGATGAAGTACTGGAGTCGACTTCAGGCAATCTCTATATGCACAATCACTTGAATCGCTTTGCGGAGACATCTTCCAGTAAGCAGATTCGATTGGCTTGCAATAATATGAAACTCTCTGATTTTGCTGCGGGATGGCGCGATGAACATATTCTTGCGCAACCGTTAACTGGGGCCATCTTCGATATTCTTGTAGATATTTTTCATGAAGAGCTGGTACGGGTTGGTGCGATCAGCACCAGTCTTGAAGAAGTATCCGATAAGCTTGAGGGTACTGACGAATATGAATCAGAACTACAAGAAGAGTTTGAAGCTGCCTACTCTGCTTACACTGCACAATTTCGGGAAGCATTGATCTTTTCAAGAGATCGTCTGGCGACACTGATGATCGAAACGTGGAGCCGGCTTGAAGCTGATCATCTTGAATATCTTGATGTGCAGAGAGCCATGTTGGAAGCCGACAAGACGGCTTTCTCGGGGCAGTATCACACCATCATCAATGTGAATTTTGCTTGGCGCGAGATCGGTATGGCAGTGGTTGGGCCAAAATTACCGCGCAAGAAAGACGATCCGCAAAGTCATACGCACTCCAATCGTACCGTTGTTCCACTAGATGACCCGGTTCCGAGAAAGTCTTATCGAGAACGGTACGACGACGCTAGGCGCTAATTTTCGCGGCTTTCGCGCTATTTCACTACAATGAAATTGAGTTGAAATAGACGCAGAAATTGCCGGAGTACTGCTGCGTATTGCTTGAATCATTCGCAGCGTTATTGTGTGATATTCACACTCGACACTATGTAAATTACTGAATACACTAGAATTCTATAAAAAATACACCTCTGGAGATGGAGTTATGGCAGAAACACTACTTAGTATTTCGGAAGTCCTGTTGTACGGTCGCGAGATGGCTGATATCACATTCAATTATCGAAGCCCACCGAAAACGCAAGGTGCGGGCTTGGAATGTGATGAGCCGCCGCGTCCCGGTAGAGACGTTGGACTGAACTCGCAATTTGAAAATCAGCTCTCAACAGAATCCGCAGAATTTGCCCCGCGTTTCGCACGTATTTACGGCTTTAGCTTTGAAGGCGGATACTACGATCTGGATGTGCCAATTATTATGCTGGTACATGGGGACGGTATTGTTGCTGAATTACCCGCCCAAGATGGTCGAGCCGCACGCGCGCCTGAGTCGCCTGACAAGTCAGGTGGTGCCGCACAAGATCATTCCTTTGCAGATGATATTCGCGTGTGGTCATACGACAAGGCCGACTTCTCGATTCGTCTTGATGCCATGACCGGCCCGATTGAAGATATCTTATTGGAGTGTGAGTTAGGTAGCGGCGGCTCTGTCAGCGGTGGACGTGTTTCAGGCGGACGTGTTGCCGGGGGTCGCGTCTCTGGCGGCCGCGTATCGGGCGGAAGAGTTTCAGGTGGTCGCGTCAGTGGTGGCCGCGACGATTGAAATCGGTAAAACGGTTAACGATGATCTTGATCTCTGCTCAATCTTATCGGTCGTAGCATCGTTAGATGTACTGAAGCATTCACCCCGCCGGCAGTGCGGGGTAGCCGATATGCTTTAACGTGATAGGAGTGCCCGCCAACTAACCGCGATTGTTGGTTACGGAATCACGCCATCATGTTGATTTTATCACTGCGGAGCCCAATGACAGATTGGAAAGATTATTTGTTAGGCTGCGAGATTGCGCTAGCGTAAACCCGCCATAATTAACCCTTGTACGAAGTGTTCTGTATCTTCTTCGTACTTGTCTGGTACTACCTTTCGCCAGTGATCTAGTCGGAAGTTTGGATAGGCTTCTAATACTGCTCTAGCCTGTCGCTCCGCTTCTTCCTTTTCTCCCAAATAAGCATAGGACGCGGCAAGCAATCGGCGGCCTTCGGAGGGGCTATTCATTCTCTTTAAGGTTTGAATTGCTTCTTTATATTGTTTTAAACCAAAGTAGGTGCCTCCGAGATACCATAGGTATTGATCGGGATAGTAAGGATTCAGAAGAAGAGCGCGTTGTAGGATTTCAATGGCTTCGTTAAATTGTCCACAATGTGCAAGGGCATCGGCATAGTTCGACATGATGTCGGTGTCATTCGGATTTAACTTGAGCGCAGTTTCAAAAGAAGAGAGGCTGGCGTCGTGATCTTTCCGATAGAGGTTGACAAAGCCAAGTTCGCCATAACCCCTGGCATCCGCGGGATCAATCACCACGGATTCCCGTGCTAGTTCCAGTGCACGATCCAGAGCCAGCTCGGGTTCTTCTGACCAAGAATATCGCCATTCGAGATTGTGGGTTCGAGACAAAGCAGCCATGGCCCGACCGTAGTCAGATTCGGTGTCCAGGGCCTTTTGATACATCTGCCTGGCCTGAATATTTTGTTCGCGGTTGTATTTGAAAATTTTCTGCTGACCTTGCAGTACATAGGAATAGGTTTCTATCAGCGCGGGGACTTGAATTCGCGATTCAGTTTTGTCCGCAGACTGCGTTTGCACAGCGATCGCGGCAGAAATGAGATCGGTTATCTCATCCTGCAGGTCAAAAATATCGTCTATCTCCCGGTTGTAGCGCTCTCTCCAAAGCGGGATGCTGGTTTGACTATTAACCAGCTCAACGGTAATGCGCAGGCGTTTCCCGGAATGTTGAATGCTGCCAGAAACAATGAACTGCGCTCCTAATGCCTCGCCGATGAGACGAACTGGAACACTTCGGTTTTTATAAACGAAGGTAGAGCCACGAGAGATGACGGCAAGCCCATGAAATCTGGATAAATTAGTGATCAAGTCTTCTGTGACGCCATCGGCAAAAAAATCGTTACCTTCTGAACCATCCAGGCTTTGGAAAGGTAGTACGGCGATAGTGGGCTTATTCGAGAAATTGGCCTCGTCAACTTTGCCTTCTGCGTAGCGATTTGGTCTCGGGCTTGCTGACATCATTACCTCTGAGGCAGAGGAGTTGACTCGGTAGACCTCGACCGGATCAGGTATATTTTTTAGTTCCAGTGCACCTAGGTATTCATAACCCAGGTGCAGTTTATGTTTTACCTGCTCGTAAACTGCGCTAGAGATACAGATTCCGCCTTTACCGGCCTGACCTTCAATTCGTGATGCGATGTTTACGCTATCGCCAACGTATTGATTGGTTACCCACATGACGTCACCGATATGGACACCAATGCGAAATTCGATGCGCTTGTCCGGCTCTTGTTTTTCTGATTCTTTCTTAGTGAGCTTTTCGATTTCAGCGGCAAGGCGTACTGCGTCAGTTACGCTATCGAACAGAAAAAACAATCCGTCACCTCGGGTCTGCGCCAGTTCTCCATTAAAGGCCCGCCCTAGTTTTTCGAATTTACGGATGAGGTCTCCAACACGAATGGAAGTTTCGACTTCATCCTGGGCCATCATGCGCGAATAGCCAACTACATCGGCAAACATGATTGCCCGCAGTCGTCGTTTGTGATCGCCGATATCGTTTCGCAATGTCACTTTTTATTCGCCAGATACAAATTTTAACAACCAGTTGGATGAACCTTCTGATTCTCGATTCACTTGTCCGAGATTGGCCAGCACCAGTCCGGTGTCGCTCTGGGGCCGAGACAAAGCCGTATTCCACTATCCATAGTTCGTGACAATTTTACCCTAGTCTGCTCCCACTCTCGCGCTAAAATGCCGACATTTATCAGATCAAAGTGCTCACCTTTAGCAAACCAAGCCTCTCTGGCAACCCCTTCGGTGGTGAAACCGCAACGTTCAACCAGGGTAGCAGTGGCCGCATTATCAGCGCGATATACCGTCGCAATTTTGTGGAGCCGGAGTTGCTTAAAGGCCATTTCCAGCATTAGGCACACCATTCTGATGCCGATTCCGGAGCGCCGCCATTCATTGTCAACAAATACGGGCAAGATGGCATTTCCATGAATATTATTGACCAACTCTAGCCCGGTCATGCCGATGGGTTTATGTTGCTCATCTTCAACGATAAACCAGTAGCACTTGTTATCCTCACGGTCGCGAATTTGACTCGAAATAATTTTCTGGACTTCATCCCGATTGATCGGTAAAGGTACTTGTCGATCAAAGATGGAGACATCTTCGAGTTGTTGATACCAATTGGCTACCGCATCGAGATCGCTTTGCTCGATTGGGCGCAAGAAAAACACTTGGCTCACTGCTTGGGGTTGGTTGTTTTTAAAGGTCATCCGTTTGTCCTCCGCGTTTTTACCCGTTGCTTCCCTTTAGGGAGCGTTTCCAACATAGCATTAAAAAACACAGATTGCTATGAACCACATCGCGCAAAAAACAAGGTGGATCGTGGTAATGCCGCAAGTTGCAAGGCAACCGTACGGCGAGTCCGTCAAGAGCGAATTCCGTAGCCTTTATTGAGCAAACGAAGATTAATCGTAAAGAGGGCAGCAATGAATAGCAAAATGATCAAATAGGAAATGCCCAGCGGAATATCGGAAATCCCTAAAAAGCCATATCGAAAACCGTTGATCATATATAGGATCGGGTTGAGGTGTGAAACGGCCTGCCAGAAATCGGGAAGTAATTGAATGGAGTAAAACACACCGCCTAGATAGGTAAGTGGTGTCAGAATAAAGTTTGGCACAATGGAGACGTCGTCAAATTTGCGGGCAAACAAGCCATTTAAAAAACCACCCATCGCGAATAGCAAAGCCGTTAACATGCTGATACTCAGCATCACGAAAACATTGTGCACACTGAGCCGGCTGAAGAAAATTGCAACGATAGTGACCACTAGCCCTACGAGCAGTCCTCTTGCCATTCCACCAGTGACATAGCCAAGCAAAATAACGCTGTTCGGTGTTGGTGAGATCTGTAGTTCTTCAATCGAGCGTTGAAACTTGCTGCCAAAGAATGATGACGAGACATTCGCGTAGGCGCTGGTAATTACCGACATCAAAATCAGCCCGGGTACAATAAAGTCCATGTAGCGATAGCCTTCCATGGAACCAATACGAGGGCCGATCAAGCTGCCGAAG
Source organism: Acidiferrobacterales bacterium (assembly GCA_019633985.1). GTDB lineage: Bacteria > Pseudomonadota > Gammaproteobacteria > Arenicellales > Poriferihabitantaceae > VYFG01. Next base: position 16,660 of record JAHQWE010000095.1, on the reverse strand, counting down.
ATGACAAAATACAATGAAGTTGTGATCACCGGTGGCAGTAAGGTTTGCTGCCATATGCGGGTGAAGCGGGTGACCTCCTTACGTACGATGGTCATGTATGCGACCCAGATTTGTTGCCAGTTCATGCGCTTGTCTCCTCTTCCTCGGTGGTCATGTCGAGAAATAATTGTTCAAGTCGGTTGGACTTGTTGCGCATGCTTTGCACTTTAATCTGGTTTTGATTTAGCTCTCTGAATATCCCGTTGATCCCCTGTTCTTTGGAAATATCCACTTCAATACAGGTCGGGTTCACCAATTTCCATTTGCCTCGTTCAAAAGCCGGCAGACTTTTGACGGATTCCACTAGATCAAGCACGTAAATCTCGCGTTGAGATTTCGCCAGAAGTTCGCGTGTACTGGTGTTTTCGACCACTCGTCCTTGATCAATAATGGCCACGTTACGACAGAGGTTTTCTGCTTCTTCAAGGTAGTGGGTCGTCAGTATAATGGTTGTGCCCTGTTCGTTGATTTCAGAAATAAACTCCCACATCGATCGTCGAATTTCGATATCTACCCCTGCTGTTGGCTCGTCGAGAATGAGTAGTTTGGGCTGATGCATTAGCGCCCTGGCAATCATCAATCGCCGTTTCATTCCCCCTGACAATTCACGGGTGACGTCGTGACGTTTTTCCCAAAGGCCAAGTTGCGTAAGATATTTTTCGGCAAGTATCGTCGCTTTATTGCGATCGATACCGTAAAAACCAGCCTGATTCACCACTATTTGTAAGGGCGTTTCAAAAACACTGAGATTAATTTCTTGTGGAACCACGCCCAACTGGGTGCGCGCCATCGGGAAATCGACGTCGATGTCGTAATCAAAAATATGCACCTTTCCCGCTGTTTTATTGACCAGTGAGGAAATAATGCCGATCGCGGTAGATTTTCCTGCGCCATTTTTACCAAGCAGAGCGAAAAAGTCGCCGGTTTGTACTTCGAGACTAATGCCCTTTAAGGCTTTGACACCATTATCGTATTCTTTCTCAAGGTTTTGGATACGCAGCGCAGCAGTCATGGGTAAGAAGGAGTCGGTGACAAAGAGAGAAATAAACCAGCAGAACAGACGGTCATGAGGGGGAGTGTGGAGGGTAGGTTGAGATTATTTAAGTAGCGTCATTGTTGTGACTTTTCCGGGTTTTCCGCTCTCGATTTTGACCGGAATCGGGTTGTCTCCGGGTTTTAGCCAGATATTAACGAAGCGGTTTTGATCATCAGGTCGTGCGCTCTTGATGAGTCTGGCTTTGAAGGTTCCCGCGGGCACGGTCACTTCTGCCTCCACTGCTTCCTGTACGACAAATAAACGTGCCCGTTTCGGGCTTACAGACAAATACGGTTTGCCGATCAGGCTATTGGCATCAGAGAGCATCATGCCAAGCGGAAAAGCATCGGCGTCTACCCGTGTGGAGGCGTCGAAGGGTACGTTATCAGCGCCTTGGTATTCTACTTCCCGAGTTTTTAGATTGACCGAAAATTCTCGTACTGTCTCGCCAGATTGATTCAATTCTTCTTTACCGGAAAGCAGCGCTGGTACGCCATTCTCGACACTGAATGCGGTTTCTATGGTGTAGCTCTGCAGAAAAAGCTGCGCTACCAGACTTAAATGACTGACGGTTTTGATCGAATACTGATCGCCTTCGCGCGAGACCTGAATCTCCAGTTCTCCAGCATCTGTGCCCCGATAGTCCACCGCGTATCGTAGAGTTTGGTTGCCTATTTCTACTGCCCATGCCGGCATGGCAATCGCGATGAAAACCAGACTGAAGGCAAGGAACAGCTGCTTCGCGCCCTTTGTTTTGGTCCTATCGATCGTCCTAATATTCATGTTGTGTTTCTGCTCATTCAGTTTCGTTGTGCGTCCAAATGATTTGACCATCAGAGATTTTCATTTCCCCCGTCGCCAGTTTTTGGATGGCTGCCGGGTAAATACGATGTTCTTCTTTTAGCACTCGTTGTCGGAGTGTTTCAGCCGTTTCTCCCTCTAAAATAGAGACGCTAGCCTGCAGTAAATTGGGGCCGTCGTCCAACTTTTCGGTGACAAGGTGCACGGTGGCGCCATGTTCAATTTCGCCGGCATCCAGTGCCCGTTGATGGGTATTGGTGCCTTTGAATTTGGGTAACAAAGCGGGATGAATATTCAGTATCCGATCCTGAAATCGCTGTACAAAACCGGAAGATAGAATGCGCATAAATCCAGCGAGGATCAGATAATCTGGCTGGAAGTATTCGATCTTTTCCGCGAGATCGGCATCATACGCTGATCTATCGAGATAGTCTCGATGCGATAAAACACAAGTGGGAATTCCGGCTTTTTTTGCTCGTTCCAGGCCATATGCTTCTGGCTCGTTGCTCAAAACTGCCCGGATTTCAGCATGTAACTCGCCGCCTTGGATCGCATCGATGAGAGATTGCAGGTTGGTTCCTCCGCCTGATATCAGCACCACCAGATTCAGCTTCGGGAGAGAATGGCGCGGTGTCATCTTATACGAGAATACGACGTGGAACAGAAACTGATCTACAGATACCGAACCGCCGCGGGCCCACTGGCGTCAACAATCTGACCCAGTTCAACCACCGTTTCTCCCTGGCCTTCAAGTAGATTTCTGGCCTGCGTGACATGGTCTGCGGTCACGCTAATGATCATGCCGATTCCGCAATTGAATGTTCTCAGCATTTCCATTTGATCGATATTCCCGTGTTGTTGGAGCCAATCAAAAATCGCAGGAAACTGCCAGCTGTTCAGATTGATGTCAGCAGACAGGTTTTCTGGTAACACTCTGGGCAAGTTTTCCGTGAGTCCACCACCCGTGACATGGCAGATGGCACTGACCGGCAATGCGTCGAGTAGCTTGAGAATCGATTTAACATAGATTCGGGTTGGGGCAAGCAATGCTTCTCCTAGTGTGGTGCCATGAAAGTCTGCATTTACCGCCTCTCCACTGCGCTCGAGCACCTTGCGAATGAGCGAATAACCGTTGGAATGCGGCCCGCTTGATCCGAGCCCCAATAGAATGTCTCCTGCCCGCACATTCTCTGCCGACTGCATCTTGCTTTTCTCCACGATGCCGACTGCGAAGCCCGCGAGGTCGTAGTCTCCCGGTGCGTACATACCAGGCATTTCCGCTGTTTCGCCGCCGGTTAATGCACAGCCGGCCTGCACACATCCTTCAGCGATGCCTTCTATCACCGATTGCGCTTGTTCTACTTCTAATTTACCGGTGGCGAAGTAATCCAGAAAATATAAGGGTTCGGCGCCAGCGACCACAATATCGTTCACGCACATCGCAACCAAATCGATACCGATGGTATCGTGACGACCTACCATGGTGGCGAGCTTTAGTTTGGTGCCTACCCCATCCGTACCCGAAACCAGTACGGGTTGCTGATAACGATCCAGGGGCAGTTCAAATAAAGCGCCAAAACCACCGATACCACCCATTACTCCCGACCTGTGGGTGCGTTTTATCGCGGGTTTGATGCGCTCAACCAGATCGCTGCCAGCATCGATATCAACGCCACTGTCACGATAGCTGAGTGGGGAATTTGGGTCAGTGGATTCGCTCACGGATCACGGCAATGGGGGAGGGAACTGGATTATGCCTGATGCGGTGTGGTTTGAGAATTTGTGTCGTTAGTTTAAGACGGTGAAATACACTTGTTTGCTTCGGTATTTTGGTGGATGACTACGCAAACGCGTTTTTCATCGTCAATGAGTTGGGCAAGAGGTTGCATAGATATTGCCGAATCGCAATTGAGGGATGACGGTGTTTTCAAACAACCGTAGAATCGGCCCTTTCGAACTCTTATTCCCCAGAACACTTTTGCTCTCTCAGGTTCCGAATATTCTAACGCTATTGCGCATAGCGGCGTGTCCTGTACTAGTGTTAGTGCTGTATGAAGGGAATTACCCCATCGCATTGGTCTTGTTTCTGGCTTCCGGCATCACTGACGGTCTTGACGGATATATCGCCAAACGCTTCAACTGTGTTTCCACCCTCGGGAAGATTTTAGACCCCATCGCTGACAAGCTGTTGATCAGTAGCGCCTACGTGATGTTGGCATTGCTTGGTGACATTCCGTTTTATCTTTTGGTGGTGGTGATTTTTCGTGACCTGGTTATCATCATTGGATACTTTGTACTCAGAATGGTGATGGATGAACCGGTTCCGATCCGCCCGATTTACTGGAGCAAGATCAATACGTTTTTGCAGATCGCGTTGGTGGTTGTGGTGCTTTTTGAGCGCGCGGATTACCTGACTCTGCCTTATTTGCTTGATGCGCTGATTGTTGGGGTGGTGGTCACTTCGGTGGTGAGTGGGTTGCTCTACGTCTGGTACTGGGGAATAAAACGCGATCTGTTTAATCAGGGCGACGCGTGATTGGTCAGACACTGATTCCGGTTCAAGCGGAAAACGAGCTGACCTTTTCCAACTTCATCGTGGGAGAGAATGGTGGCTTGCTAAAGCAACTGAATGATCTAGTCGATGCACTGATCGAGACCAATGAAGCGGCTGAAACAGCCCCTGGGATCATTTATTTGTGGGCGGAGAGTGGCGCAGGAAAAACCCACTTACTTCATGGCGTATGCGATCAAGCGCGCACGCACAATCTACCTTGTCAGTTTCTCTCGTTGTCTGATGCCGATATTGAGACAGTGCTGAATGATCAGGTTGCAAACGGTCATCTGTTTTGTGTCGATAATTTGCAGGTGATCACTGCAGCCAAAAATCTCGAAGTGGCTTTTCTTTCCTTCTATGAGCGAGTGAAGTCAGCTGGAGGGTACATGATAGCCGCAGCGCGAAAACCACCGGGAGAATCGGGCTTTTTACTGGCTGACCTGGTTTCAAGATTGCGTGCGGGGTCGGTTTGGCGAGTGAGCGCGATGTCCGATGGAGATAAACATATTGCGCTGCAACAAAGAGCAGAAGTCAGAGGGTTCCGCCTGAATGATCAGGTTATCGACTTTGTGATGAGCCACTTTGCACGAGACACCGTATCTCTATTTGCATTGCTTGATCGACTGGATCGCGCCTCCCTGGCGCATCAGCGCAAAATCACGGTTCCGTTTATCAAGGAAGTCATTGGCGCATAGCAAATCGACCACGCCCCAATTATTTGGATCTAAGCACTCAGGGCGCAAGCGAGCTGAGCGACGCGTTCTCCCGCAAGCTGCGCGAAGGCGATTTCGTCTGAGGTGATAGGTTGGTTGCTTTCATTGCCCGCGACGTGGCTGGCTCCGTACGGTGTGCCACCCGATGTGGTTTCGGTGAGATCGGTGCCAGCAAACGGTATGCCCGTGATCACCATACCGTGATGCAGAAGAGGTAGCATCATACTAAGCAACGTACTCTCCTGACCGCCGTGCATACTTCCGGTGGAGGTGAAAACAGCGGCGGGCTTATCTTTTAAAGCTCCCGATAGCCACTGTACTGCAGATTGGTCAAAGAAATATTTGATGGGCGCCGCTACAGAGCCAAATCGGGTAGGACTTCCGAGCACCAAGCCATCGCAAAGGTTGAGGTCGTCGGCAGTGGCATAGATATCGCCTTCGGCAGGGATTTCGGGGTGAGTCGCTTCGCATACAGTGGAAACTGGCGGCACGGTTCGCAGCAAAGCCTCGCAGGCTTCCACGCTTTCAACCCCGCGAGCAACGTGTCGTGCCATTTCCGCCACCGCGCCATGTCGGCTGTAGTAAAGAATCAGTATCTTCGGCATGGATCAGTGTGTATCCAAGCTCGCGAGCAGAAATTCCATCAACGCCTTTTGCGCATGCATGCGGTTTTCCGCTTCATCCCAGACCACGCTCTGCGGGCCGTCGATCACGTCTTCGGCCACCTCCATGCCGCGATAGGCGGGTAAGCAGTGCATAAATAAAGCTTCGACGCTGGCGCGGGACATCATGGTTTTGTCGACGCAATAACCCTCGAAATCTTTTTGCCGTTGCACCTTTTCCTGCTCTCGCCCCATACTCAACCAGGTGTCGGTAACCACCAGGTCGGCGTCTTTAACACCCACCAGTGGGTTTCTTTCGATGCTGACGTAGCTTTGACATGCCTTCAGCAATTCCGGGTCGGGGTCGTATCCGGAGGGTGAAGAGATAATGAGGTCGAAGTTTAATAGTCTGGCGGCATTCATCCAGGAATGACAAACGTTGTTGCCATCACCCACCCAGCAAACCCGTTTGCCGGTGATATCGCCACGATGCTCAAACCAGGTTTGCAGATCTGCTAATAGCTGACAAGGGTGATTAAAGTCCGATAGCGCATTCACCACGGGAACACTGGCATATTCGGCCAGGGTCTCTAGACGCGCATGATCACCTGTACGAACGATGATCATGCGTGACATTCTCGAAAGAACTCGTGCGGTATCCTCCAGCGGTTCGCCGCGACCGAGGTGAGAGTCATTCGGAGCAAGAAAGATGGCGCTGCCCCCAAGATGGCGAATTCCTGACTCAAAGGAGACGCGAGTTCGAGTGGATGATTTCTCAAACACCATGACCGCAGTCTGGCTTTTAAACAGATCAATCCGTTGACCCTCTGCAAACTGCCGCTTCATCTCGATCGCTCGATTGATGATTTGTCTTAGCTCAGCGGCAGACAAATCCATCAAGCTCAAATAGTGTCTTACTGTCATTGGGTTTTCCGGTTCCAAAAACAAAAAAGCGCCCGGTTCGGCGCTTGTCGAATACAGATTTTACAGAATCAATCGCTGGAATACCAATGTAGCTCGTGAGTAGAGATTCACTCTGAGACCGAGTGATATACTCCCGCACCCTGTTCAACGACAATGTTTACCTCGATGTCTGATATCAAAAAAGCCGTTCTTGCCTACTCAGGCGGTCTCGATACCTCCATTATTTTGAAGTGGCTGCAAGACGTATATGATTGCGAAGTGGTCACGTTTACCGCAGACATCGGCCAGGGTGAGGAGTTGGAACCCGCTCGTAAGAAAGCGGAAGATTACGGCATCAAGGAAATCTTTATAGAAGATTTAACCGATGAATTTGCAAGAGACTATGTGTTCCCCATGTTTCGTGCAAACACGATCTATGAGGGGGAGTATCTGCTCGGCACCTCTATCGCGAGGCCTCTGATCGCTAAATATCTGGTGAAAACCGCGGAAGCTACCGGGGCAGATGCGATATCTCATGGAGCGACTGGCAAGGGGAACGATCAGGTCCGATTTGAACTGTCATCCTATGCACTCAACCCCGCTATCAAGATTATCGCGCCCTGGCGGGAGTGGGATCTGACTTCGCGAGAGAAACTGATGGAGTATGCGAGCAAAAACGGTATCAAAATTGAACAGAAAAAGGGCGGCGGCTCCCCTTACTCCATGGATGCGAACTTGCTGCATATTTCCTATGAAGGCCTGGAACTGGAAGATCCCTGGCAACAGCCCGGAGATGACATGTGGTTATGGACCACCTCGCCCCAAGATGCGCCGGATCACATTGAGGAACTTACTTTGACCTACGCTGCTGGTGATATCGTGGCCATCGATGGCAACGCCATGACACCGCGGGAAGTGATGGAAGCATTGAACGCTGCGGGGGGTCGTAACGGTGTCGGTAGAGCGGATCTGGTCGAGAACCGTTACGTCGGGATGAAATCGCGAGGTTGTTACGAAACCCCCGCAGGGACCATTATGCTGAAAGCACATAGGGCGATGGAATCGATCACGCTGGACAGAGAAGTGGCGCACCTGAAAGACGAGCTTATGCCGCGCTATGCGAAGTTAATTTACAACGGATACTGGTTTGCGCCGGAGCGCAGAATGATGCAGGCGATGATTGATGAGTCGCAAAAAGTCGTTAACGGTCGTGTGCGACTGGGTTTGTACAAAGGCAATGTGACTGTTCTGGGTCGTGAATCAGATGATTCCTTGTTCGATGAAAAAATCGCAACCTTTGATGAAGATGCCGGTGCCTATGATCAGGCTGATGCGACCGGATTTATCCGTCTCAATGCGTTACGAATGCGAATCGCCGCACAGAAGGGCCGGGACGTGTAAAACCGAAACGGTTGCTGAGTCGACAGGTGTGTAGTGATCTGGACAACCGCTCTGGATTGAGCGTGATCGTACCGGTATACAACGAAGGTCAAGAACCGATTCATTGTCTACAACGGTTGGCTTTCTGCGAAGATATCCGCGAAGTGATTATGGTGGATACCAGCGATGATCCTGAATCCCTGGAGGTTCTCGCCAAACTGGAATTGGCTAAATCGGTTCGTCTGGTCAAGGCTTCGGATAGAGGACGAGCAAGGCAGATGAACTTAGGCGCGGAGCTGGCGGAAGGTCATACTCTTTTGTTTCTCCACTGTGATACCGAACTACCATCGGATGCTGCCATCAGTATTCGCGAGTGCCTGCAGCGGTACGATTGGGGGCGCTTTGACATTACCCTCAATGCGTCTGGATGGCGGTTCAGATTAATCGAAACCATGATGAAACTGCGTTCCCGCTTCACCAATATCGCGACTGGAGATCAGGCGATGTTTATGAAGCGCGATTGGTTTAGGACGCAAGGCATGTTTGCGGACATCCCGTTGATGGAAGACATCGAGTTTTCCAAACGGGTGAGCAGAGAGTCAAAACCCGGAATTGCGCCGGGCAGGGTAATTACTTCAGCGAGGCGTTGGCAAAAGTACGGCGTGTGGAAAACTGTTCTGTTGATGTGGAAATTGCGATGGTTGTACAGAATGGGTACGAATCCTGAAAAGCTGGCTGCGATGTACCTTCATGCCAGATAACCATCTTTTTCCGCTTTATCTATTTGCCAAAGAGCCGGTTGCGGGCCAGGTCAAAACACGTCTGGCCTCAAAGTTGGGACACGATGACTGTGCTCAATTGGCTGAACAAATGCTGCGGCAATCCGCAGAGCAGGTAGGTGAACACTGGCAAGGAAGATGGGTGCTCTGTGTAACACCTACCGTGGAAGCGCCTCTATTTCGCCAAATGATCGATGAACATCAATGCGAAATTCACCTGCAGCGAGGCCAGGATTTAGGCGACCGACTGCGTCATGTACTGGATGCAGGGGTACGGGAGGCAGGAGCATGTATCGTGATGGGATGTGATGTGCCGCATATCTCCGGCGATATTTTAAGACAGGCCTTTGAAGAGTTGACTGCGGGTAATAATGTGATCGGCCCTGCTGAGGATGGTGGCTTCTACCTGCTGGGTTTACAAGATGCGGTTCAGAATCTATTCGATCATGTCGCATGGGGAGAAAGCAAGGTCATGGAGAGGGTGATGGAAAATGCGGCTTGCAGTGATAGGAAGTTTGTGATGTTGCCGACGTTGCGTGATATCGATTTGTGGGATGATCTGGTATGGCTCGCACAAGAGCAAACACAGTACGCTTCTTATATCGAAACTGCTTCCTCGCCCCCGAACAACAACAAATATTAAATAGTAAGACGCTGGTAGAGATTGTGTCATTGAGCAAAACTGAAAAACATCAGAGGAACCTCGATCCCACGCTGCGGTTTCAGTGGCGTTTTCTGCTACCACGTTTTTGGAGTACCTGGGCTGCATTTGGATTGCTCTGGGTGGTGATGTTTTTACCGCGCAAATGGGTAATGTCCCTCGGCGGCTGGTTAGGCGATCGCTTTAGAAAAAAGAATAAGAAGCGTCGCCGTATTGTTGAGGTTAATTTAGAACTCTGTTTCCCCGAGAAAACCCCGGAGGAGCGAGAGGCCATGTGTATTGAGCATTTTCGCGTTTACTGTCGCTGTCTTCTGGATTCTGGTCTGGCGTTGTTTAGTTCTGCGTCGAGGGTGCGGAAGCTAATAGCTTATGAGGGGCTGGATGACTATAGGCAGATGCTCAAGGAGCATAAAGTCATTGCGATTGGATGGCATCTAACGACGATGGAATTTGGTAACAATATTCTTGGGCTTGCCGGGCCGGCGGTGTCGATGATGAAGCCAATGAACAACCCGCTGCTGACCTGGATATTTGCTTTCGGCCGCACCCGAACAACGGATACCGAGCTGGTGACACGTGAACGTGGAATGCGACCCTTGCTGAAGGGGCTCAAAGAAGGCAGACAGTGCGTCTTGTTCCCCGATGAAGACTTGGCCGAAGGGGGACAGGGCTCTGCGTTTGTGCCGTTTTTTGCTGTAGAGCGCTCCATGGTAACGACACCTGGGCGTTTGGCGAGGTCGTCAAAAGCAAAGGTGGTCACCTGCGCAACCCGACTGGATAGCAACACTGGTCGCTATTATTTTCGATTTGGAGAGGCCCTGGCCGATTCGGCTTACGAATCCCCCGAATCAATGGCGTTAGCAATTAGTCAGTCGATGGAGACGATGTTAAGAGAAATGCCCGAGCATTACATGTGGACATTTCGCTGGTTTAAAACACGCCCTGGCGGGGCGCCAAGCCCCTATGATCCCGTGCCGCAGAAATGAATGTTCTGGTCATCAAACACACTTCTCTTGGTGATGTGCTGCATTCAACCGGGCATGTTCGTGCAATCAAAGAGCGATTCCCGGAAAGCCGGTTGGTATTAATGACGGCAACTACGTCAGCGGACATTTATCGACATCACCCCGATGTGGACGAGCTGATTCTATTTGACCGTTATAAAGTGAAGCAGGAATGGCTTAGCAACCCTTTGCGGTGCTGGCGGCATATCAAGACGGTGATGCAACAGGTTCGAGACCAGCAGTTTGATCTGGCATTTGATTTGCAAGGGCTGGCGAGAACAGTGGTGTTTTTATATTTCGCCCGCGCCCGTCAGAAGTTTGTGAAGGGGAATTGGCCCGGTATTCCCGGTTTCAGGAATAAGTCGCTCCACGCAATTCGCGAAATGGATGGGGTGTTGGCACTAGCTGGAATTACCAACCAAAATACTGAGATGGAATTTGCCACTTCTCAGGCTGAGGAGAGCAAGATTGATCAGCTGCTGGAAGAGCTAAATCTGCCGCGTCGTCCCCTTATCCTGCTCTCCCCATTTTCAAGATGGCCTTCTAAGGACTGGCCGCTAGATCATTTCACCCAAGCCGCACAGCAACTCTCCGCCCATGGACAGGTGATATTTACCGGAGCGGCCGATCGGCAGGCCGAGCTAGAGTCGCTGGTGTCGAAAAGCCAAAGCGGTAACGCAATCAGTCTGGCTGGAAAATTAAATTTGCTAGAATTTGCGGCGTTGGTAAAACGAGCCGATGTGATGCTGACCGGTGACAGCTTTCCAATGCACATTGCCAGCGCATGCAATACGGATGTGGTCGCTTTATTCGGCCCCACGGATGAAAGCAAGGTTGGGCCCACCCGGGAAACTGCAGTCGTTTTACGCGCCCCGGATTGTCAAAAGTGTGATCGAAAAAATTGCCAACGCTACTGTTTGTCGAGAATCACAGTACAAGAAGCTGTCGAAGAGGTATTGTCCAGAATGAGATGAATCCCACCGACTGGCCGCTTTTTTAGAGCGCACACCGTGTCAGCGCCCATTTTCCACCTAAAATAGGTGGCCTTGATGAAATTGAGAGCGAGAGTTCATTAGATTTGTTGCGGAACCATCTGATCAAACTCCTCTTGTGACTCTTTCGCCTCCTGGGCAAGCCAGTTACGAAAGGCGGCTATTTGTGGTTCAGTCTCGCGACCTTTAGTGCAAACAAAGAAATAAGAGACATTAGAGCGGCTGACAACTTCGGGAAACAGTCTGACTAATCGACCGGCTTTAATATCATCCAGCACGTGGGCGCTTCGCGCCAGAGCAATTCCCTGATGGTCGATGGCCGCTTGTAATGCCAGGCTGGTTTGCGGGAATTTTGTGCCGCTTGGCATTTTTTTGATTGCCACGCCGGCGTCGCGAAACCAGTCTCTCCAGCGGGGCAAAATATCAATTGCACTACGGCGAAGAATAGGTAACTCCAGCATTTCTCGAGGCTCTTTCGGCGTTCCATGCTCTTTCAGAAAGTAAGGGCTACAAACTGGGAATACATACTCAGTAAGCAACAGCTCTTCATACACATCGGTCCAGCTGCCATATCCAAGGCGGATACCCACATCCGTGGTTTTCCGATCAAAACCAATTAGTTCATCTGAAGTAGAAATCCAGACGTCGATATCTGGGTAATCATGATTGAAGTGTCCTAGTCTTGGTACCAGCCACTTGAACGCAAATGACTGTTGAAGCGTGATGCGAAGCCCGGAAGGGGTCTCCTCCTTTTCGTTGATTTCTTGCAGTGTGCTCGTGATGCGACGAATGAAGTCTCGAACTACCGGCACGAGCGCATGGCCCTCTTCAGTGAGCACGAGTCGTCGACCTCGCTTTTCGAATAACTTGACCTCCCACAGCTGTTCAGCATGTTTTATTTGATGGCTGATTGCGCTTTGCGTGACGTGTAATTCCTCTGCAGCTCGGGTAAAGCTTAAGTGGCGTGCAGCTGCCTCAAGGGCTCTTAGCGCTGCAATTGGAGGAAATCGGATAGCCATTCAAGGAATAGAAATGTGAATGTAATATGAATCTAATACATGAGTATTTGTTCATGTATTGTATGAATAAATATCGTTTGTTTTCAAGTAATCTAACCCATATATTCTCATCATCGGCGGAGAACTGGATAACAGATTCTTCATAAGCGAACTTTAATTGAGAGAGGTCAAAAGAGATGAACGATATTTTTATCAAAGTGGGTACCGCCTACGTTTTGGCACTCGTAGTTTTCGCTGCAATACTGTTGGGCTTTCAGGCTTAAGCCCTAATTACTGGACAAATTTTAGTCATGAACACGCAAGCAAACGTCATCAGCGGATCGTTCCGCAGAAATTGGGTAGTACGCATCCTCAGCGGCATCCGTAACTGGCATCTTCGCCAGCGTGCGATGCAAGAGCTGGCTGCAATGCCAGACAGCTTGCTGAATGACCTGGGTATTTCCCGTTACCAAATTGCTGATGTCGTAAACCAGCGCGGCGCATTCGCCAAGTTGCCAGCTGCATCAACTTCAACTTCTACAGCGGTTGTAGCTCCGCTAACCAAAGCTGCGTAAGTTTCGTTTTATTCCTCCATTGGTGTTTATTATGGCTCCCTAACCGGAGCCATTTTTTTGCCTACAGGATGTAGGTACATCGCGGTCGCATGGAGGCGAAAGAGCGATGTCGGGCGCCGCAGATCGCCTGAGACCACTAAAAGAAAACCTGACCAACGGTGCTCCGCCAGTACATCGCGGTCGCATGGGCGGGCAATTGCTCCTGCATTGCCCGCATTTCCGCTCTCCCTGGCGGTCAAGCGAGAGAGCGATGTCGGGCGCCGCAGATCGCCTGAGACCACTAAAAGAAAACCTGACCAACAGTGCTCCGCCAGTACATCGCGGTCGCATGGGCGGGCAATTGCTCCTGCATTGCCCGCATTTCCGCCCTCCCTGGCGGTCAAGCGAAAGAGTGATGTCGGGCGCCGCAGATCGCCTGAGACAAAGAAGAATCTGAATGTGGAAATTGAGCCTAAACCCCTGCTCTCTATCGACAAATCCGGACTGTACTGCAAATAAACCATTCTGCGCTTACAATCTCATCAAGACGAAAAATCTCTCCATCACTGTTTTTCACTAGTTTTAGAAACCTCTTCAACACGATTTCCTGACCATGCTTTGGATTAAGTCTTTCCACATCATTTTTATGATTACCTGGATGGCAGGGATGCTTTATTTGCCGCGCTTGTACGTCTACCATGCAATGTGTGAGGACGAGATCGGCAATGCCAGATTCAAAGTAATGGAACGAAAGCTCTACTATGGGATTATGACTCCCGGGGCCATACTGACTATCGTATTTGGCACCTGGCTTTGGCTTGGCTATGGGTTTGGCGGCAGTTGGCTGATGTGGAAGTTGCTGCTTGTGATCGCTCTGGTGGCGTATCACATTTGGTGCGGGTTGGTGTTACGCACCTTTCGGGATGATAAAAACACCCGTGGTCATACCTTTTATCGGATTATGAATGAAGCGCCGGTGCTTGCGTTAATTCCGATCGTATTTCTGGTAGTGATGAAGCCTTCATTCTGACTCAATAACCTTGTTTTCTGTCGTTCTGTTCCAGCCGGAAATTCCTCCTAACACCGGCAATGTCATTCGTCTCTGCGCGAATACGGGTTGCGAACTGCACTTGATCGAACCCCTGGGGTTCAGTCTTGAGGAGAAACAGATGCGCCGCGCTGGTTTGGATTATCATGCGCTGGCGAACGTTGAAACCTGGCCCGATTGGAACAGTTTTTCCTCTAAAACTACCGGTAGGATTCTGTCTTTTTCTACTAAGAATGAGCGGATTTATTCCTCTTTTCAATTTGAGCCAGGGGACACGCTGCTGTTCGGCTCAGAAACCAGAGGTTTAACTAAGGAGGTGTTTGAGTCGATTCCAGATCAACATCGACTTCATATACCGATGCTGGCACAGAGCCGAAGCTTAAATCTCTCTAACACTGTGGCGCTGGCGGTTTATGAAGCTTGGCGGCAGTGTGGTTTTAGTGGTGCCAACAAAAGAGATCACTCAGGCCAGGGCTAACCTGCAATTTCTAGGCAGAACCGAGCACAAAATTAGAGGAAATAAATCGCACAAAGAGGGGAATGCCCAGGTTAGATCCCTTCTGCTTTGGGGTCGCGTGCCAACAACCGCTTCACTGCAATATCCGGGGAAACATCATTGTGCAAGACTTCGTATACTTGTTCGGTGATCGGCATTTCAATTCCGAGCCCGCTCGCCTTAAGATACAACTCTTTCGCGGTGTTGATACTTTCGATTTCCTGGCCAATCTCAGCGACCACTTGCTCGCGGCTGCGTCCAGCACCGATCCCCAACCCAAATCGACGATTCCGGGACTGATTGTCAGTGCAGGTCAGAATGAGATCTCCCACTCCGGCGAGACCGCTAAAAGTGTTGGCTTTGCCGCCCAGTGCACAACCCAACCGGGTCATTTCAGCTAGGCCACGGGTAATAAGAGCGGCGCGAGCATTGGCACCATAACCCAGCCCGTCACTGATTCCTGTAGCGACAGCCATAACATTTTTGATCGCTCCACCAAGCTGCACACCCACCATATCGTCCGTGAAGTACACACGGGTTGTCGCGGTTCGGAACCAGGCGGAAAGTTGTTCAGCGCGGGTGTCATTATTGCAGGCAATGCTCAAACCCGTTGGCATGCCTTTGGCCGTTTCAGCCGCAAAGCTCGGTCCGGAGACTACCCCATAAGTCTGGATATCCGGAAACACGTCTTCTACCACTTCACTTAGCAAATCACCGCTATTGGCGTCGAACCCTTTCGTACCCCATAGCAGAGTCGCAGAACTGGATGACAGTCCTTTTTGATCGATCGCGTTAGCCAGCTCTTCCAGCGTCGCACGAAAGGCGTGACTCGGCACCACGATCAGAAAATTCAGCGAAGAGGTCACAGTGTCTTTGAATTCTTCGACAACCGTGAGGGGGGCGGGAAAGGAAACTCCGGGTAAATATCGCTCGTTACTCCTGTCTGACTCGAGCTGTGCGGTGCCATTTCGACCCCAGAGCCTGACCTCCCCAAGATTTTGCGCGAGCAGGATTGCAAGAGCCGTTCCCCAGGAGCCGGCACCAATGACCGAGATTGATTGATCCTTTAGCGCAGACATCCTATTTTGAACGGTATGTCACCAATCTCACTGACACTTAGTGATTCTGGCTTTGCTGGGACTCTGCTTGCTGCGCCAGGCGCTGCCGGTAGATTGATTCGAAGTTAATCGGCTGGATCAATAGCTGAGGAAAGCCGCCTTTCGATACCAGACTTGCCAGCTCCTCACGAGCAAAAGGTAACAACATATTTGGGCAAGCGATATGGAGAATGATCTCTCGATGATTTTCATCTTCGGCTTGGACTTCAAACACCCCGGCCTGTTTAATTTCTGCGACAAACATCGTCGAACCGTTTTGACTCGCAGTGGTAGTGACCTGCAGGATGACATCGAAGAAGGTTTGCTCTTCGTTAATCATGTTGTAGGTCACATCGATATTCATATCGATATCCGGCTGCGCCTGACCCTGCAGAAATACATTGGGGCTGCCAGGGGATTCAAAGGACGCGTCCTTTAAATAGATTTTCTTCGGATTAAGGGTGGAAGTATTGTTCTCAGCCATGACATTGACTCCGGCGGGTTGATAGCAGGGTTAAAAAGGACTCAGGTGCGAGTCAGTGGTAGGTTCTCTTTACTCCAGGCTGCAATACCACCATCGAGAACAAATAAATCGGAAAATCCGTTGTTTTTCAGCGTGTTAACAGACTTACCTGCCCGGGCGCCGGTTTGGCAAACCAGTATAAGGGGTTTGCTTTTGTGTTTATTTAATTTTTTTAAACTGGATTCAAGTGTATCCAGAGGTAAATTAATCGATTGGGCGATATGGCCTTGTTTGAATTCGTCGGCCTTTCTAACGTCTACAACCACTGCTGATTGTCGGCTTTGGACTTGGGGTAATTGTGACGGCGAAATCTTGGAGGCGCCATTCACCGAGCTACCAGCGGGATCGAATGCGAGCAATAGCAATATGGCCGCCAGCATGGCGAACAGATACCAATACTCGGAGACAAACTGAAGGAACATGAATCTTTTTACCAGGCGCTGAATTGGACGGGACGCGGATTTTACTGCATATCCAAGC
>JAHQWE010000094.1 GCA_019633985.1 Acidiferrobacterales bacterium | reverse complement strand
GACAAACTCTATAACGAACATATCTATTGGGATCAGGCTTCGGTACTGGTGCAGATAGGCGCGCTCGATCCCGCAAATTTGCCAGTTGCAGGCGTGGAAACAGCGAAGAAGCTGCTCGATGAGAGCTTGCCCTCCAACGGCATGATGGCGCGCTGGGCAGAAAGCGAAGGTAAATAGTTTTTAAAGAAGATGCTCGTTCAATAGCGCTTTGTAGATGGCTAGGCGGGTCAAGCAACCTGCCTTAGCACACAACGAAAAATCAGCGCGACACAATATAACTAATTCGCCCGGCGCTTTCTTACGCCGGGCTAGAAACCTCTGGAGAAGAAAATGAATATACTGAACCTGATATCCCGCAGTATGGGTGCTCTGCTGGTGCTGATATGTATCAGCCTGCCAACACAAGCTGCAGACGATGACACCCTCACCATTGCCTACAACGTCAATCTGCCTTCCTGGGATCCAACGGTAGGGCTTTCTGCGGTCAATCCAACCATTCAATCCATTTACAAATCGGTATTCGATCAGTACATCGACCAAAATCCGGATTTATCTTTCAAGCCTGGTCTACTAACCGACTGGAGCTGGAGTGACGATAAAACCAGTATTTCAATGACGCTTCGGGAAAACGCATTTTGGCATGATGGTACTCCGGTCACCGTGGAAGATGTGATGTGGTCTCTCGAGCGAGCCGGCAATCCGGACACTGGAAACCCGATTCAGTTTATCTGGGGAAAAGTGGGCGAGATGACTGCTGACGGCAATACTATTACCGCACAAATGGCGGGATATGATCCTTCGTTGTTTCCCTGGATGGCGTTTCTGACCGGCTACATTCTGCCCAAAAACTATTTTGAAAAAGTCGGTGCTGAAGGGTTTGAAAAAGCACCTATGGGGTCAGGCCCGTACATGTTAGATGCGTTTGAGCGTGATGGTTTTGTTCGGCTCAAGCGATTCGATCAATACTGGGGAGATGCACCTGCATTTGAAACGGTGATATTTAAATTTGTCACCGATGCCAGCAGCCGCGTCGCTGAAATCGAAAGCGGTTCTTCCGATATCACCATTGAAGTACCGTACGAACAGTTTGACCGTCTCGCCGCAGTGGACGGGATCAATGGAGTTTCCACTCCGGTTTCCGATATCGGCATGATCTTTCTGAATGATATCGAAGTCATGGAAGATGCGAATGTCCGTAAAGCAGCCGCGCACGCGATCAATAAACCTGTGATCGTTGATCGACTGTTGAGAGGCTATGGGGTACCCATCGACACACTACAGGCGCCGGAATATATGGCGTATGACGACTCAATCAAAGTTGCTTACGACCCTGAACTTGCCAGCGAACTTCTCGCGAAGTCAGGTTACTCCAAAGACAATCCGGCGAAATTCAAAATCCAGACAACCCGAGGATTCAAACCAAAGGATTATGAAATGGTTCAAGCGATCGTGGGCATGTGGCGTAAGATCGGTATCGAGGCAGAAATCGAGGTGTATGAAATCGCTAAGCACTATGAGTTGAGAGCGTCTGACACCCTGGCTCCCGCCGCGTTTTACAACTGGGGTAATTCCATTGGCGACCCCTCCACCTCGACCGGTTTTGCTATGTTTGGCCCTTCTCCGCATTCTACTTGGGACACTGAAGATGTCGATGGAATGATTGGCCCACTATGGGGTGAAGCCGATGAAGCCAAGCGGATTGATGGGTACAAGAAAGTCGATGCCTATATCGCAGAAAATGCCTACGTGATTCCTTTGCTGCAGTATGTGCAACCTATTCTGCATCGAGAAGGAATTTCGGTCACACCTCATGTTGCTAACTTTGTACTACCGCAACTGGTGACCAAGCAATAGTGTGCGCTTCGTTTATCACTCATAGATAAATCTTAAACTGCAGTGTCATTAAAGCAGTTTTTGCAGCGCCTATTGTTGGCGCTGCCCACACTATTTGGTGTCAGCCTGGTGGTGTTCTTTCTAATGCGAGTGGTCCCGGGAGACCCCATCGCCATGATGACACCACCGGGTGCAACAGAAGCAGATGTTGCCCAACTTCGTGCACTCTATGGGTTAGATAAACCGATCATCACACAATATGTCATCTGGTTAGGCGCTTTGTTTCAGGGAGATCTTGGCACCTCCATTAGCTTACGACAGGATGTATTTAGTCTGATCCTTGAGAGGATGCCAGCGACGCTGGAACTGGCATTTCTATCTACAATGATCGCCATTGCGCTATGTTTGATTCTCTCTTTGGCAGGGGCCTACTTTCGTGATCGCATCATTCCCCGCGCTGTCGATGCGATCGCCAGTACTGCACAGGCAGTCCCTGATTTCTTGTGGGGTCTGATATTTATTCTGCTACTGGGCGTTGCCTGGCCTCTATTCCCAATATCAGGAAGAATCAACCCACGACTGGATCACGATCTTGTCTCTCAATTTTATCTCTTCGAAAGTCTAATCAAGCTCGATTTTTCTCTCGCCCTTGAACTCCTGAGGCATCTGCTGCTACCTGCGATTGCACTGGCACTGCCAATGACAGGCATTGTGACCCGGCTTCTCAAAGTATCCCTGGAAGAAACCTGGAAACAGGATTACATCACCATGGCGAGAGCACGTGGCTTTTCTCGCTGGTATATCTTGCGAAAAGAAGCGTTAAGAAATGCACTGATACCAACGGTAACCTTGGGTGGCGTGCAGCTCACATTTTTGCTGGGTGGCACCGTATTGATTGAAAAGCTGTTTAGCTACCCGGGAATCGGAAACATGGCGATTGGTGCGGTCATACAACGAGACCTACCGCTGATTCAAGGTTTGATCCTGACCTTCGCGGTGATGTTTATCGTCATCAATTTGCTGATCGATCTCAGTTATAGCTGGCTCAATCCAAGGATGCGTCATGGCTGACGCCACAGCGCATTATCCATCGCCATGGAGAGACGCGGGATTAGTAACAGGCAGCCTTATCGTGATCAGCTTTTTCGCTATCGCGATACTAGCTCACTGGATCAGCCCCCATGATCCTCTCGAGCAAGACTTGATCAGCAATTTATTACCGCCGTTTTGGGTCGACCAACATGACCCTGCCTTCCTACTTGGAACCGATAGCCTTGGGAGAGATCTGCTGTCCCGTGTTATTCACGGCGCTCGAATCGCACTGACAGTGGCGGTATTGGCTGCGGGATTTGCGGCGGTTTTGGGAACCGTGATGGGGCTGATCGCAGGATTTTACGGCGGATGGATAGACAGTTTTATTTCCAGGCTGGTCGATATCTGGATGTCGTTTCCAGCAGTGCTGCTCTCAATTGTGCTTGTCGCAGTACTCGGTACCGGCCTGCATTCCGTGGTAATTGCCATTGGCATCATAGACTGGACTCGCTTTTGTCGCGTTATCCGAGCGGAGACCAAAGTGCAACGAGAACAAGACTATGTTGCTGCAGGGAGAGCACTGGGATTAACGGGTCCGGCAATCATCCTCAAAGAAATCCTGCCCAACCTGCTGCCAGTATTGATGACGTTGTTTTGTCTTGAAATGGGAATCGCGGTAGTCGTTGAGGCGATTCTTAGTTTCGTGGGATTGAGTTTGTCTTCCGACGCACCGACATGGGGAGGGTTGATCGAAGAGGGCCGCCAGTATGTGCATGAAGCCTGGTGGGTAATGCTCATACCAATGCTTTGCATCCTCACTCTGGTGATTGCACTCAATGCATGTGGCGAAGGTATTCGCCGTGTTTACGACCCGGTGATGCACAAATGAGTTTACTGGAAGTGCAGGACTTGCGCGTGACGCTGAGGCAACACTCGACCTCTACGCGTTTATTGCGTGATGTGAGCTTGTCGATGGAATATGGAAAAGTACTGGGTTTGGTCGGTGAATCAGGTGCTGGAAAATCCATGGTGGCAAAGGCGATTCTCGACCTATTACCAAAAAAAGCAGTGATAGATAAAGGTGAAATAAAGTTTAACCAGAACAGTCTTCTGCGTTTAAGCGTTGCAGAAAGGCGGAAACTGTTGGGCAAAGATATTGCACTCATTCCACAGGACCCAATGGTATCGCTGAATCCTGTTCGCACCATTGGCACCCATCTCAGCGAGGGACTGACCCACCACCTGGGAATAACAAAGGCTGAGGCACGAAAGCAATCTATCGCATTGTTAGATGAAGTATTGATCAGAGACCCGGAAAGAGTGATAGATGCCTTCAGTCACGAGTTATCTGGAGGAATGCGACAACGGGTACTGATCGCGATGGCGTTTTCCTGTAGCCCGAAGTTGATTATCGCTGATGAGCCGACCACTGCTTTGGATGTGACTGTGCAGAAGCGGGTGCTTAGTTTGATTCGCATGATGCAGAGAAAACAAAACACCTCTCTATTGTTCATTACGCATGACCTTGGCGTAGTCGCCAAAATATGCGATCAAGTCGCGATCATGTATGAAGGTCGTGTTCTGGAGAATACCACTGCAAAACAATTGTTCCATTCCCCTGGTCATGACTACACACGTGCCCTGATAGACGCGATGCCCCGATTCGATCAGCCCGACAAGCCCATATTGCCCGTTTCCAGAAAGCTTAAAGAGCAGCTACAGGCTGAAACCCGCGAAGTGGATCAGGCCACTTACAATGACTGATCCACTTGTATCGGCAAACAGGCTATCGGTTTCGTATCGGATACCGAAAACCCTGCCATGGGAAGAGCAGCAATATTTCGAAGTCTTAAAAGAGGTGAACTTTGAAATACTGCCCGGTCAACGATTAGGCATTGTGGGGGAGTCAGGATCAGGAAAAACAACGCTGGGGCGCGCCATGCTGCGCCTGGTCAAACTGTCTTCTGGCCAACTGCTGTTTGATGGCGAGAACATATCCACGCTAAAGCAATCTGCGCTTAGGCCAATGCGTCAGCGCATGCAAATGATCTTTCAGGATCCGCAGTCTTCACTCAATCCGAGGCGTCGTATCGCGAACATTGTAACGCAGCCATTGATTGCCTTCGGCAAACTGCCAGATCGATCCGCGCTGCGGGAAACCGCAAGCACTCTTCTTGAAAGAGTGGGACTGAATCCAGATCTCATCGATCGATTCCCCCATGAACTGAGCGGTGGGCAGAGACAAAGAGTCGGTATCGCCAGAGCGATTGCGCTTGAGCCCAAACTACTGGTTGCAGACGAGATTGTCAGTGGTCTGGATGTATCTTCTCAGGCGCAAATCATTCTCTTACTTGAGAGCTTGAGTCGCGATATGGATTTGACGCTTGTTTTTATCAGCCACGACTTATCTGTGGTTAGAAAACTGTGTGATTCAGTGATCGTATTGCATCAGGGTAGAATTGCAGAACGCAACTCGACAGATGGCCTTTTCCGTTTCGCCAGACACCCCTATACTCGCGAATTGATTCGCGCAATTCCACTGCCCGAAATTGATGATAACTGGCTTGACCAGAATAACGACACCCAGTCCAAAGGAGGACTCGCTATGCAAATAAAAAACGCCACCGTGTTGGTAACAGGCGCTAATCGAGGAATCGGACGCGCATATATTGATGAGCTGGTAAAACGAGGAGCAAAAAAAGTATACGCGACTGCTCGCACGCCTTCCGAAATTAAAACTAGTCATGCGAATGTTGAAACTCATCCACTTGACATTACCGATCGGGATGCGGTTTACCAACTCGCTTCTAAATTAAGTGACGTAGATCTAATTATTAACAATGCAGGCGTGAATATGATGTCCGCGCTTGTGGCAAGCGATGGACTCGATGCTGCCAGAGCTGAGATGGAGGTTAACTATCTCGGAACGCTCTCTATGTGTCAGGCTTTTGCGCCTGTACTGAAAGAAAATGGTGGTGGTGCGATCCTCAACATGCTGTCCATATTATCCAGAGTCAATTTGCCGTTGATGGGCTCTCTATGCGCCTCGAAAGCGGCGGGATTGAGCCTGGTGCAAGGCGTTCGGGCGGAGCTGGCTGCGCAAAATACCGCTGTGGTGGCGGTTATGCCCGGCGCAGTGGACACCGATATGAGTAAGGATTTTCCACCACCCAAAATGGCGCCCGCAGACGTGGTTTCCGCAGCATTGGATGGGTTGGAAGAAGGGCTGGAGGAAATCTATCCTGGGGAAATGGCGTCTGGGCTCAATCAAGGCTTGTCCGCCGACCCAAAGGCGGTGGAGAAGGAGCTGGCTGGTTACTTACCTGGATAAGCACGCCATAATCAGTACAGCCTACTATCCGCATCTGTTTAGTAGGAGTAAACCAGAAAGATACTCGTTGAGATAAAGAGCCCGGCAATAATTTTCGCCGGGTATCCAATCAGCTGTTCTCTGCACACTCTGGTGAGTATGCTAATTTTTGTACCGAACCACTTATTGGCGAAAAAGATTATCCCGCTGATCAAAAGGATAAAGTAGGCACCCAGGCACTCTGTGATTGCGACATAGGTGGCTGAAGGACTGATATCAACGGCACGTTGAGAGCAGATCATACCTATCGTTGTAATGCCTTCAATAAAAAGAAACAAGCGCCAGCGTTTGCGGACAAGTGGCACGACTCTTTTGATTGGATTTACCACAAAGAGAACGATGCCAACGAATAGCAATCCTGTGGTAAACAATAGATAACCGCTCCAAAAATCCGTCCGTTGGTAAACCCACTCACCAGCGATCAAAATCAAACAGAACAACAGCATAGAAACCGTGAGCTCAATTCCACCACTGGCAAGCATGCTTTCTGAGCTCGCCGCCTTTGATCTGCGGGTATGCCAATACATATACAACACGCCAGCTCCTGCTAAACCAATACCAACGTAGTGCGTCGCATTGAGCACTTCGCCAATCAGGAAAAAGGCAAAAAATGGTACCAGCAATACGCTTAAATTCTGCACGGTTTCTGCTAGCACGGTGTCGTTTCTCTTAAACAGACCAGAGATATAGTAAAATATATGCAAGGCAAATAGCACTCCGCCAGCAAACGCTACCAGCGCCACGTTCCAGTTGGGTAGAGAAAACTCAACGAAACCGAACAATGGAAGTAAAAGAGGAATCGCACCAAACAATGCGGAGACAACGGTTGCCTCAGAGGGATTCAAATAAACTGCGCTATCCACAAGACAAGCGTCGAACAGGGCAACGACGGCGTAGAGAAATGGGGGGAGCAACCCCACCAACAGCCAATTATTCCAGATTAGTTCAACCATGTTCCCTGGAGACTGCGTCCCGCTTTGATTTCCCAGACCTGGATTATTGTAGGAACAAAATTATTTTTCGGTGACGCGGGTCACACCTGCTCTTCTGGGACATAGGACCTCGAACTATCTACCGATATTTTTTGAGACACACCGCGAAAACCAATTTATATATATCGATAGAGGAAAGCACTATCGCTCGGAAAGAAATAGTCTATTGCGTAGATAGTCTTGGAAATGGATAGTTTAAGAAAGTCGGTCTCTGCAAGAAATTATCGCGAAACACTTCGTTCGTTATTCGTTGCTGCGGAGAGGTTTTTGCGAGCTCGACTTCTTTTCGGCGCATCTCTCGAAACTCAAAGTCCGCGAATTCTGTAGGCTGATGCCGCTTCATCTCAGCCATTTTTCTGACCTCATCAAAAAAGCAAGTGTCAGTATGGTTGGCCACCGCCCTGCTAATCCTTCGCATGATCCACCTCTCTCCCTGGTGATGCTAGAGTAGTTAAGAAGATTCAAAGTCTACGGGAATGCAACACTTCTTTATGTGAGTATAGTCACACTAATATTGTGAGGTAATTACAAGTTACGATTGATTGCTGCTTTTAACTTACTTGAGCGCGGTTGTTCTGATACAGACCTTTTCAGGGCAGAAGTCGATCAATTTAAAGAGAATTCTGCTTCAGTTTAGATGAATCGGTTTTTTATTAGTTAGATCTACTCCGGCAAACCGGAATCTCCATTTTTCGCCTCAGGGAAGTAAAACCCTTTCTCTCGAGCTATTGTATATTGCTTTGTTATTCTCAAAATCTAGCTCGAGGTTCCGCGAATTCACAACAGGATTGTAGAAATACGTAAATGCTAACTCCCCGTAATGAGGTGAAAAGTCGACTTCACCATAAATCTTTGCGTAGTTGGCAGAAATTACATCATCTTTCTCATTCAGTTTTGTGTTAGTGCGAATAAACGTTCCATATTTTCCCTGATTTCCGCTGCTTGAACTAATTTCGACTTTACTATCCGTTCCTGTCGATGTCTTTGAAATTACTAGATTAGAGTGATATCCCGCACGTGGCGCGAGCTTTTCCATTTTGAAGTCAGAATACTTATCTACGAAACCATTCTGTTGAACCAGACCATCACCATCGTTCGCAAAAGATATCTCTAGAGAACCACTGAAAACAAAGACACTTTCTCCAGAGCCTTGAAACGTGAACGCAATATGTTTTTCTGCCCCATTGCCATAGGGCACTACCCAATCACCAACTTCAAAATCAAAATACAATACGGTATTTTTATCAGGAATCTCGCCAAGGTATCTTTTTGCAAACAGGGGTACTTTTTTGCCAACCTTACGAAGCACAAAGTCCTTGGAACTAATTCGGACGTCTCCATCAGGTTTAAACTCATACCGGGAACTATAATAACCACTCTTATGAATAGAAATCGTTACAGAAAAGACGGCTTTGTAAGTCGATGAGGCAAAACCACTTTCGTT
>JAHQWE010000093.1 GCA_019633985.1 Acidiferrobacterales bacterium | reverse complement strand
GGTTTCCATCGCGATGCTCGTGGTCATTACCCGCGTAACGTGATTGATATTGCCACCCACAATCATCACGGCACCCACTTCCGCACTGGCTCGGCCAAAGCCTGCCAATAACGTCGTCATTAATGCGAAACGCCCCTCCCAGAGTAATGTCCTCGTGCTGGTAATCAGGTTGAGTCTGAGAGAGCGAAATTGCTCGTCATATTCAAAATGCAGTTCTGCCAGAGCCTGTCTGGTTAAGGCAATAATGATGGGTAGTACCAGTAACGTTTGCGCAATGATCATTGCAGTGGGCGTAAATAACAGACCATATTCGCCAAGCGGGCCGGCCCTTGACAGCAATAGGTACACCACTAGCCCAAGCACCACCGGTGGTAATCCCATTAAGCTGTTGAAGAGAGTGATCAATGCGGCTCTCCCCGGAAATGATTTCATCGCGATGATGGCACCGATGGGCATACCGATAAGCGACGCAAGTACGACTGCCGATAGACTGACTTTCAACGACAACACCACGATTTCTACCAAATCCCGATCAGCAGTCGCAACCAGGTTGAGAGCAGTTTGAAATGAGGAGGAGAGTGTTCCCATAATCAACATTTTATACATATTTAGTGCCAAAAATCCTTTATAAACCAACAAAATATATGCATTAATTTACATATTTTATATAAACTAAAGATTCCAACCATGCTTGCTTGATCGTCGTGACAGTGCGAGCATTCGCTCGTCTTCATTGCTCCTATTTCGGCCCTGCTATGTCAGCTCTTCAATCCAGACCCTGGGTGCCCGCCCACTGCGAGCACCGTATCAATGAAATCGCCGAGGAAACGCACCTAGCTGCATCAGAGATCATCAGTAGCAGGATTGATCGATTGGTCAAAGATAATGCACGCATTCACCTGCAAGACTGTTTTAACCTGAACCCCGCCACAAACATCATGAACCCGGCAGCAGAAGCCTTGTTAGGCAGCGGGCTCGGCAATCGACCGTCGCTTGGGTACCCTGGCGACAAGTATGAAATGGGGCTGGAAGCTATCGAGGAAATCGAAGTCATCGCTGCTGAGCTTGCTGCGGAAATTTTTGACTGTCGTTATGCCGAAATACGGGTTGCCTCGGGTGCCATGGCCAACCTCTATGGATTTATGGCCCTGTGCAAACCTGGGGACTCGATCATTGTACCGCCGCCTTCAATCGGCGGACATGTCACACATCAACAACCGGGATGTGCCGGCTTATTTGGACTGGATATTCACCACGCGCCCGTCAACGCAGATGGGTATACCGTCGATGTTGATGGGCTTGAAGATCTGGCAAATTCGGTGAAGCCAAAACTCATCACCGTCGGCGGCAGTTTGAATTTATTTCCACACCCTGTAGGTGAAATTCGATCTATCGCAGATCGTATCGGTGCGAAAGTACTATTCGATGCCGCACACCAGTGCGGAATCATCGCTGGCAAAGCGTGGCCAAATCCGATCGAAGAAGGTGCACATCTCATGACGATGAGCACTTATAAGAGTTTAGGTGGTCCCGCAGGTGGATTAATCGTCTCGAACGATGAGTCAATCATTGAACAGCTGGATCACATTGCCTTTCCCGGAATGACTGCAAACTTTGATGCAGCGAAATCAGCAGCATTGGCGATAACACTGCTGGACTGGCGAGAGTACGGTGTCGCGTATGCGGAAGAAATGATTCATACCGCACATGCTCTCGCCGGCGTGTTACACGAAGAAGGCATACCTGTGTTCAAGACAGCGACAGGATTCACACAGTCTCATCAATTTGCTATTGAAGCAGCGAATTACGGCGGCGGGCAAACTATCGCCAAAAAATTACGATCAGCTGGTTTTCTTTCCTGCGGCATTGGTCTACCCGTTGCCGAGATCGAGAACGAAATGAACGGCCTAAGGATTGGCACACCAGAACTAGTCAGATTTGGCGTAAAAGCCGCAGATGCAAAACAGCTTGGTCACTTTATCGCAAGAGCATTGCGAGAAAAGGAGGTGAGCAATTTATCAAAAGAGGTAGCGAGATATCGTCGTACTTTTCAGCGACTCCACTATATCCGGCAATAGCGGTGATATTGATAAAAAACGTATCTCGAACTGTGGAAAGTATCAATTCATCAAACCCTCATAATCAATACGGAGATCCTTAGTCACTGGCCGGTCACTGGTGTTACTTAAATATCAAAACCTGAAACGCCAAATTGCATGCACTCTGCAAAGAACAATATTTAAACCAGAATATTTTGCTCTCTGCAGAGTGTGTCAGAAGTCTATCTGCGAAAGTCGATTACAGACACCTCAAAATCTTAACCAACTATTCCCCCATCTGTTCTTCGAATTGTGATTATCGCTGAGCGAGGAGTTGCTTCCCCGCCTTCCGGCCAGTGACTGTTCCCTTTTTCTCCAGGATGCTGGATACCCACAAACATGGTGCGCCTATCTGGGCTCCAGCTAAGGCCTGTGACCTCACACTCTTTCGGTCCAACCAGGAACCGTCGTATTTCACCGCTAACCGGGTCGGCAAGCAACATTTGATTGTTACCCTGCCCTTCGAAATCACCTTCATTGGTGTACTTTCCATCTGTTTGCACCCAGAGCATGCCGTTTGAATCGAATTTGATGCCATCAGGTGAATTAAACATGTTTCCTTTGTGGACGTTGGCTGAACCGGCGCGATCATCCTGGTGCACCGCCGGATTGCCAGCAATAACAAATAAGTCCCAGGCGAATCCAGTTGCGGTATGGTCTCCACCGTTCGGACGCCATCGAACGATCTGACCATACTTGTTGTCTTTCCGCGGATTAGCCCCACCCACCGGCGTAAGATCTCCGCCCTTGTTTGGTTTGATACCACGATTTTTATTATTGGTTAACGCGCAATACACTTCCGCAGAATGTGGATTGGCCGCCACCCATTCTGGGCGATCCATCGTTGTAGCACCGACCTGAGAGCCCGCCATACGGGTATATACGCATATTTCAGCCATGCTGTTCATGCCGGTCGATTCCTTAGAGAGCTCCAACCATTCTCCTGCCCCATTATCGTGAAACTTAGCGACATAGAGTTTTCCGTCGTCGAGAAGAGAATCGGTATCACCCCCGGGTGCGTAAACACCATTGGAGACATATCGATAAATAAATTCGCCTCGCTCATCGTCGCCCATGTATACGACGACTCTCCCGTCGGCGTTAATCACGACTTCCGCGTTTTCATGTTTGAACCTACCAAGGGCAGTTCGTTTTTTTGGAACGCTGTTTGGATTGGATGGGTCGATCTCTACAATATATCCCGCTCGATGGGCTTCGTTAGGATGTTTTTCAATATTGAAGCGATCGTCAACTTTTGACCAACCGTAGCCCCAGTCTTTGGTCGATATACCATATCTTTTTTGCTCAGCTGATAACTCATACTCTTCCGATGACGCTGAAAAATAGCCATTGAAATTTTCCTCACACGCGAGATAGGTGCCCCATGGCGTCCTGCCATTGCCGCAGTTGTTCCAGGTTCCCTTAGAGACAGTGCCGGTCGGGTCGGCAGCGGTTTTCAGCAGTTCGTGCCCAGCTGCCGGCCCCGTAAGATTGACCTCTGTATCCGGTGTAATCCTTCGATTGAATGGACTATCTTTAACGATAGACCACTGGCCATCAGTTAGCCGGATTTCCAGCACACTCACACCGTGGGCCAACTTACCTTTGACAATATCGTCGTCAGATTCTGCTTTGCCTTCAGGACGATTCCCCCAGATTATTTTCCTGTTGGTGTACTCATTGTTAACAACTAATAAAAGCTTATCTTCGAAGGGGAAGATGTCCATACCATCATTATTATCCCCAAAAGCCATTGCCTGACTTTCACCGGTGCCACGGGTAGCATGATCGAAGTCTACTCCCTTAGACCAGATAGGATCTCCCCATTTCACCAGCACTTCAGATTCGTATCCTTCCGGTAGTGTAATCGTGTCGAGATCATTGGTAGGAATAGAATCAAATGTGAATCGGTCTTCTGCCGCGAGCAGCGCGTCGGGAATCAGCACGCTTCCTAATGCCGAAATCCCCCCGAATACCACGGTAGATTTCAAAAAACCCCTACGTGACACGGCGTTTCCTACCACACGATCAAAATCCTGCTCGTCTGATCTCGGATTCATGATCTCATCAAATTCATCAAAAGAAACTTCTTCTAAGTTCTCATCTGTTCTCGTCTTCATGGCCAACCTTCTCGACATTTGGAATTAAAATTTGCGGAGATTATCGATCTGATATGTGACGGAAACATTGCAGAGACGAACCAGGCAACAAATGGTGTACAGAAGTGCACTTTCAGTGAACAAATGCCGCTTTTGTTTACACTAAACTTTTTTCTACCCAATGTATGGAGGGAGAAAACCCAGAGAGTGCAGCGACCGTTGGAGGAACCTGGAGAATATTCGCGCTTTCCCATCGCGTACCTGCAGGAATTTTCGGTGATTTGGCCACGACAAACGTTCGCATATCCTCTGGTCTACCCAGCTGATGATGTTTGCCTAAGCCTCCATGATCCGTCGTGATCACTACTGTGTCGTCAAGTCGCAGCTTTTTCATCAACCTATCAAGACAACGGTCTGCACCCGACAGAGCTTGCATATAGCTTTCGCTATCCCAGCCAGATTCATGGCCGGCGAGATCGCACTGCGCCAGATAGACAAACACCAGGGTGTGTTGCCGTGCTCGTAGAAGTCGTGATGCAGCGTCGACGATTCGATCGTCTTCAGAGGCGCAATAGCCGCCATCAATGACAAACTGTTGTTCCGTGGCATCAGATTCAAACAGGCATTCGAAAGGCAGCCAATTCGTAAACCGCGCTGTCACTGCGCCCTCCATTCTGCCCTGCTTCAAAAATGTTGGCGAGAGAGTGGCAGGTGTAATCGGATTATTATCAAAAATCCCATGAGCTTTGGCATCTACTCCTCTCAACATAGAAGCATGCGCCGGTAAAGTTAATGAAGGACGAATGGTAGAGGCATTGAAACAAGCAGCACCAGCGTCAGCAAGACTCAATAGAGTCGGCATCGTCTCCTTCACAATATTCCTTGGCGCAACACCGTCAATGGAGACAACCAGTGAGAGCGGTTTTTCCTGCTGCTGATTCACGTCAGTTCTTCTCCCAATCTGTCCTTTTCTGCAACGGTGCGATCAAAATCAAGATAATACTTAAATTCCAGCAAATTCCCTGCAGGATCACGTACCAGAAATTTTCCGGATTCGTCGGGCAAACCGGCATTGGTTACTTTGGGAGGCATCGCAAACTGTATCTGACTTCTACTTAGCGCTTCCGATGTTTTTAGCCATATCGCTTTATCCAAGATCGGGCCAAAATGGTCTATCGATTGCGCAGGTCGATGTTGGTTCGACTGGTGAAATGTAATCTGATGCCCAAAAAAAACTATGTCTATCCAGGAGCCGTGATCCCGTCCCGGATTACACTTAAGAATATCCAGATAAAACTTTTTGGTTTTATCGAGATCAGAAACTGAAAGTGACAAATGAAATGGCTTCATATTCTTGGATCCTCTGCATCTGAATGGATCGACTTGCCTGGGGTAAAATACATTATCTTCATACCGTTGGGAGAACCAGGTTTATGCCACACCCCGCGAGGTATCGAGAACACCGACCCCTCGCTGATCTTATACGTCACCGCACCGCGGTCTTCCAGTAATACAAACTCCGCTTCGCCCTCGGCGACATAGAAAAACTCATCGGTGTCCGGATGCATCTCCCAAACCGGGCTGACACCTACAATGTCGAGAGCGCCAAAGTGATGGTCGTTAAAAGGAAGCAAATCAATAAACGTACCACTTGGTTGGTTGCGGATTTCCTCTATCAGGTGTTTTATCTTCATAACGGTAATACCCTCGTCGCGAGTAGTTCGAACGTGTCTTAAGGTGCTCAGAGTAAGATGACGATTAGTGCTGCAGCCTGTTGATAATACCGCTTTACTTCTTATTAGGATCCAACTGACTTTTCTATCGCTCTTGTTCTTTACCTTTCCTCGAGCAATTGCGCAAGTCTTCGAATCGTATTGAGATTTCTGCCTGTCACAGATCCGCCAACACAAGAATCCACATTTGCTGCAAGTTTTGATCGACCGATTCCATCGGGAGCATACAGATAAAAAACATTTTTTTTGACCGCATACACTTCCGTTGGAGAAATCAATCTGTCAATTTTTACCTGATTAATGCGGGGCCTTGCCGCTGTGTAAAAAAAATGCACTTCCTTTCCCACAGCATCTGGAAACGGATTTCGCCTGACCGAAGCAGAGAATTCCTCCTGATCCAGAACGACCATGTCGGGAGAGAAACCGAATCGGTCGGCAATATCCGAAATCACCGCGGAACCCGGTTTCTTTCTGGAGTTCAGAATCACGTTGCCGCTTTGAATATAAGTTTTTATCTCTTCAAAACCGCGTCGCGTCAGAATATCAACCAACTCTTTCATCGGCAGCTTATTGTTTCCACCGACGTTAATTCCCTTCAGTAACAAAACATAGGTTTTCACTTCAAAATCTTGTCTATCCTGTCCTATCTACCCGAAAATCTCGGAGATGACACCAATCAGAAAGCTAAAGCGTTGTTTTGATATTAAGGAAAATTCCATCGTGTGCTCTGTGTCTGAGGGTTAGTTGTTTGAAGTCATTGCCAAATAGTTTGGGGTAGATTCAATATCTTGTAACCAACGTTGTATTGCCGGAAAACTGGAAAGATCGAATCCGCCCTCATGGGCAACATGAGTGTAGCCATACAAAGAGATGTCAGCCGTTGAAAGTTCTTCCCCGACTAAAAACCGGGAATCCTTAAGCTGAGATTCCATCACCATAAGGGCTTTCACTCCACCTTCCTGCTTCGATTCGTAATCTGCCCTTCGGTCTTCGGGTAGCCCAAGATATTTCGCGATAAATCGGGCTACTGCGATAAACGGTTCATGACTGTATTGCTCGAAGAACTGCCACTGCAGCACCTTGGCCTGAGCAAACCGATCTGCCGGCAAAAAGGCACTACCATGAGCGAGATAATTTAAAATGGCATTGGATTCGGACAAATAACGTCCGTCGTCGAGCTCCAGTAGAGGAATCTTTCCATTGGGGTTTTTTCTGAGAAACATGTTTTCACCAGTCTCACCGGCCAGAATATCCACCTCGACCCATTGATACTGAATCTTTAACAACGAACATAGCAACATCACTTTGTAACAATTTCCAGACTGGGCGTCTCCGTATATTTTCATCATCTTGTGGGGCAAGTTTAAGAGTCTTTTTCAAAAAGTGATCATCGAGCAGTTTTTACAGAGGCTTTGTATCAAAACTCGAACATTGAGTTACCCTGCATCGTCACCGAAGCAGACAACAGCCTGAAGCGCGGCACGCCATTACTAGAGTGACCAGTTTCTCGAGCAACATTTTAGAATTAAAACAAACTGATTCAGGTGAGTTTGAGCCGACTAGTAGCGTGACAATTGTATACCAACCCGGTTCCGCTAGAACAATGAGACTTCGCAGCGAGAACGTCGCGCACAGATTCAGTAATAGGGGAAAAGTGAGGAAGCCTTACTTCTTTGAAATTGCTTGACTGGGAAGTAAATGGAAAGATGGTCCTGTTTTAGTGCTAGAAAATTACTGGATATAATGTTGACACCCGTTCAACTAAAGGAAATGTGATGTCTGATCCCTATTCGAATCTCGCGATGGAAGATAATGATATCCAGGAACAAATTGCAGACGCAATGGATGCGCGTTGCAAAGATCCGGCGCAGATAGCTATGCGGAAAAAATACCTGGGCGACTTAGAACTACCGAAACCTGCGTTTGCGGTTGAGTTCGGTTCAGGAACTGGCCACGTGACACACGAGTTGGTCACGATAGCGGGGGCGGCGGAAGCCCACGGTATTGAGCCATCCTCAGTGATGGTGAAACGAGCGCAGAAGTATTTTTCAGACAAACCCAATCTCACTTTTTCAATTGGTGATGCAAAGGAAACCGGATTGGAGGATGACTCAGTGGATTTGGTACTCATGCATACGCTGTTGTGCCATGTTCCCGGGCCGGAGGACGTAATCAGCGAAGCATTTCGAGTGCTAAAGCAAGGAGGGACCCTGGCTATCTGCGATGGCGACTACGATACAGCCACCACAAAAATTTCGGATTTTGACCCGCTTGACCAAGTAGTCAGATTCATGATTAACCAGAACGTTACTAACCTGTGGATCATGCGCCAGATTACAGAGATGCTGTCACAAGCTGGTTTTTTACTCGGAAAGCGTATTGGACATGGTTATGTAGCGGGAGAGGATGCGAAGTACTTTTTGACTGTCATCGAACGAGGTGCCGATAAAATGGCACAAGTAGGTTTGATATACCCGTCGACAGCGGAAGCCTTAAAATCTGAGGCGAACAGTCGTGTCGCGAATAACAAATTTTTTGGATTTATGTCCTATGTAAGTCAAATTGCGATCAAACCCTGATTGTCGGTCGTATTACTACTAATACTTGAACGTTGAGCGCCTCAAATGACTCTTTGATGCGCAAATCAACTAAGGCCAGAAAGAGCGAGATGGAGTTATACTGAAATAATCGATTGCCGCTGTGAACTCATCACGGTCATTAGGCTAACGGCCCCATCCTCACTCAGCAAACACCTTCTATACATAGAACTACACCAATGGCAGATATTTGAGGACAGCAGATTGAAGCAAACATTGATGCGAATATGATAAGGCGACACAATGGTTAACGTTAGATGCCTTACGTATTTACAATACTGTTCAGAAATGGGTCACTTGGGTTTTTTCAGGGGATCACTTTACAATTAGTATATTTATAGATCGCCAAGAAAATCAAAAGTTTAGGAAATTCACACAAGAATTAGTCGCCCATTCCTGCATTGTTCAGGAAGACATAGTGACCTAGGGACACTTCCCCCCATGCTTCAATTTTTCGTTATACAATTATCGTAATAAATCAACAACATGAAGAACTCATTGAAAAAAAGAAAACCAAATAGGCGGCGTGGCCGCCTATACAACTGTTATGTGCTTTTTCGAATATGGAATACCTTCAGTTAGAGCCAAATGCAGAGCTTCCTAAACGAACTAAGTTGCAGCCGTTTAAAGCAGTTCTGATTCTTGATGAAAAAGTAGAGCCCGAGTGGCAAGAAGCAGTCAGTGACTGGTTAGTAGCTTCAGGTTGTTTGTATATGATGGCGTGGGGTCAAAATTGTAGCTCATGGGATGACTCTGTAGATTTGTCCAATTTAAAAAGCTGCAATTTTGGAGATATTCCGGAGGATGAATTTGTAACCACTACTTGGCATGAAAATGAACCTCTCAAGGAGGTGTTCTGGTTTGCTAAGAACGTAGCGGAGCACCCAACTGTTGAGATCGAAAACACTTTATTGGTTCACATATCGTGGTCAAATAGAAAGAAGAGTTTAGTGGATGGATATCAACGCACATAACCAGGCGCAGAACCCAGGCTTTGCCTGGGACGGACGCCTTAACCGGCGCCGTTTTGCGCGGCGTTATGAGCTATAAGGTCAAACTCGCTAAGATCGTTCTGTTTTGGCTGTTGTTTACGCCAAATATTGTGAAT
>JAHQWE010000003.1 GCA_019633985.1 Acidiferrobacterales bacterium | reverse complement strand
TGCCTACACCATGGCAGGAAACAATTTAAGTTGTATAGACTCTGACCTGGGTCGTATCGGACTGTCGGTCTGCTATGACCTCCGATTTCCTGAACTTTATCGCGCTCTGGCAGCAGAGAAAGCAGAGCTAATACTTGTGCCTTCTGCGTTTAGTGCTACAACCGGAGATGCACATTGGCACACGTTATTGCGAGCCAGAGCGATTGAAAATTGCAGCTACGTCATTGCCGCAGCGCAATGGGGCCAGCATCCCAGCGGTCGACAAACATATGGTCACTCGATCGTGATCGACCCCTGGGGGCGCATAGTCGCCGAGAAATCTGAGGGGAAGGGCCTTTTATTGGCGGAGATTGACCGCAATGAGATAGATCGTGCGCGCAAACAATTGCCCTGTCTCACTCATCGCCAGAGCTGGCTATAATGCGCGCTCAATAATTCGTCACTTCCCACTTAAGCAACCATATCAGTCGGCCTTCGTGTGATGAAAGAGGCCACAATTACTAACCGGAAACTGAAACCTGATGTCAGACATTCTTCAATTTGCCCAACAATCGCTTTGGCAGCCAACCGGCCTGATCGAGCAAGACATTAACAATACGCTCGGCAATATCATGACTCCAGGGATTGATTACGCGGATTTGTATTTTCAATACTCTCGCCATGAATCATGGGCATTGGATGAGGGCACTGTGAAATCCGGCAGCTACGGTATCGATCAGGGGGTTGGGGTTCGGGCAGTGGCTGGGGAGAAAACCGGATTTGCCTATTCCGACGAATTGACTGGAAACGCGTTGTTGGATGCTGCGAAAGCAGCTCGGTCGATTGCATCCAACAGTGGTAACCAAGGCGCAGTAGCGGTGCGCAACAACCGTCAAGTTACCCCACTTTATTCTTCAGCTGATCCCATGGAAAGTCTGAAGGATGAAGACAAGGTTGCGCTTTTACGGAAGATTGAACAAGTCGCTCGAGGTGCGGATGACCGGGTAGTGCAAGTAATGGTCAGCCTGGCTGCAGCGCATGACACCATTATGATCGCGCGTTCGGACGGTCTACTTGCCGCTGATATTCGACCTCTTGTGAGAATGAATGTGAGCGTGATTGCTGAACAGAACGGTCGAAGGGAACAGGGATCCTCTGGGGGCGGAGGGCGCTACACGATGGCGTATTTTGTGGATCAGGATCGCGCCGAGACTTATGCCCATGAAGCGGTGCGTCAGGCTCTGGTAAACCTGGAGGCACAAGACGCACCAGCCGGTGAAATGACGGTAGTACTTGGTCCAGGATGGCCTGGAATCTTATTGCATGAGGCGATTGGCCATGGGCTGGAGGGTGATTTCAATCGCAAAGGGACTTCTGCGTTTAGCGGTCGAATTGGTGAAAAGGTCGCCTCGAGTCAATGCACCGTGGTCGATGACGGTACGATTGCCAACCGCCGAGGATCGCTGACCATTGACGATGAAGGAGAACCGGCAAATAACACGGTATTAATTGAGAAAGGCGTTCTGAAAGGGTATATGCAGGATCAAACCAACGCCCGGTTAATGGGAATGGCACCTACTGGCAATGGCCGCCGGGAATCTTATGGTCACCTGCCGATGCCTCGGATGACCAATACCTACATGTTGGCCGGTGAGCACGACCCTGGAGAAATCATTGCTTCGGTAGATAACGGATTATATGCGGTCAACTTCGGCGGAGGGCAAGTTGACATTACATCAGGAAAATTTGTGTTCTCAGCATCGGAAGCCTACGTTGTAAAAAATGGAAAAATTACGCATCCGGTCAAGGGCGCAACCCTGATCGGCAATGGCCCCGACGTGCTTACTCGGGTGTCTATGGTTGGTAATGATCTCGAATTGGACACTGGAGTGGGTGTTTGTGGCAAAGAGGGTCAAAGTGTTCCCGTCGGCGTAGGGCAACCCACTATGAGAATTGATGGATTGACCGTTGGAGGGGTATCGGTTTAATGAACGATTACGCAAACAACGCTGTTTCAACAAACCAAACCTGGTCGCCACAGCCGATAAATTCGCAAGAAGAACTGCTGCTGAATATCGCCGATAGGGTATTAACCAGAGCTAAATCGAATGGCGCAAGCTCCGCCGAAGTTTCTCTTGGCCATGGTAAGGGGATGTCGGTCAACGTGCGCAATGGTGAAGTGGAAACAGTTGAATACAATCGCGACAAGAGTCTTGGCGTGACAGTGTATTTTGGGCACCGCAGTGGCAGCAGCAATACCACAGACTACGCGGATAGTGCGCTTGAAAGCTGCGTTGATGCCGCGTGTAACATCGCGCGCTACACAGAAGAAGATGAATACAATGGTCTCGCAGATCCCGCATTACTGGCTACGGAGATACCGGATTTGGATTTGTACTATCCATGGCAGGTGGAGATGGATGAGGCGATTGATCTTGCTACTCGCTGCGAGCAAGCGGCGCTTAACGCAGACAGTCGTATCAGCAACACCGAGGGTGGATCGTTGTCTAGTCATGATGGTGCCGACCTATATGCCAACAGCGATGGGTTTCGAGGATTGTCTCGCAGTAGTCGCCATAGCCTCAGCTGTTCGGTGATTGCCGGTGAAGGCGACAATATGCAAAGAGACTACTGGTATGACTCCTGTCGGGATCGATCGGAAATGCGGTCAGCAGAGTCGGTGGGGGAGGAAACAGCAAAGCGAACCGTGAGAAGGTTAGGGGCGAGAAAAGCAACCACAGGTACCTATCCGGTGATTTATGAGCCGATGGTTGCCAGCAGTTTACTCTCTCACTTCATTTCGGCGATCAGCGGTTCGAGTTTGTATCGCAGGGCAAGTTTCCTGGTTGATAGCAAGGGAAAAAAATTATTTCGCGACAATATTCGAATCCATGAGCAACCTTTGCTGCGGAAGGCAGCCGGAAGCGCCAGTTTTGATAATGAAGGGGTGGCGACACAAACACGGGACATCGTCACTGCGGGGATTCTCAACGACTATGTTCTGGGGAGTTATTCCGCCCGTAAACTGGGCACTCAAACCACTGGAAATGCGGGCGGTGTACATAACTTAACGATCGATCCTACGGAGGAAACAGGTCTGGAGGAAATGATTCATTCGATGGGAACCGGTTTGGTCGTGAGCGAATTAATCGGGTTTGGTATTAACAATGTCACGGGGGATTATTCTCGAGGGGCTTTTGGGTTTTGGGTGGAAAATGGTGAAATAGCCTACCCGGTGCAGGAATTTACAATTGCTGGTAATCTGCGGGATATGTTTATGGGGATCGAAGTGGTGGGTTCTGATTTTGATCCCAGAAGAAGCACCCGTTCGGGTTCGATACTCATTGGGGAACTGACAGTCGCAGGTGCCTAAATATAGCGGCGCATTACTTAGACCTATAAAAATGCTGAAAACTTCGAAAAAACCTGTCCAGGCCGCGTGGTTCTGTCGTTTATTGCTGTTAGCGACACTGTCAGTGGGAGTGGTAAAAGTAGTGACAGCGCAACAAACTGCCAGCCAGGAGAATCAGTCAGAAGCTGAGCAAAAAGCGAACACCCAGAACGAAAATACAGGAATGACCAGAGATCAGCTCTTGTCATTAATTGCCAATGAGATCGTTCTTGCTCCAGGAATAGGGCTACGAAATGTCCGCCTGGGCGAATCGATGACCGCTGTGAAAGATCGATTAGGTACTGCCACCAGTGTTACCACCAGTGGTTTAACAGGAAAAATCACTAACCTAGTTTACCGGTTAGGATCGGAAACCAGCATCGTCTTAAGTGGTCAGGAAGTGCTGGAGCGTATCTCGGTAAAGGGGAATTCGAGCGCGTTGGTTAGAACGTCAGAAGGTGCAAGGTTTGGCATGCAAAGTCGACTGATTCGCCGAATTTACAATGAGCCTTCCAAATCCAGAAAATCGAGACTGGAATACCGGCAACTCGGAGCGACTTTTTATCTAGAGAGCGATCGGGTGAATCGAATTGACCTTTACCCAAGACGTGGGTAATCAGGTTTTCCGTTAACACCTGAAATATTCTGGGAGCAAGTTGTTTTCTCTAGTCGCTGCCTAAATCGCGCCCCAAGTGCATTGATTTTTTCTATTCGAAACGACTAGAGCGGTTTTCTACGATCCTAGAGATTTCTTTGGGGCCTCCAGCCTGCTTAGCGACTGATGTTCGCCATTCGAGATTCTAAAAAGCTTTAACTCCGCAGCATTCAAAGTGCTTTTTTGGGGAAACTCCTCAGTTGGGGTGACCAAGGGTCTTTCGATAAGGAATGTTGAAGGTAGTCGACAGCGCTTTCTATCGCTGGAGATAGGCTTTAACTAACCGGCCGACTGGCCAGCAAAGGCTCGAGCTCAGTTAACGCCTTTTTATAAACCGAGCGTTTGAAGTCAACAATTTGCTGAAGAGGGCGCCAATAGTCGACCCATTGCCAATGGTCAAATTCTGGTCGTTCCGAGCGATCTAGTCGAACGCTGGATTCTTGCGCGGTCAAACGAAAAAGAAACCATCGTTGTTTTTGTCCCCGAAAGCCTCGAGATCGACGGTAGTAGTGAGACTTAGGGGCGTAGGGCACATCATATCGAAGCCATTTATCTGTGCTTCCGAGCAATTTCACATGACACGGAGACAGGCCAATCTCCTCGTAAAGCTCTCTAAAGGCTGCGTCCTCCGCCGATTCTTTGGGCTCGATCCCTCCTTGAGGAAATTGCCAACCATCATGCCGGATTCGACGTGCCCACAGAACCTGGCTCTGATCGTTACAGACAATTATCCCGACGTTCTTGCGATAACCATCGCGATCTAAACGGGATTTATCGTCTTGTCTTGCCATATTTCATATCCTATTGCGGGCGCAGAAATATTACAAGTTTATTGAAGGTTTGATCAGAATTTTGATTCGACTTTCTTTGTCGAAAAATAGGGACTGGCTCAAAGCCAAAAACTGATCACTTGGCTTTGTTTACGGTACGGTTTTGATTGCGATCTGCGCAATGGTCTCGGGCAAATTCCAGGAACTCTTCCATCGCTCTTAATCGAAATTTCTGTCTGGGATAGACAATGGAAAACGTTCTCTTAATCGGCGGGCTGAGAGGTACTGCAGCCAGCGACTCTAGTGCTAGATCCTTTTCCATGGTGGCCACAGAGAGAATGGAAACGCCTAGCCCTGCGGTAACTGCGCTTTTAATTGATTCCGGGCTACCAAATTCCATGATGATATTGACCTCGTCCAAATCAATCTTGCGCTTACTCATGTAGTTCTCAAGTACTTCTCTGGTTCCCGATCCTTCTTCACGGCTGATAAATGGGAACTCCAGCACTTCCTGCATATTGGCTTTCTTACGACTAGTCAGGGCATGGTCGATCGGGCAAACCACTACCAGTTCATCATGCCAGATAACTTCTCGGACCAGGTTTTTGTTATTAACAGGGCCCTCCACAATGCCAATATCGATCTCATTATTTTCCACCATGTGAATGATGCCGTTGGTATTGGCGACATTCAGTCGAATTTTGACGTCAGGATATTGGCGTTGATAGCTGCCAACAATTCCGGGGATAAAGTACTCGCCGATCGTTGTGCTGGCACCGATCATCAGCGGGCCCTGGATGTCACCAGTCATCGTGCGGACTTCATTGTCCATCTCGTTGTACTTACTGATGATTTGGTCGGCATAGGATTTAACCAGATTGCCGGTTTCAGTCAGGGTGATCTTGTTGTGGGTACGATCGAACAGTCGCGTATTGAAGTATTCTTCGAGCTGACGAATCTGAAAGGTCACCGCAGGCTGCGTCATATGCAGGGCCTCTGCCGCCTTCGTAAAGCTCAGCAGTCGCGCAACGGTAGCGAAAACCTGTAGACGTCGATCTGCCACGGGCTAGAGTAGGCCTGATAGACGTAATTTCATGTCCGTACGACTGGTGGCAAATTCCAAAGCAGTATCGGAATCAACTTTGCCTTCCTGAACCAGCGAGGTGATGTGACTATCGAAGCTCATGACTCCTTTTGTGACCTGATCACCCTGCATCAACGTAGCGATATCGTTGATTTTGGCGGGGTCCAGTATCAATTCTCTAATTCGCGACGACATCATCATGTACTCGCATGCCAGTACCCGGCCTGATCCTCCTTTGGCTGGTAGCAAACGCTGGGCCACGACTGCCTGAAGATTTTGAGACATCTTGACGCGGATCGTATGTTGCTTTTCCGACGGGAAGGTAGCGACGATTCGGGTAACGGTATCAGGCGCAGTTGGTGCGTGAGTAGTGGCAAACACCAGGTGGCCTGTTTCCGCAGCAACCAATGCATTTTCGATAGATTCAATGTCTCGTAAGTCGGAGATCAGAATGACATCGGGATCCTGGCGCATTGCGCCAACGATCGCGCGATTAAAAGTAGTGGCATCTATCCCAATGTCGCGCTGCGATATCAGCGACTTTTGTCCCTTGAAAATAAATTCTATTGGGTCTTCTATCGTTAAGATATGTTTTTGATACTTCTTATTGATCGCATTGATGATGGCCGCCAGAGTCGTTGATTTACCGTTACTGGTGGCGCCGGATACCAGTATCAAACCTCTTGGTACATCCACCAGTTGATTGATGGCTTGCGGCAGGCCCAGCTGGGAAAGTTCCGGCACGGAAGATCCAATAATTCGGTTCGCCATAGCCAGACGACCACGCTCCTTGAATATGTTGATCCGTAAAACACCCAGATCGTCATATTCCACAGACGTATCGACCTGATGATTGGTTGCAAGCTCCTGTTTCTGATCATCACGCAATAGATCACGAACCGTCTGGTCCATTAGCTCTCTCGAGATCACCGATTCCGTGGTGAGGGGATAGAGTTTGCCATCCACCCGCAGAATCGGTTTTTGATCGCTGTGAAGATGAATATCCGAGGCGTTGAGTTTCAGCGCCAGCTCAAAGGTCTCTCTTATCGGGTTTCGCATATCTGAGTGATGGAAAACAGTAATTGGGCAGCTGGGATCATGTTAGGTCGAGGGATCGCGTAAAGAAGATCAGACTAATCCGGACCCGAGTCCTGATTCGTCCACAACGAGTAATGAGTTTCATGATTTCCCCAGTTTTGATCGATTTGGAAGCGCCGAAAGCACTTTATATGTTCAAAAACAATCCTTGCTGCATAAAAGCGTGATTTCCGCGTGTTAACTGGTTGAATTACGTCAAAACGCACCAGGAAGAGCTTTCTAGTCATGACAAAACCGCAATAAAAGCCGGTACCAACACGGCAGTTTCGCCAAAAATCGTTATTTTCCGGGAGTTTACCCCATCACCGGTATCAATGTCAGTATGCAGCGTTTCGCCGATTCCCTCTCTTCGAGTGTTGATTTTAGGACAATTGATAGCATTTAATACGGCAATAACACGAGTCTCGCGACCATCAGCAAGGCTGTTCGCGGTATGCTCGATTATCTGAACTCAAAATTTTCGGAAACATACTAATGGCAAGACTAGATCAAACGATTGTTCGCACGGGAAGCCGTGGAATAGAAATTAATAAGGTATTGAAAAATACCTATATGCTGCTGGCGATGACACTGTTGTTCAGCGCCGGTGCCGCAGGCGTCTCGATGATGATGGGTGCGCCACGATTGGGCATTATTGTCACTTTGGGTGGCTATTTCGCATTGTTGTTTCTCACCCATAAGTTCAGTAATTCAAGCCTCGGGCTTTTGTTCGTATTTCTGTTTACCGGCTTTTTAGGTTTTACCCTTGGACCTATTCTGAACATATATTTAACTCAAGTCGCTAATGGCCCGCAAACAGTGATGCTGGCGCTAGGCGGCACCGGCGTTATTTTTGTCGGCCTTTCGGCCTATGCATTGATTACCCGTAAAGACTTCGGTTTTATAGGGGGAATGCTTTTTGTCGGTATCCTGGTGGCTTTTGTAGCAGGACTTGCTGCGATATTGTTTTCGATACCTGCTCTGTCTCTCGCGGTGTCAGCGATGTTTGTATTGCTGATGTCAGGGCTGATCCTGTACCAGACGAGCGCAATCATTCATGGTGGCGAAACCAACTACATTCTGGCAACAGTCACGCTGTACATGACAATTTACAATTTGTTCACCAGCTTGCTGCATATCCTGGGGATTTTTGGAGACGAGTAAGTATCCAAAATGCCTATCGTTGGCATGATACCCTGAGGATAAAAAGCCCCGCTAGTGCGGGGCTTTTTTTTCGATTCTGATTTTTAAATGTTTTATCCAGATACCGGGTACGCAAGCAAGTTCACCATCCCTGTTTCTGCGAAGTGAATCTTTTTTCTGGAATTCGATGGGCGGGCGTAGAGCAAAGTCTCAAATGGTTTCCGTTGCACCAGCTCGAAAGGGGCAAACGTGGAAATGCCCTGGTTGGTGCGTTCAGGGCTAGTGTGGATGAGTGCGTACCGTGCGCTGGATTCCTCTTCTATCGTCAGTGTGATTCGTAGCAGACTTGGGCCTAGTATTGGGCGTCTGAGATCGACCATCTGCTGATCGAATATCGCCACGGTATCCAGTTTTTCGTCCAGCAATGTCACCATCGGATAGAGCGCTTCAGGGATGAAATCAATACGAGGACGATTTACGACACTGTCTACCTGCAACAAATATTCCCCTTCTATGCGAGGAAGCTCGACGGCTTTGGCAAAACTCCTGCCGGTTCGGAATTCAAGCACTGAATCTGATTCGTCGATTAAGACGGTTTTGTAACGCTTAACACCCAGTGTTTCTACCTTCATCTCCAATAAGGAATCACAGCAGGGCCGTTCTGCAAGGCTACGCACTGGTGTAATTGGCTCTTCGATCAGGCTATGGTCAAAGCGAATACAGCCCCCTAATCCCACCAGCAAGGCGACAATGACGGCGTGACGTGACGCAAAGCGTATGGAAATATTATTCTGATTCATTGCGGAAGTTTATCGCTTTCCAAGCACAGAGCAAAGGCGCACCGCAAGGTATTGCTCACTGTCCGACGCAGTGTCGATTTAACATCGTATCAAGTAGAATCCATTGCAAAATGTGCGGATGTACCGATGAAAGCGATGATCCTGGCCGCGGGTAAAGGAACCCGAGTACGACCACTCACGAATGAAGTTCCCAAACCCATGATTCCAGTGGTGGGCAAGCCGGTCATGGAGTACCTGATCGAGCAGCTCGCAATGTATGGCTTCGATGACATTATGGTGAACGTGAGTCACTTGCCTGAGGCCATTGAACGTTACTTTGGTGATGGTCGACGTTGGGGCGTCAATATTGGTTACTCATTTGAGGGACATATCGAGGATGGTGCCTTAATTGGGGAGCCTCTCGGCTCGGCTGGGGGCATCAAACGAATCCATGATTTTGGTGGATTTTTTGACGATACTTTTTTGGTCGTCTGTGGCGACGCGATCATTGATTTGGATCTGACTGCGGTTGTTCGGAAGCACTGGCAAAGTGGAGCCCGTGCAAGCATCGTCGTAAAGAGAGTCGCACGAGAAATGGTGCCGAATTATGGTGTGGTCGTTTGCGATGACCGCGGGCAGGTTAGTTCCTTTCAGGAGAAGCCTTCCATCGAAGAAGCCAAGTCAACCCTGGTGAATACTGGAATTTACATTTTCGAACCAGATGTTATCGATCAGATTCCAGCTGGCGAGAACTATGATATTGGCGGAGAGCTGTTACCTGGATTGATCGAGCAAGGCATCTCCTTTGGCGCGATCGAGCTGCCATTTCACTGGCTCGATATTGGCCGAATGAGCGACTATTGGCAGGTAAACCAGGAATTAATGCGCGGGTCTCTCCGCGGAATTGATATGCCAGGAAAAGAGGTGCTACCGAAGGTCTGGACAGGTCTGAATGTGAGCGTGGACTGGG
The DNA here is from genome assembly GCA_019633985.1 of Acidiferrobacterales bacterium. Taxonomy (GTDB): domain Bacteria; phylum Pseudomonadota; class Gammaproteobacteria; order Arenicellales; family Poriferihabitantaceae; genus VYFG01. The sequence goes on along the minus strand of JAHQWE010000003.1, from coordinate 10,927 downwards.
ATAATGTGCTGATCGAAGGGCCTGTGTATATTGGTTCGAATTCGAAGATTGAGTCGGGTTGCGAGATTCAGGGCCCCACCTGGATTTCTCATGGTTGTCATCTAGAAGGCGGCGCAAAGGTGCATCGTAGTATGTTGTTTGAGCATACGCTGATGCGCAGCCATGGAGTGGTTTCTGAAGCAGTGGTTTTTGGTCGCTATTGTGTCGACAAGGAGGGACGACCTGTGGAGGGCCATGAAGATGGCCTTGATTGGGTTGGAGATGCTCGAGACCTCAAAATGAAACGCACTTAAGACGTATTCCAGAATCCTAATTTGCCGCCCAGAAATACCGGCATTTCCAGCCTTTTTTTGCTGTTACCGAGTATAATCTGCCGTCGATTTTTAGCGCCGGTGAATACCGGCTCAGGACAGGAAACATGCCATTCTACGAATATCAGTGCGGTGCCTGCGGGCATCGTCTCGAAGCGCTTCAAAAAATCTCGGACGAGCCATTGGTTTTTTGTCCGGAGTGCAATGACCCCGCCTTGAAAAAGCAAATTTCAGCCGCCGCATTTCGGCTGAAAGGCACAGGTTGGTATGAAACAGATTTCAAAGGTGGCAAAAAAGACGAAAGTAAGTCATCAGATCAACCTAAAACCGAGAAGTCTACCGATAGCGACAACAGCAGTAAGCCGGCATCGAAACCGGAGTCCGCAACCAAAACTACTGCTAAATCAGACAGTGCCAGCAGCGCCTCAGCGTAAGCGGGACAAATGAGAATCAACAATAAATAGTATCGAATTATGCGCACTCACTTATGCGGGCAGGTCACAGAGACCGATATTGACCAATCGATCACCCTCAATGGATGGGTGTTAAATCGTCGGGATCATGGCGGGGTAATTTTTATCGATTTAAGAGATCGAACTGGTCGAATTCAAGTGGTCGCTGATCCCGACTACCCCGAACCATTTGCCGCTGCCGATAGCGCGAGAAATGAATTTGTCCTCGAAATTACAGGAAGGGTGCGAGCCCGTCCTGAGGGTACTGTCAACGCCGAACTTTCTACTGGAAAGATTGAAGTCATTGCGGATGAAATCAAAGTGTTGAGCGTATCCGAGTCTTTACCTTTCCAGATGGACGAGGATGATATCGGTGAACAGACTCGACTGAAGTATCGGTTCCTTGATCTGAGAAGGGAACCGATGCAAAAGACATTGCGATTGCGTCACCAGGTCATCAGTTTTCTTCGTCAATTTTTGAATGAAAGGGAATTTGTCGATATCGAAACGCCAATTTTGACTCGATCTACACCCGAGGGCGCGCGTGACTATCTGGTTCCCAGTCGAACCCATCCGGGTGAGTTTTTCGCTCTGCCGCAATCTCCTCAATTGTTTAAACAGCTGCTCATGGTGTCGGGCTTCGAGCGCTACTATCAGGTCGCACGCTGTTTTCGTGATGAAGATCTCCGTGCCGACAGACAACCTGAGTTTACCCAGTTAGACATTGAAATGTCTTTTATGGATGAAGCAGCGCTTACTGGGTTAATGGAGCAAATGATTCGAGAGGTGTTTGATTCGGTGTTAGGCGTGACGTTTCCGGATCCCATCCCCCGCATGTCCTACCATGAGGCGGTGAATCGATTTGGAATTGATCGCCCGGATCTGCGAATTCCGATGGAGCTCACCGAAATCACGGATTTGATGACCACCGTCGAATTTAAAGTGTTTTCTGGGCCCGCTAATGATCCGAAAGGCAGAGTCGCTGCGCTCAAAGTGCCAGGAGGAAATACTCTGTCGCGTGCACAGATCGACCAATACACCGAGTTTGTGAAGCAGTACGGTGCGAAAGGGCTCGCTTATATTAAGGTGAATGACAGTGCCAGTGGACGGGATGGGCTGCAGTCCCCAATTTTGAAGTTCCTACCAGATGATGTCCTCACTAGTATTATGCAGCGATGCGCAGTGTCCACAGGTGATCTGGTGTTCTTTGGTGCGGACAGTGCCAAAGTAGTCAATGATGCTCTGGGTGCGTTAAGACTGAAGGTGGGTCGAGACCTGGATATGGTGGAGGACGCCTGGCGTCCATTATGGGTAGTAGATTTCCCACTAGTCGAATGGGACGAAGACAACAACCGATGGCAGGCATTGCATCATCCGTTTACCGCACCGAATGTATCCGACGAGTCAAAGTTGGAGACGAATCCTGGTGAAGTGCTGTCCAGAGCATACGATCTGGTGTTAAACGGTACCGAGCTTGGTGGTGGTTCAATTCGTATTCATCGTTCTGATGTTCAGCAGAAAGTATTGAATGTACTGGGTATCGATAACGACGAAGCAGAAGCCAAATTCGGTTTTTTACTTGAGGCGCTAAAGTTCGGCGCGCCACCTCATGGCGGGATTGCCTTTGGCATTGATCGACTAGTGGCGATGATGAGTGGCGTCGAGTCTATTCGCGATGTCATTGCGTTTCCCAAGACACAGCGCGCTTCCTGTATGCTGACCGAGGCACCGAGCGAAGTGGACAACAAACAGTTGCGAGAACTGAATATACAGGTAAGAAAACCTCGATCGGAATAGATCGGAATATCAGAACCAGACAATAAGCAGAGGCAATACCAATGGCAGGTCATAGTAAATGGGCCAACATCAAATTTCGCAAAGCTGCGCAGGATGCCAAGCGTGGTAAGGCGTTTACCAAACTGATCAAGGAAATCACTGTATCTGCCAGGATCGGAGGCAGTGATTCCGATGCAAATCCTCGTCTCCGCACCGCGATTGACAAGGCACTCGGTGCCAACATGACTCGTGACACTATTGAACGGGCGGTCAAGCGTGGAGCAGGTGAGTTGGATGGAGCAGATATTGAAGAAATTCGCTACGAAGGTTATGGCCCCCATGGCGTTGCGGTTCTCGTAGAAACTGCGACTGACAATCGCAATCGCACGGTGAGTGAGGTTCGTCACGCGTTTACCAAACATGGTGGCAACTTGGGCACAGATGGTTCGGTAGCGTATTTGTTTAACAAGATTGGTTCCATTGTATTCTCCGGGGAGGTTGATGAAGAGAAAATAATGGAAATTGCGTTGGACGCCGGAGCAGAAGATGTGGAGGGGGGCGAAGGTGTCGTAGAAGTGGTAACGCCACCCGAAGCATTTCATCAGGTGGAACAAGCATTTAAAGAGGCCGGTATGGAGCCTGAAATGTCTGAGCTAATCCAACGACCATCTACTGAGACCGAATTAGCTGGTGAAGACGCAGAAAAAGTGATGAAGCTAATCGATGCGTTGGAAGATCTTGATGACGTGCAAGACGTGTTTACCAACGCAAGCTTTCAAGAGCCTGCCTGATGCGGGTATTGGGAATCGACCCTGGTTCCCGGATCACCGGGATAGGTGTGGTAGAAGCTACTGGCGATTCCTTAACGCCACTTCATTTCGAAAGCTTAAAACTGTCCGGGGCTGAGTTGCCAGTTCGACTTGGTTTGATTTATCAGGGCGTCCAGGAAGTTATTTCACGATTCAATCCGGATATTGTGGCTGTCGAACAGGTTTTTGTTGCGACCAATGCTAAATCGGCGCTCACACTAGGCCATGCGCGTGGAAGTGCGATCTGTGCTGCGATCAACGCGGGGTGCGTTGTTACTGAATACAGTGCCTTGCAAATCAAGCGAGCTGTTGTTGGAACAGGAAGCGCAACTAAAGAACAGGTTCAGCACATGGTTCGAGTACTTTGTGGACTGCGTACGGCCCCCGCGGTGGATGCCGCTGATGCTATTGCTTGTGCGATCTGCCAAATCCATACCGCGCAAGTCGAACAAAAACTAAGCAAGGCATCTGCATAAATGATTGGGTTTCTCCGCGGCGTATTACTACAAAAGCAGCCGCCGCATATTGTTCTTGACGTTCATGGTGTGGGGTATGAACTGGAAGCCCCGATGGCGACGTTTTACGATCTGCCGGAAGAACAGTCTGAGACGTCCCTCTACACACACCTGGTAGTCAGAGAGGATGCGCAACTGCTTTTTGGGTTTTCGGATCGATCCCAGAGAGAGCTGTTCCGCAGTTTGTTAAAAGTAAACGGTGTAGGCCCCAGAGTGGGATTGGCGATATTGTCGACGCTGAGTGCATCGCAATTTGTGCAGTGTGTGAAACAACAAGATGCAATGACACTGACTTCAGTACCGGGAATCGGTAAGAAAACCGCTGAGCGTATGCTAATTGATATGCGTGATCGTATTGAGGGCATTGATGTCGAAGACATCCGGTCTTCTGACTCGAGTGGCAAGCCGCTAGAGAGTTACCAGGATCCGGTCGGTGACGCCATTGGCGCGTTGGTCGCACTCGGGTATCGCCAAGCGGACGCGAATCGAGCGGTGAAAGCGGTTGAAGAGCAGAGTGCCGAGCGCGATGATCTGATTCGGAACGCGCTGCAAATGTTAAGTAAACGCTAATATTGATTTCTCCAAATTTTTGATCATCAATGCGAAAATTGGTCTATGAGTCATTTTAACCCCCTGCTTTCTGCCGATAACCTGGAGGACTCCTCACAGGAACAAATGCTGGATCGAAGTTTGCGACCGGCGAAGCTCAGCGACTTTATTGGCCAGCCAAATACACGCGATCAAATGGAGATTTTTATCCATGCGGCGCGTAAAAGAAATGAAGCGTTGGATCATGTCCTTGTTTTCGGCCCGCCGGGACTGGGTAAAACAACGCTCGCCAATATCATCGCTACGGAAATGGAGGCGCGATTACGACAAACATCAGGGCCTGTGCTCGAAAAGGCGGGAGATTTGGCGGCAATATTGACCAATCTCGAGCCGAACGATGTGCTGTTTATTGATGAAATTCACCGTATGAACCCGGCGATTGAGGAGATTCTCTATCCGGCGATGGAGGATTACCAGCTCGATATTATGATCGGTGAGGGGCCTGCCGCGCGTTCGATTAAATTGAACTTGCCGCCGTTTACTCTAGTTGGGGCGACTACCCGGGCTGGATTGCTGACCTCTCCCCTGCGTGATCGATTTGGGATTGTTCAGCGGTTGCAATTTTATAGTGTCGAGGAACTGTCGCTCATCGTGAAGCGATCTGCGACCTTGTTAAATTTGGAGTTTGATGAGAGCGGTGTTTCTGCCATTGCAGCTCGGTCCAGAGGGACTCCCCGAATTGCGAACAGACTGTTGCGTCGTGTACGTGACTACGCAGAAGTAAAGGCCGACGGATTTATCAATCAACTGGCGGCAGATGCAGCACTGGATATGCTGGAAGTCGACCGTTATGGGTTGGATTCTCTGGATAGAAGTATGCTACTGGCAATCATGAATAAATTTGACGGTGGTCCGGTTGGCATTGACAGCATCGCCGCAGCAATTGGTGAAGAGCGGGGCACGATTGAAGATGTCGTTGAGCCTTATCTGATTCAGCAGGGTTTTTTGATGCGTACACCGCGGGGCAGGATGGCGACCAAGAATGCCTGGCGTCATCTGGGCGTGGATATGCCCGTAGATGTCTCCAATCGGCAACAAGAGTTGATGCCGGATAGTGAATAAGAAGACGGTCGCGAGACACCTTTTGAAAAACGACATATTCAGCCAGTGTTCATGAATAGCAGATACATTAAATCTGCCCCGAGCGTCCGTGGTTCGTGGCCGTCGTACCGGATAATATCGCTTTAAATGACGAACGTATTCTCTCAATCAATCGAGATTGACTACGCTGATACGGATGCGGGGGGCGTTGTCTACCACGCAAATTATCTTACCCTGATGGAACGAACACGAAGCGCGTGCCTGAGACATGCCGGGCTTCCAGTTACAGTTTTAAGAGATCAATTTAACGTAGTGTTTGTGGTGACGGAATCGAATTTAAAATACCTGCAACCGGCCTTTCTTGACGACACGTTGAATATTTCAATCGCGGTGTCAGCACTCCGCGGTGCCAGTATATTGTGTCACCAGCAGGTGACTCGAGCAGAGCGGGTGCTTGTCGATGCAAAGATTAAAATTGCTACCATCGCTGCTGACACTTTTTTACCCTGCAAAATGCCATCGGAATTGCGTCGGGTATTCGCGCAGTACCAGATACACTCGACATAGCTCCGGCAGGTGACTTGTCTGAACCTTTACACAATAAATAACTAATTTAAATGTCTCCTGTTACTCCTCCTTCTGCTGAACACAGCATGTCGATTCTAGGTTTGATTGCTGATGCCAGTTGGCTTGTCCAGGCCGTCATGTTGATACTGTTTCTGGCGTCCGTCGTTTCCTGGTTCATGATCGACCGAAAGCGTGCGTCTTACAAACGCTATCGCGATATCGCCGAAGATTTTGAGGAAGAATTCTGGTCTGGCGGAGAAATGAGCCGTATCTATCAAAAGTGGAGTGGCGAGGGCGTGCAGGAAGGAATCGCCAATATCTTTATCGCCGGCTATCGTGAATACAACCGTCTGGTGCAAAAGAGCAATGTGAACCGATCCGATATGGTGGATGGTGTACATCGCAGCATGCGTGTGGCGCTGAGTCGAGAAATCGACCACCTGGAAACCAACTTATCTTTCCTTGCGACAGTAGGGTCGATCAGTCCTTATGTCGGATTATTTGGAACCGTATGGGGAATCATGAATTCCTTTATCGATCTCGGGTCCCAGCAACAGGTTACCATTGCTACCGTAGCACCTGGTATCGCAGAGGCGTTGATTGCTACCGCGATGGGATTGTTTGCTGCGATACCGGCGGTCATCGCATACAACCGTTTTGCCCATGCCGCTGAAAAGCTGACATCCCGCTATGAAGTATTTATGGAAGAGTTTCTCAGTATCGTGAATCGACAGGATATCTCGCGGGGAGTCTGATGAGTCAAACCCGATATGGTCGCAAAAAACGCCTGATGAGTGAGATCAATGTGGTGCCGTATATTGATGTCATGTTGGTGTTACTCGTGATTTTTATGGTGACAGCACCTTTGCTGAGCTCCGGGGTCAAAGTTGATTTACCACAAGCGGATGCCGAGACCATGCCAGATCAAGAAGAGGAACCGTTTGTAGTGACGGTTGATGTTGACGGCAATATGTATCTCAACGACAACGAAGATGCGGTACAAGGACCTGAAGAAGTCCAACGTGCGGCAGGGGCTGTGCTAGCACGAAATCCGACTTTACCTTTTTTGGTTCGTGGTGATACATCGGCTAATTACGGTTCAGTGGTGGAGGCCATGGTTCTGCTTCAACGCGCAGGTGTTGAGTCAGTTGGCTTGATTACAGAAACGCCAGGTACCTAATGCAGGAAACGTTTAGACGGCTTATTGACTGGATTCGATCAGCCCTGTTTACCCTGATAATTCATGGGCTGATCATCTTTTTTGTTTTTTTTGGTTTTCTTAATGCGCCGGAAAAAATAAAGGCGGGTGGAAAACCAATGCAGGCCGTGGTGGTGTCACAGCAGCAGTTGGACGAGCAGAAGCAGAAAAAAGTTGAAAAGTTAGAGGAGCTACAACGCCAAAAAGAAGCCGAAATTCTTGAGAAAAAGCAGGAAGAGCAGAAAAAACAGGAAGAAGAGAAGAAAAAACAGCTGGCGATAAAAAAGAAAGAAGAGGAAAAAAAGCAGGCTGAAGAAAAAAAGAAGCAAGAAGAGCAGGCGAAGAAAGAACAGGAAGAGCTCAAGCGAAAAAAAGCGGAAGAAAAAAAGAAGTTAGAAGCGGAGAAGAAAAAGAAGGAAAGAGAACTAGAGAAAAAGAAAGCAGAAGAACGCAAGATAAAGGAAGCGGAACAAGAGAAGAGAAAAGAAGAGGAACGTAAAAAGAAAGAAGCCGAAGAGAAAAAACGCAAAGAAGAAGAGCGAAAAAAGAAAGAAGCGGAAGAGAAAAAGCGGAAGGAAGAAGAGCGGAGAAAGAAAGAGGCTGAAGAAAAGAAACGAAAGGAAGAGGAACGGAGAAAAAGAGAAGCTGCTGAGAAAAAACGCGCTGAGGAAGAGCTTCAGAAACGACTGGCTGCGGAGAGACAACAGCAGGAGATCGCGCAAACTCAGGCTGAGGCGGCTAATGCATTGCAGGCTGCGGCTGGAAGAATCAAATCTGCCATTGAGAACAACTGGCGTCGCCCGGGAACCAGTCGTGTTGGACTCTCCGCGCTAATCCAGTTGAAGGTGGCGCGTAATGGAGAAGTATTAAGTGCAAGGATTATTCGAAGTAGCGGTGATCCATTTTTCGATCAATCTGCAGAAATCGCGGTTAAAAAAGCTTCGCCTTTACCTATACCGACAAATCCAAAGTACTATGAGTATCTCAATGAGTTTAATATTGAATTTAATCCTGATGAATAAGGTGGAAAACATGACATCTCCTGGTCATTTGAAGAGCAAAAGTTTCTTTTTCTTTGTCGCGACCGTACTAGTTTTTCTGATATCGCGACCTGCTTCTGCGGTACTGACCATTGAAGTCAATAAAGGGGTAGATGCAGGTATTCCCATTGCGATTGTGCCATTTGGTTTGGAAGGCGTCTCTGATCTGCCACATCTTCCAGCGGATATTGTTGAGTCAGATTTAAACTCCAGCGGTAAATTTGATCCGGTGTCGCGAGAAACATTTCTCAGCCAACCGACTGACTTGGGTTCTATTCAATATAAAGATTGGCGATTATTGAAAGCCGAGGCGCTGGTAGTCGGAAAAATTATAAACCTCGGAAACGGCCAGCTTGAAGTACGCTTTCGTTTGGTTGATGTGTTTCGGGAGCGTCAGCTCACCGGTCAAAAGTTTGTTATTCCCGAGAATCGAATACGTAAAGTGTCGCACCAGATTAGTGACATTATTTACCAGCAGCTCACCGGAAAGCGCGGCGCGTTTGATACGAAAATTGCTTATATCACAGCGCAGGGAAAAGATCCCAAACGCAAGTTTTTACTGCAAGTTGCGGACGCAGACGGGTTTGGACCAAGAACGGTGTTGCAATCCAATGAGCCTATTCTGTCGCCAGCATGGTCTCCGGATGGGAACTGGCTTGCTTATGTTTCATTCGAAAAGAAGAGTTCCAACGTCTATATCCAAAATGTTTGGAGTGGTGAAAGGCAATTGGTTTCGGAATATCCTGGAATAAATAGTGCTCCGGCCTGGTCACCCGATGGACGATCACTAGCATTGACCCTCTCTAAGGATGGAAATCCGGATATTTATGTCTATAACGTCGATAATAATAGCCTGAGACGATTAACTAGACACACCGCTATTGATACTGAACCAGACTGGGCGCCAGATGGTAGGACGATTGCATTTACTTCCGGCCGCTCAGGTGCACCACAGATATATCGAATTCCAGTTGCAGGAGGAAATGCGCAGCGGGTGACTTTTGATGGTAAATACAACGCCGGGCCGTCTCATTCTCCTGATGGCAAATCGCTGGTTTTGATTACTGATCAGGGTAATGGATTTAGAGTTGGGATATACTCGCAGGAGGAAAGAAGTGTTAGAGAATTGACAGATACTCGACAAGACGAATCCCCCACCTTTGCCCCTAATGGCGAAATGATCATCTATGCGACGCAAAAAGGCGGTCGCAGTATATTGGCCGCTGTATCTACCGATGGCAGCGTGCAACAAACACTCCGATTTCAACAAGGTTCTGTCCGAGAGCCAGCGTGGTCACCATTTAACCGAAAACTGTAGAGGCTATTATGCGAAATGTACTTTCATACGTCGTTGTTCTTTTTTTGAGCGTTGCGATAGTGGGTTGCGGAGGCCGTAAGGCCGTTGATGGAGATGTGAATGTCGAAGCAGTCGACGGAACCGCTGGTGCAAGCACTGGAGGCTTGGCTGGTGATGGTGTATCCAGTAGCGGACTGGATGATGGCTCGACTGGTCTCGGTGGCGCAATGGGCGCGAATGGCCCCGAAGGCGAGCTGTTAAGTAAACGCGTCGTCTATTTTGACTACAACAGCAGTTTGCTGACGCTGGAAAGTGAAGCGATTGTGCAGGCACATGCGCAATTTCTCGCAAGTAATTCTGGAGTGCAGATTATTCTGGAAGGACACGCGGATGAGCGTGGCACCCGGGAATACAATTTGGCACTTGGCGAGGATCGAGCAAAGTCTGTTGCCAATGTAATGGAAGCATTGGGGGTTTCCGGCGGCAGAATTCAAAACGTATCTTATGGTGAGGAAAGGCCGGTAGCACTTGGCTACGATGAAGCGGCATTCGCGCTGAATCGCCGGGTAGAAATCCTTTATCAATAACCAGCCTCCCTGCTCTCGATCATTATCGAGAGCAGGGTTGTTCATGATTTAACCGCATCCTCTTTCTGTTATGAATTTCGACGGCATCTATCTCAACTTAAAAATCTACGTTCGGCGGCTAATACCTCTTGTCTTAAGTGTGGCTATCGCTGGATGCAGTGTCGGACGAACCCAGCCAGAAGTAGTGGAAACGGAGCCAACAACGCCTCCACCGAGCCAACAAAGTATTGAGATGGTTAGAGCACTGTCGCAACTTTCTGCTCTGAAAGAGGATCTGAAGCAGATGCGAAATGCCGTCGAGCAGATGCAGTTCCAGCAAGAAAATGCGAACCGTCGGCAGGAAGACTTATTTCAGGATATCGATAGACGGTTGCTGAGTCTCGAAGATCAGGTGCAATCGGCTTCCCGACAAACAGTGACGCCTTCTGATCCTTCAGCAAACGTGCTGGTAGATCCTGATACAGGTCAACTACTTGCGGAAGGACAAACGGGAATTGGCCCATCCGTGGTGAACCAGGTTGACCAAACCGACATCGCTGCTACGACCGGGAACACGGGAACTCCGGCGGGAAACCAAGTTGGTACAGTGACTGTCGTAGATGCTACAACTACCCGAAGTGTGACCGGAAGTCAGGTGGATCAATCGATACAACAATCGTCAAATGCAAACTCCCAAGGGTCAACCAGCGTTTCGCTTACGGAACAACAGGCTTATGAATCTGCTT
>JAHQWE010000092.1 GCA_019633985.1 Acidiferrobacterales bacterium | reverse complement strand
TTCTCTCTGCCGTTTCTACCGATAAAGGATCCTGTAGAAGCGCATTGAGCTCATCGCTGGTCATCGGCATCGGTTGATCAACCCGCGGCAGTCGATAAGTCACTTCGGACTGATTGCCATAGATAGCTTGAATGTCTGATAGCCCACTGTCTTTCGGTACGGTTGTGCACGCCGTCAGCGTTAAAACCGATAAAGTTAGTATAGAGTGGCGAAAAGTTTTGTTATTCATCATCCTTCTCATTGTGCTGACTGAAGGTCGGTAATTACAAAGCCTCCGGCAGAGTTATCCACTGAGAAATTGATAGCGTCGCCTTTCTTAAGTCCTTTGAGAGATTCTGGATCGGCTACCTTGAACATCATGGTCATGGCGGGCATGCCCAATCGATCTATTGGCCCGTGTTCAACTTTTAATTTTCCCTGTTTCGGTCTTATGGCCTTAACGGTTCCAGTAGCATCCATTGGGGATATTGCATTGCTCTTGGGCATCGCTGACATCGCGGCATCTCCGCCCTTCATAGCCATAATTTGTGTGATGACAAATCCACCCGACGAATTGTCGACGCTAAATCCAATTTCCTGCTCTTTTTCTAAACCATCGAGTTGCGAGGTGTCGTCCACTTTGAAAACCATCGTCATCGCAGGCATCCCAAGCCGTTCAATCGGCCCATGCTTAAGCTTAATTTTTCCCTGATTAGTCTTAATTTGTTTGATTACACCGGTGCCATCGATATTCATTTGATGGTTTGCAGCATGCTGATCATTTTCTTTTATGCTTCTCGCCGTTGGCGCAATGGTGGTAGCGACCTGTTCGAGCACTTCATTTTCGTTAAATACTTCGTTTCCGTTAAAACGCTTGGTCCACGAAAGTTTTGTATCCAGGGGGATGATTTTTGGAGGAAAGCCGGATTGATACGATGGTGAGTTTGGATGCTGCTCCGGGCTCAGGGCAGACTGATCCTGGGCCAGGGCAATGTTGGAGAAAGTCAGGTTTGTTAATACCAAACTCACTAGAACGGTTAGTAGTTGATTGATGTTCACGAGAATTCACCTCAGTGCGGATTGATCCTGTGCTGACCAGTCGAAGAATTGGCTGAAGCCAGCGGACATAAGGAATTGATAGCTACGAGACTGTAGCTATTGCTGGGCGATTACGCTCTGGGAGGGCGTTTGAGACGTGAGGAGAAATTGGAAAAAGCGGAAGCTGACTCCGAGACGAATCCCGGCAGCGGTCTTCCATTAAATTGCAGATTAACATCGAGCGTTGGAACGATCGATGTACAAAGCGCGCATACACTGCAAAGCATCATTGTGCTTTCTGTAGTCTCTGCGCTTTCCTGAACTTGATCTGATGGGTGCGAGTCGTGATGTAAGCTTGACACGCAATGGGTGTCGGTATGGTCCAGGCCATGCTCATCGCAAGTATGGCTTGGCGTTGCCATCTCGTGATGGCTTCCATTATCCATATGTCCATGCCCAGACCCTCCCATCATTGCCGCACTTATCGTCGAGGTATACATGACACAAAAGGCCATGAACCAACTGACAAATTTGATACAGGGTTTTGGTTGGAGCATTCTCACATTAACGAAGCGCGCATTATTCAGCTCGATAGTAAACCTTGTAGTTGCAACAAGGTCAAGAGATTATCTGATCGATCACGGTTAGTTGACTCTGTTTTGACAATAAAGTTTAAAATCATCAACGATTCCCAAACTTGATTTGCAAAATGCACTTGTCCAGATACCTGATTATTTCCCTGGTTTTTCTCATTGTTCCTGGTTTTGTTTCTGGCTCGGAATACGCCGGACAGGATTCCCGTCGTATAAAGTCTTTGTCAAAACAGGATATAGAGGATATCAAGCAGGGGCGCGGATGGGGGTTGGCAAAACCTGCCGAACTTAATGGGCTACCGGGTCCGATACATTTACTGGAACTGCAAGACGAACTGTCGCTTAGCGAAGACCAGATCATTAAAATTGATTCACTCTACCAATCAATGAATTTCGACGCGAGAAAAGTGGGCGCGCAATATATTGAGCGGGAAAAAGAAATCGAACAACTGTTAACGCAACCGTCTATATCAGAAAAGGCATTGGCATTAGCGGTTCGATCTGCTGCTGAAACCCTGGCCGAACTGAGACTGACGCACTTAAAAGCACATTTGGCGACGCCTTCACTACTCACCGAGGGCCAGCTGATCCAATATCAGGTATTGCGCGGTTATCAGGCCGCTGATCCGTGCGCAAATATACCTGCGGGTCATGATCCGGATATGTGGAAGCGTCATAATCAATGCGAATAATGTTTCGCTGCTGCGCAGCTGTTGCCAGCGTTGGTTCTGGGTTAAGCGTTAAGGATAAACTACGCGACGGTTTTTTTCGTCGATAGTCATCAAAGCATGCTTAATTCGGAGTCTCTGCATCCAAGATATGGTGCTAAGCTCACAAATCTATCGATCGCAGAAATTCTGGAAGGTCATCATTTCGAAGAGTTAAGAAGGTTGTTTGAGCAACATTCGTTATTGTTGTTTCGCGGGCAGACAATCAGTGATGACGAACATCTTCGACTTGGTGCACTGTTTGGCCCCAAAGAGGACCGAACGATTGATCAGTCTGATCCTGACCCGGAAGTGTCTCTGGTTTCAAACAAAAAAACAGATGGCGAACTTTTGCGAGAAGGTGAACAGAGGCTGCTGGAGTTACAGTCGAATATGCTCTGGCACGCCGACAGCACGTTCTTACCGGTCCCGGCTCTGGCCAATATTTTGATTGGTCGGGTGATTCCGCCGTCTGGTACGTCGACGGAATTTGCCTCCACCCGAGCAGCTTGGGTAGATATGCCAGAGAGTCTGAAAGCCAGGGCGCGTGACGTGTTCTTTATTCATGACTACGCACATTCCCGGCGACAGGTTGATGCCAGTTTGGCGCAACAGATGAAGTTTACTCATTGGGGGCAACAGGTTTGGCGCTCTGTTTGGACAAATCCTGTGAATGGTAAAGAGGCGCTTTATATCGCTTCACATATTTGTGGAGCCGTCGGCATGACTGAAAGCGACGCACAGGATCTCGCACGAGAATTAATTGCATGGTGCACCCGCGAGGAATACGTCTATACACACCAATGGCAAAAGAACGACGTGCTGATCTGGGATGAGCGTGCCGTGCTGCATCGAGGTGTTCCCTGGAATTATGCAGAAGAGAGAACGCTTTCCAGTATTTGTATTTCCGCACAAGTTACTGATGGATTGGATGAAATGCGGCTATCAAAATAAATAGTTTGAGGAATCTCACATTATGCTTTTTCTGAGACAGGTATGAAGCTTGCGGTTCTCTTTGAAAGTCTTTCTTGCAACTGTCTAACGCCTGACACATCAGTGTAATAAAACAGCCTGAAACTCCATCGCGAAATTGGTCGTGCACTTCTGTCCGATCAATGCAACGAGAGAATTCATGCTGCAACTGCAACGTATTACAAAAACATTTGGCGAGGTGACTGCAGTTCATCCCGCTGATTTGACCATCGAAGCAGGACAGTTTGTTGGTGTAATTGGTCGATCCGGCGCGGGAAAGTCGACGTTGCTGAGAATGATCAACCGACTGGTGGAGCCCTCAGCTGGGACGATTCAGTTCGGTGATCGCCAGGTTACCGCAATCAAAGGAAAAGCCCTGCATCAGTGGCGATCAGATTGCGCCATGATTTTTCAGCAATTTAATCTGGTCGGCCGGCTAGATGTGCTTACCAATGTCATGCTGGGTCGTCTCCATCGCATGTCCACTCTGCCCAGCATGTTGCGACTGTTTAATGATGAAGATCGAATCGATGCGATTCGAACGCTGGAGTGGTTGGGCATTGTTGAAACCGCCAAGCAGCAGGCGGATACATTGTCGGGTGGTCAGCAGCAACGCGTCGCGATTGCCCGAGCGTTGCATCAAGAGCCGGATTTAATTTTGGCTGACGAGCCCATCGCTTCGCTGGACCCGCTCAATGCGCAAAAAGTAATGGATGCGCTGGCAGACATTCATCGCGAACGAAATATTACGGTGGTCACTAATCTGCATACCCTGGATACGGCGCGAAAATATTGCCAGCGCATTATAGGTATGCGCGATGGTGAGATTGTATTTGACGGTTCACCAGAAGCGCTGACTTCCACTCAGGTGAAGCTAATTTACGGTACCGATACGGAAATTGATGAAGCTACGACTTCTACAGATTTAAACCACCATGACCTCGGTCATCCATTCCGAGAAAAAGCTGGAATGGATACTGACCGTGCTTCTTTTATTCCACAAATAGCATCTTAGAGAAAAACCATGAAACAAATCAAGCTAGTTGTCGCGGCGGTGACCGCCGCCTTAACGTTAACCACCAGCGGTGTATATGCAGCCGACCCTATCAGCGAGTTCCGTGTTGGTATCCTTGGGGGAGAAAACCAGAATGACCGTTTACGCTCTCACGCATGCGTAAAAGACGCGGCGGAAGAGCAGCTGGGCGTAAAAACCGAGTTATTCGCACCCGCAGATTACAACGGCGTTATTGAAGGGCTGCTAGGTGGCAACCTCGATATGGCCTGGCTCGGTGCTTCTGGCTATGCCAAGGCATTTATCGAAAACCCGGACGCAGTAGAGCCAGTGCTTGTTCCGGTGAATCCAGATGGTTCAACAGGTTACTACTCCATTGGCTTTGCCCGTGTTGACGCAAACATCGATTCTCTAGATGCAATGAAAGATAAGGTATTTGCCTTCGGCGACCCTAACTCCACTTCTGGATATCTAATCCCCTCCATCGAGATACCGCAGGCTGGGTACTCAATGGAAAGCGGAGAATACTTCAAAGAAATCGTGTTTTCCGGTGGTCACGAACAAACCATCGTGGGCGTTTATAACGGCGACTATAGCGCCGGCGTTACCTGGGCAGATGGTCAGGGTGAGTGGGAAGACGGTTACAACAATGGTGCACTCAGAAAAGCAGTGGATGCCGGCCTGGTAGATATGACCGAGATGAAAGAAATCTGGCGTTCTAAAGTGATTCCAAATGGCCCGGTCGTTGTGCGTAAAGATTTGCCAGCCGACGTAAAAGAAAAGATTTCAGCAATGATCGTCGACATGGGGGAATCGGATAAGGAGTGTCTCTATGGATTGTTCTCTGGTGAAGTGAAAGGCGCTATCGCCACAGACCATGAGTTTTACGCTTCTGTCGTTGCAGCACGCAAGAAGAAGATTGGCGGTTAACCTGGTCGATTTATCACGTTAACCGATAACAAAAACCATATTCTTTTTTTGTAAATTTCCCAGTGTTTCAAGCCGTCGGCAATCTGTCGACGGCTCTTTTTTTATTTGGCTATGACTACCGCAGAATCTTTCGCTCTTCAACTTTCCAGGGAAGAAAAAAAGCGCCGTATCTATGGCGTTTTGATCGCGATGGGATGCTTCTATCTGTTGTTCAAGGCATTTGTCATCGCCGAAGACATGAATTCTGGTAGCTTCATCAAGGGGATGTCACAGTTCCTGGATTATCCCGCTGACATATTGAAAGATACTGTAGCACCGGATGCAAACTGGTTTGCCAAGTTTCGAAGCTATATTCCAGCCATGATTGAGACCATCAACATGGCGGCGATTGGTACATTGATCGGCGGGATTTTTGCGGTGTTGTTTGCGTTTGTATCAACAAGAAATATCCAGGTATGGCCGCCATTGATCCCGGTGGCAAGAAGGATGATGGATACCATGCGTGCGTTCCCGGAACTGATCATTGCCTTATTTCTTATCTTTGTTTTGGGTACTAGTCCGGTGCCTGCCATTGTCGCGATTATTTTGCATACCACCGGAGCGTTGGGAAAACTGTTTTCGGAGGTGAATGAAAATATTGATCGTGGGCCGCTCGAGGGCTTGCAGTCAACAGGGGCAAACTGGTTACAACGTATGCGGTTTGGAGTGCTGCCACAGGTTTCATCGAATTATCTGAGCTACGCATTGCTCAGGTTTGAAATCAATATCCGTGCATCTGCGATATTGGGTTTCGTCGGAGCGGGAGGGATTGGTACAGAACTGCGAAAAGCCATTGGCTGGAGTCAGGGCGCGGATATCTCGGCCCTGTTTGTCTTGCTGTTCCTGACCATCATTGTAATTGACCAGCTTTCATCAGTATTGCGGCGAAAAATCATTGGTCAGGATCTGAAAACTGGGAAACTAACATGAGCCCGGCCGCAGCGAGCGATATGGTGGCGATTCGATCGCGCTATGCTGACCTGATCAAACACTCCCGGCGGCAGTCGGTTTTGCCCATTGCGCTCATCTTCGCCGCACTGGTGTATATCGCTTATGCGATGCACGTGTTTGAGGTACCCAAGTTGATCGAAAACCTGCGTGTTGACCGTGGAGTCATCCTAGCTACCGACTCATTTGCGCATAAATACCATATTGTAAAGCGGTTTAAGACAGGCGAGATTGAGGTGAGCCTGGAAGGTACCAGAGGGCAAGAGTTTGAAGGTTCTTATCCTGAATGGGTGCAGGTTGACTCTCAGGGTTTTGACGTCGATATGGGTGACGGGGTAACTGCGACGGTCAAGGGTAATGTGGTTGAATTCGTTGTGCCAGGAATCCCGCCCCTGGTTGTAGAAGCGACCAAAGATGGTGTTTTATTTAGCGGTGATCTTCCTGAATGGGCAAAGTACTCCCCACGCAAGTTTGAAGCACGGCCCTCTTTGTTCAAGCGAATACAGGTAACGAAGACCAAAGTGGAAGTACATCGTTACTTTGCTGGCTGGGAGAATTTCTTCTTCGATTTTGGTCATCCTCTCAATGGAAAGGCCTTTACCGAAGTGGCGGCAACGGCGTTTTCCTCCGAGAGGATTTTCCCGGATCAGTCAAACTGGCAATCGATTTGGAATGGCATTTGGCATAACAAGGAATGGCAGCACAAGGATGTGTTTCGGGCCCTTCTGGAAACAGTGATCATGGCATTGCTTGGCACCGTTGTGGCGTCGGTGATTGCTTTGCCCCTAGCTTTTATCGCTTCTTCAAATTTTAACCGTAACTTCGTTTCGCGGATGTTTATCCGTCGTTGCTTTGATTTTCTGCGCGGGATAGATACTTTGATCTGGTCGCTGATATTTATTCGTGCTTTTGGTCTTGGCCCGCTAACAGGAATAATGGCGATCGTGTTTACCATGGTTGGAGAACTGGGCAAGCTTTACTCAGAAGCGATCGAAAATATTGATGAGCATCAGGTGGAGGGGGTGAAGTCTACCGGCGCCAGCAATGCACAGAACTACGCGTTTGGCGTGTTACCGCAAATCATGCCGGTATTTATTTCACAAACACTTTACTACTTGGAGTCAAACACCCGCTCGGCAACGGTGATCGGTGCGCTGGGTGCAGGAGGTATTGGATTAATGCTGGTGCAGACGATTCAAACTTCCAAAGATTGGGAAAATACGCTTTATTTGATTGTGCTCACTCTTCTTGTCGTGATTCTGATGGATGTAATTTCCGGATGGCTAAGACGGCGTCTGCTTTAGTTTTATTACACTGTCTTCAAGCCTAGCGGCGGATTTAGGCGGGGATGCGGAAAGGCGGAAAAGGTATTGAGGTGTAAGTAAGAACAGTGTCAGACGACGTGAAGACAAGCCAGTAAATCTGATTGATAGGCGATAATTGCTGGCACTTTTTTGTTGGTCACCTTTGCCTTGTCATCCCAAAGCCGCAATTTTACAGCCTCTTTGCTAAAGGGTTCCGCTTCAAACGCTGCAGCTTCCTTCGAAGACATCATACCTCCCTGTAAGGTAAAGCTGTGTTTGGAAGAATCAGAGAGGCGCTCATAATACGCGTCATCGGTGGTGCACAGCCAACGCTTTGCAGGAACGTGTAATCGAATCGGCTCGGAAACTGGGTCGCCAAAAAAACGATTCGCCCACAGGCACCCCGCCTTTTCATGAAACGCATCATGAGAGAGAAAGTCTTCGCGGCGACTGTGCTCGTCGATGATCAAATGCCCTATATCATGGAGTAACGCCGCGACAACCTGACTCCTTTCAACAGACTCCTGCGCTGCCAGGTAGGCAGACTGCAAAGCGTGATCCAGTTGGGTGACGGTTTCGTCATAATAGGAGACGCCTTCCTGTTCGATCCAGGCGCATAAATCAGCGACAAACTTTTCTGGATTGGTTGCGTTGTGAGGAAGGTTCATGATGCAGGGAATGTATTCGAGAAAATAAGATTAGGACGAAGAAGTAGAGATATTATGCCCTTCAAAGTGTCCGATGGTACTAATTCTACTATCGCTATTGCTGGCAATGATGCGGTCTCGGTTATCGTAGTACTTTGCACGCATATCGGCATCCTGCGCGGCATTGTAGGTGAGATAAAGCGCCGTTCTTGGGGCGCTGGTCTCATTGCTGCCACTCTTATGCGGTGTGTAGGAGTCAAAAAACACGAGATCTCCAGCGTTTGCCTCTACCGCATACCAGTTAAGCGCATCGGCGGTGTCCTGATCGATGCATCCTGAACCATTGGTTTTCAGGAGCGCCTTTTCTCCCGGTCGCCTGGAGAATGCGAGGCAACCGTTTTCCTTTGTCATGTCATCCAGAGCCACCAGGCAGGTGATATGGTGATTAACAAAATCATAAGCGGTTGCGTCCTGGTGGGCGGAGAACCCCGCACCGCCTGGCATTTTGTAATTAATTTTTTCCTTGAACAAAACCGCCTTTTCAGAAAACAACATGGATGCGATATCGGGAATCAAGCCTGTGGTGATCAGTTGCTCGAGCTGTTCGCTGTGTTCGATAAACCGTTCCGTGCGACACAGTTTTCTGCCTAATCGTGTTTCTTCAAAATAGTGGGTGAGGCTATTTTCCATCGCCGGGGTTCTTGCGAGGCGATCTACTTCGGCGCGAGTGGACTCAAGCGCTTTTACATCGATGGCAGAATTTACGTGTACCCAGCCGTTTATATACCAATGGCTTTTTTGGTCTTCAGTGAGCAAGCTTTGTTCTGATTTCATGAGCAGTTTTTTACACTAGTATCATGAAATTTTGATGACAAATTTCTGGAGGAGATGTTGATTGAGATGTATAAGATTAATTTGGAATTTGGCCAAGGAACCTCGGCAATAAACGTCAATGGATAGATTGACCGAAGGATAATCCATATCTGTGTTACCCACAGGACGTGGGTAAGGCGCGAAAGCAGGAGCGGTAGCTTTACCCACAGGACGTGATCTGCGAGACGCGGTCTGCGAGACCCGATCAGCAAGATCTGAGGACCGTATAGTTTTGACATATTTAGACGATCTCTCACGCAGTCTAACCTCCTCTGCTGCGCCCCAACTTTTAGCGGCATTCAAAACTATCTCATTGCAAGCTGTTTGTCACATTGTTTTTGTAAGTTATTCGTACCTTAGCAAATTAGTTTCAATGAAAGAGTTTTCATCATATTCAAGCCCTGACGCTAGAGATTTTAGCTATGCAACGAGTGATCTGTCTGAGATTCAAAGAACATTGGTTGCGCTCGTCGAAAAAATGACCGGACAGTCACGGCTTATAAATAGATACCAGGATTTCTTGATGAATAACCAGGGCGCAGATCAATTTTGGCAGGATGTGATCGATGCCCTTGAGCTCAATGTGTGTGTGCAGAATACGGGGGCAACAACGATTCCGGAGTCAGGTCCATTGCTCGTGGTCGCGAATCATCCCTTTGGTTTGGTCGACGGCGCCGCCATCGCGCATTTGATTGATACAGTTCGTCGGGATTTCAAAATCGTTTGCTGGGACATATTTGATCACCCTCCGCATATCAGCGACTATCTTCTCCCTATGGATCTTTCTGAAGGCACATCAGCAAGAAAGCAGAACATTAAAGTTCGCAGGCGCGCAATTGATGAATTAAATGCAGGGGGTGCCATTATAGTATTTCC
>JAHQWE010000091.1 GCA_019633985.1 Acidiferrobacterales bacterium | reverse complement strand
GTCAAAGCACTTGCTGCTTCATCAATCCGGCAATCCAGGGCGATCGCTAATGCACCTCGCGAAACGAATCTGGTCGATATGGAAAATATTTACGGTAATTCAATAAGTTATTGGTGATAATTAGAATTTATATTACCACTTAAACAAAGACTTAACCGTCTTCAATCATTGGAGGGAAATATATTATTATTGTTTCGTACGATACAAAAGTGAAAATCAATCCGACACAGGAATTCTACGATTTGCTGAATCACGCATTTCAGCACTTTAATTTGAGTTTGTTCGACAACGAGTTGCCCTGGTGCATGCTGACCCTACAACGAACCAGCAACACAATGGGGTATTTCTCAGCGGAAAGGTGGATTGATGGCGAGGGGTTGAAAGCCCATGAAATTGCGTTGAATCCAGCCTATTTTGCACGGAACAGAGTGATTGATGTGCTACAGACACTGGTGCATGAACAATGCCACTTATGGCAGCATGTCTTAGGGCACCACAAGAGTCGAAGTGGTTATCACAATCGAGAGTGGGCGGATAAAATGGAATCCATCGGATTGATACCCAGCAGTACCGGTGAACCTGGCGGTAGTAAAACCGGGCAGTCGATGTCGGATTATCCTCAGCAAGGTGGCGAATTTTTGCATTCTTGCTATGAATTATGTCGAGGAGAATATCGGTTTAAATGGATCGACACTGAACCCGCATGGCAGCCGTCTTCCCAGCCAAGGGAAATCGATCAAGCAGAGCCAGAATTCGAGAGCCTCATCGCTGAAATCGAAACCGTTGCCCCCGCCCTCCTCGCGCCAGTGCCAACTGTTGAAGCACCCGCGGAAATCAATTGGAATCCTCCTCCTGAAAATAAAAGCTTGAGTAAAAGCAAATACACTTGCCCGGACTGTCAGACAAATGTCTGGGGCAAACCTGGTTTAAATATTGTGTGTGGAAACTGCGACCAATCGTTTGTCTTAATCGAACGCATAAGAATCTCGGAAAGAAGACATCGCTGACGTTTGCCAAACCGTGGTTCTCACCCCACGCTTCCCGGAGGAATCGAATAGGTGCCGGTTACGTGAGCAACGACTGTTTCGCCATCACTCGCGTCTGAATATATTCGTGCCTCACAGACCGCGAGACGTTTTCCGAGCTTCAATATCGTGGCTCGGCAAAACAAATCACCTGGGGCGGGCTTTCTAAGAAAGTTAATCGATAAATTAGTTGTGACAGCCAACTCTACCTTGCCAATGTTCGCCAGTATCACCGCGTAAAGTGCCGCATCTGCAAGCCCCATCATGACCGGGCCTGAAATAGTACCTCCTGGACGCAAACTGTCCTCATGTTGTGGTGCACAGAGAATCGCCGCATCACAATCAAGCTGTATAGCGGTAATGCTGAAGACGCGCGCAAACGGCAACTCTTCCCGCATGAGCTGATTGAACTCCTCTGTTGAAATCTGCGATCGCGCGGACATGCTTACGTGTTTTAAAAAATTTTGAATTCCAGTTTAGGATGGAATCGTTAGTGACACACAATTTGTGGAATAGACTATCGGTGCGGTATTTTTGGCCGCCGAAACGCATTGCGTTTTTTCAACACCACTTCTCTTTTTAATATATATAAATTGCTGCTAACCAGTAATGTTACTCCGGCAATTGTCGTCCAGGAAGGAATTTCATTCCAGATCAGGAAGCCGAATGTAGCGCCCCACACAATGTACAGGTACTCAAACGGAGCCACAGCGCTAAACTCGGCGACCATATAGGCACGGACAAGCAGATAAAATCCGCTGGAAGCAACAAATCCAAGCAGCACCATTAACCACTGATCAAGGTGACTAGGATGATGCCACTCTCTCAAAAGAAATGCCACGGAAGGTCGCGCTTCCTGATTGCTTTGAAAGAATAGAAGCACCACGACGCTGCAAACCATACTCCAGAATAAAAAAGCCAGGATCGAGTAAAAAGCAGCAGTGAGGGCACTGTCCCGCGAATCGATGTAACGCGTAGATATGGTGGAAATCGCATAGGTAAACGCAGCACCTAGCGCAAAAACCACTTCAAGATTGCCAAAATGTCCTTTCGGACCAACCACCAATGTCATCGCGACAAACCCAAGTAATACTGCGCACCATCGCCTCCATCCCACTTGCTCTGCAAACAAGATTGCTGACATGGCGGTTACCAGGATTGGGGCGATAAAGGTAATAGTGGCCGCGTCTGCAAGGGGCAATCCGGTGATTGCCATGTAGTACAGCAGATACGAAAAAAAACCTAGTGAGCCTTTGACAAACAGCGGCCATAGCCGATGAACTTTCAGCGTGTTCTTACCACCGAGAAACAAAATGACGGTGAGCAGGATTAATAGTGCCGAAACGCTTCGCGTAAAAACGATTTGTAATACCGAATGTGTATCACTCAAGTAGCGGATGATGACATCCTGAATGGCGAATAAAAATAAACCCAGAGAGACACTATAGATTCCCGCTACTGAATTGGTTCTATCAACCACCTCCCCTGCAGTTGCTGCACCGAGGTTCGCACGAATGTTTGAGGGACTGGAAGCCATTTTCCCGAAAGAAATCAGGGAAAGCTGTAGATCATCAAACTACCCAACTTCGGTCTACGTTCTATGACAACTGCTGTCTGCATCAATTCGTTTCCAGAGTGGATTTTGTAGCTAGGCTACGCCCGGTCGCGTCTCAAACACAAGCGAAATTTGCGACAACATTGACGTTTATTGGTCAGTAGATTCTTTGCCGAACGTGAAATTTTCAGAATAGTTCAATCGATAGTTTTTATGTGATATTGATAAGAATCACGTATCCTATGTGAAACAGATTGAACAACAGATAACAAAGTGGAAGAACACGGCGTAGTTTATATATTAGTAGCGTATCTCTCCGCGGCGGTCATTGCCGTTCCGATCTTTGCGCGATTAGGATTAGGTTCAGTACTCGGTTATTTATGCGCAGGAATCATTATCGGGCCATGGGTTCTCGGATTGATTACGAATGTCGAGGAAATACTCCATTTCTCCGAGTTTGGTGTGGTGCTACTGCTATTCCTGATCGGTCTCGAACTTGAACCAAGAAAGCTCTGGAACATGCGTAAGCCAATATTGGGAGCTGGTGGTGCACAAGTATTGGTAAGTGCGGCGATTATTTTTGGGGTTGCTATGTTGTTTGGCGCGCGATGGCAGACTGCGGTAGTTGCAGGGCTAGGTCTTGCGCTATCTTCCACCGCAATTGTGCTGCAAATACTTGGAGAAAAGAGTCTCCTCAACACCCCCGCAGGAAAAACCGGCTTTTCCATCTTACTGTTCCAGGATATTGCCGTCATTCCAATCATCGCACTGATACCTTTACTTGGATTTGAACTGATCGATGGCGGAGGCACCGCTGAGGTCTCAACCCTTACTATTGTTGCCGTCATCGCGGGTATATTTTTAATTGGTCGTTTTGTACTAAAACACGTGCTCAACTTTGTTGCATCTGTGCATCTACGAGAAGTGTTCACGGCGCTTTCCCTGCTGCTGGTAGTAGGCATCGCCATGATTATGGACATGATAGGTGTATCCATGGCTCTTGGCGCTTTTGTTGCCGGGGTGCTTATGGCTGACTCGCCGTATCGCCATGCGCTGGAATCAGATATTGAACCATTTAAGGGACTACTACTTGGCCTCTTCTTCGTCTCCGTAGGCATGTCTATGGATTTTGGCTTGTTATGGGAAAAGCCCTTTCAGATTATTTTCCTTACAGCTTTATTACTGCTGATCAAAGGTTGTGTGTTGTACGTGATTGGAAAGGTCGCGAAATTGCCCGCGAATCAAACCCTGTTTTTTCCGCTGCTTCTCGCACAGGGTGGAGAATTTGCGTTTGTGTTATTCGGATTTGCCTCCGCAGCTGGAGCAATGGAAACCGCCATTGTGCAACTTCTCACACTGGTCGTGGCGTTGTCGATGGCACTCACTCCGTTGTTTGTTGTACTACATACCCGCTTTATCGAACCACGGTTTGTACTTCAAACCGAGAGAGAACCAGATGAAATTCCGGATGATGGCAATTCTGTCATTATTGTTGGTTTCGGCAGGTTCGGTCAGGTGATTGCGCGACTGTTACTGGCCAACAAGATCACCCCCACTTTAATCGATCACAACCCGGATCAGATCGAACGCAGTAGTCGCTTCGGATACAAATCTTACTATGGCGACGCACTAAGATTGGATGTACTGCATTCTGCTGGGGCAGCTAATGCAAAGGTAATTGTACTGTCAATTGACGATCAAGAGACGGTGAACCAGGCTGTCAAACTCATCAAGCACGAGTTTCCCAATGCCAAGATTGTGGTAAGAGCATACGACCGTGGGCATGCCATGGAACTCATCGAAGAGAATATCGCTGAGTTTGCCAGAGAAACCTTTTACTCGGCATTACACCTTGGGAAAAAGGTGCTGGTAAATCTTGGATTCTCCCCGGAAGCGGCAGAGCGCCGTGCAGAAACCCTGAGAACAATGGATATCGATACCATGATCAAACAGGCTGCTGTGCGCCATGATCTCAATGAAGTTGTATCCATTGCCCATAGCGCGCGGGAAAATCTTGAAGAAACTCTAGCCGCCGACAACGAAGAGCTTAAGCGTATCCAAAAGGAAACACCCGCCCCGAATACTTCTTGACAACAGCTTTTAGAACGCTAGTCTCTCCTTAACCTATAACACTTGTACAGATAAACGATGACCGACCCCCACCTGCGCTATAGAAAGTTCAATACGAAAGAAACATACCCAAATCAAAATCTGGATAACGACTTATGTCAGGTCGTCAAGGCGCGCGGCACCATGGTTTTTGTCCGTGGACAAGTGGGGCAGGATGTGGATAACTTTGAGAGTATTGAATCGTTGAGCGCCTATGATCAGGCAGATCAGGCGATGCGAAATGTCAAACAACTCCTCGAGGAAGCTGGATCTGAGTTATCGCATATTTGTCGGATACAGGTTTATCTGACAGATCCTCGATATCGGGATGATGTCTACCAGGCGATTGGAAAATGGCTGAAAGGTGTGTTCCCCGTATCTACTGGACTCATTGTTGACGGATTGGCCCGACCAGAATGGGTAATGGAAATCGAAGCCACAGCGGTCATCCCGGATTAATGCCAAACATTCCTATTGAATCGAAACTATGACTTTTTCTATTGTTGGCCATTGTGAGCGCACTGGCATGTTCGGTGTGGCTATCACGACTTCCAGTATTTGCGTTGGCGCAAGGTGCCCTCATGTCCGTGCGAATGTTGGCGCAGTGGCAACCCAGAATGTGACGGACCCTTCCCTTGGGCCTGCACTTCTCGATGCGATGGAGTCGGGTCATGCTGCTCCCTCCGCGCTCGAGCTTGTCATCAAGAATCGGCCCTATCTAGATTACCGCCAACTTACTTTGGTAGATCGGCATGGCGGCACCGCCAGTTTTACCGGCGAAAACATTCTTGGTACAAATGCCGTTTCAGAGGGGGAACACTGTTTTGCAGCAGGGAATCTACTCTCTTCCATTGAAGTGCCAGTCGCTATGACATCGAGTTTCAATGCCAATCCAAATGAACACCTAGCGGAGCGGTTATTACGTGCGTTAGAGGCAGGTATCGCGGCGGGCGGCGAAGAAGGTGATGTGCACTCTGCGGCTCTTCTGGTGGCGGACTCTCAACCTTTTCCTCTTGTAGATTTACGTGTTGACTGGGCTGATCACGATACCGAAGTCGAGCTGCGCAAGCTTTGGCAGGATTACGAACCGCAAATGCTTGATTACCTCACAAGAGCACTTGATCCTTCCGCCGCGCCGTCCTATGGCGTTCCCGGTGATGAGTAATTAAATGTGAGTGCATCCAGGTAACCTTCATGGGGGATCAGTCTGACTCAGAAGCGCTCAATACACTGCCGCTTCGTTTCACCCTAAAGCAATTACGTTACTTTGTTGCCGCTGGAGATGCTGGAAGTATTTTGAAAGCATCGGAAAACATCCACGTTTCACAGCCTTCTATTTCTAGCGCAATTTCCCACCTCGAAGAGACCTTTGGCTTGCAGTTATTCCTGCGCCATCATGCACAGGGAGTATCGCTGACCAGCGCAGGCCGAGAGTTTCTTAGAGAAACCAAAGCCCTGCTGTCGCAAGCAGATGAATTGCACAATCTGGCTGGAGCATTGTCGGATCAGGTGGTGGGCATTATCGAAGTGGGTTGTTTCAACCCTCTGGCTCCAATTATCATCCCCGAACTTTGCCATGGGTTTATGGCATCACATCCTGGGTCCGACATTCGGGTGAGAGAAGCGCATCAGGAAAAGCTGCTGCAGCAACTTCGGGTTGGCAATATCGATCTGGCGCTAACCTACGATTTGGAGCTCCACGCAGACATCGAGTTTGTGCCCTTAGCCGAACTACCCCCATATGTTTTACTTTCTGCCTCCCATCCGCTTGCGGAAAGAGATATATTGACTCTGGAGGACGTTGTCAGCTTGCCAATGATATTGCTGGATTTACCGCTCAGCAGTGAATATTTTATGGGGCTATTCCGGCAACAGGAGTTGAAACCAACTATTAAGGCGAGAACAGCGTTAACGGATGTGCAGCGCGGCCTGGTGGGGAGCGGGTATGGATACAGTCTCGCCAATGTACGTCCAAACAATATGGCTTCCCTGGATGGTAACCCGCTGAAGTATATTCCCCTCCACTCTCGTTCTGGAGATACCCCTCCACCCCTGAATTTAGGCATCGCTATGGTGAGAGAGCTGCACCAAAACAAGGCCCAGAGAACATTTATCGAATACTGCAAAGACCGAATCTCTACAAACCAGATACCAGGGATGGATTTTTCCTGAATTTCCGCATTCGGTAATTGCTTCCCAGAATAGAGCTGGTTACTATTCTGGTCGTTAGTCGTAGTTTTGCCATCACTAACCACTGAATTACATAATCATAGCTTCTGGCTCGATCATTTCTGGTCAGTAGAAGATAAAATCAAACCCACTGGATAGTAAATTGGAGAGAAAAGCCAATCTGGGGTATCCCTGTTGTGCTGTCGCTGTATGAATGATACCAATGCAATTTCCGTTAAAAACGTAGAAAAAATCTACGGCAGCGGCAAACAAGCAGTCACTGCACTGAACAACATCCATCTGGAAATTAGAG